>NZ_LLWH01000162.1 GCF_001411475.1 Pseudomonas endophytica | reverse complement strand
GCGCCGCTGCCCAGCGCGACACGCGCCCGAACTAGTTTCAGCGTCTCTCGCCAGCTTTGCGCCTGCGCCTGCGCCACGTCCAATCTGCGCTGCAAGCCTTGGCCTTCGTAGTAAGCGCGCGCAACATCGGCCGCGATGGTGAGCTGGACCAAGTCCAGTTCTGCTTGCGCCGCCTCCGAGCGAGCCTGAGCCGCCTGACTTAAGCGGTTCAATCGTCCAAACAGATCAATCTCCCATTGCGCATCAAAACCTGCCCTCCAAGTTTCGGACAGTCTGCGTTCGGGGTCGCCGTTGGTGTCGGCCTGTTGCGCCATGCTGCGTTGGAAGTCCGCCTGCGCGGTGACGGTAGGCAGCCGATCCAAATTACGTTCATCGAACACCGCACGAGACGCCTGTAAATTAGCCCGCGCCTGTCGAATGTCATGGTTGTGCACCAGTGCCGTGGAGATCAGCTGCGTGAGCTGTTGCTCATCGAAGAATGACCACCACGGCGCCGCGCGAGCTGACGCGTTAAATTCGTCGGTTGACGTGCCCGCCAGTGTAATGAGCGGCGTGGTCGGTTTGGCGTAGTGCGGGCCCACCGTGCAGCCGGTCAGCACCGTGCTGGCACCTAGGGCGACGATCCATGCGTGATACTTTTTCATGAGGTTCTCCGTGGCCGCGCAGCGTCTTCGCAAGCATCCGCTTCAGCCAGCTGGCGCTTGCGAAGAGTCATGGCATGGGTCGAATGATTACGGGCCAGCAGGGTGTAAACCGTGGGCAGTACGAATAAGGTGAAGAGCGTGCCGATCAGCATCCCGGACACGATCACCACCCCCAGCCCAAAGCGGCTGTTAGCGCCCGCACCGCTGGCGAAAAGCAGCGGCACCAAGCCGAACACCATGGCGGCGGTAGTCATCAGCACGGGCCGAAGGCGTATCTGCGCGGCGCGTAGGATAGCCGTCTGTGGGCCCAGCCCCTCTCGCGCCTGCAGTTCGTTGGCAAACTCGACCATCAAAATGCCGTGCTTGCTGATAAGGCCGATCAGGGTCACGAGTCCGATTTGCGTATAAATATTCAGGGTGGCGAAGCCCAGCGCCAATGGAAGCAATGCCCCGGCTATCGAGAGCGGCACCGTGATCAGGATGATCAAGGGGTCGATCAGACTTTCGTACTGCGCGGCCAGCACCAGATAAATGATCACCAGAGCGGCCAGAAAGGCGAACACCAGTGCGCTGCTTTCTTGCACGTATTGGCGGGCGTCTGACTGCCAGTCATGGCTGAAGCCTGCGGGCAGACGGCTTGTCACGTCATCGAGAAAGGCCACCGCCTCACCCAGCGACACGCCTGGGGCAGGGATGGCCTGCAAGGTCGCGGCGTTTTGCTGGTTGAACTGCGTTAGCTTGTTGGGTTCGACCTGCATTGAGATCTGCACGACTGTGGACAACGGCACAAGGGTTTGATCTTGGGTACGCACGAACTGGCGGGCCAGCGCCTGCGGCGTTAACCGCTGATCGCGCAGGCTTTGCGTAATGACGTCATACGAGCGGCCCTCCATGCCGAAACGATTTAGGTAGTTTTCACCGACAAGCACGGCCAATGATTCACCGATGTCTTGCATGCGAATGCCCAAACTATTGGCTTTGGCGCGGTCGACACTCACCTGCACCACCGGGTTGTTGTAATCGAGGTCGCTGTCGACAACGGCAAACAGACCGCTGTCTCGGGCGCGCTGCTTGATGTCTTCCATGGTTTGGTACAGAACGGGATACCCCTGCGCGCTGCGCAGCACCATCTGCACCGGCAGGCCACCCGTGGAACCGGGCAGCGCTGCCAGTTGGAAGGCAAAAATCTGGGTGCCTTCGACCTCGTTGACGGCACCTTGCAACTGCGACTGGATGGCCTCAGCGGGCCGCTCGCGCTCGCCCCACGGCGACAGGTTGATACCGCCGATACTTGATGCCAGCCCGTCACTGCCATTGATGATCCAAGTGCTGACGGTTTCGGGGATGCTCGAGTAAACCGCATCGAGTTTGTAAGCAAAACGCTCCACGTAGTCCAGATTCGCGTGCTGCGGTGCTTTGATCGCAGTCAGTACATTGGCCTGGTCTTCGGCGGGTGCCAGCTCCCGCTGCGGCATCTGATACAGCAGCGGCAGGCTTAACACGACAAACAGCGCGAGAGCGCCACTGACCCAACGATGCTTTAGAGAAACCCCCAGCATTTGCCCATAGCGCCGCGTCAAACCACTGAAGAAGTGCTCGGCGGCCCGCGCCATGCGGCCTTCCTGCTGCTTGGGCGGCAACAGAAACGAACTCATCACCGGCGATAGCGTCAATGCCACTACCCCCGACACCACCACCGCACCCGCCAGCGTTAATGCGAACTCCTTGAACAGTGCGCCCGTCAGACCGGCCATCAGCCCAATGGGCGCATAGACGGCCGCCAGCGTCATCGTCATTGCGATCACCGGCCCAGCCACTTCGCGAGCCCCCACCAGTGCAGCGACCACCGGGGGTTTACCTGCCTCAATGTGCCGGTGAACGTTTTCCACCACCACGATGGCATCGTCCACTACCAGTCCGATAGCCAGCACCATGGCCAGCAGCGTTAGCAAGTTGATACTGAAGCCGAAAGCCAGCATCAACGCGGCTGCGCCCAGCATCGACAGGGGAATGGTCGCCACGGGGATCAGCACGGTGCGCAAAGAGCCGAGGCAAAGGTAGATCACCAGCACAACGATGAGCATGGCTTCAAGCAAGGTGTGCATGACTTCGTCGATGGACGCTTCAATGAAACGCGAGGTTTCGAAGGCCAGCTCGACCTGCACGCCAGGCGGCAGCGTCTTACGGATCTGCGGGAGCATGTCCTTAATGCCGGCCACGATGACCAGCGGATTGCCGGCCGGCGTTGGAAACAGACCTAGGTGTACAGCGGGCTTGCCATCCATCAGCGCGCTCGTTTCTGAGGCCGCAGATCCGAGCTCGACCGTGCCCACATCCTTCAACTTCACCAGGCCGTTGCCATCGTTGCGAATGACCAGCTCGCGAAACTCAGCGACGCTCGCCAAGTCAGTATTCACGCGAATATTCGACACCACGTATTGGCCTTCGACCTTGCCGGGGGCGGTCTGGAAGTTGTTACGGCGCACAGCCTGAGCGACATCGGCGGCCGTTAAGCCGCGAGCTGCCAAGCGGTCGGCGTCCAGCCATAGACGCATCGCGAGCCGCTGCCCGCCGAACGCCTCAACCTTGGCAACACCTTCTAGGGTGGAGAACATCGGCACCACCACCCGTGCCAAGTAGTCCGTCAACGCAGGTGTGGAGAGCGTTTCGCTGGTAAAGCCGACGTAGGCAACGGCTGTAGAGTCGCCAGACGAACGCTCGATCACGGGGTCGTAGGCTTGCTCCGGCAGCTTATAGCGAACCTGATTAACCTTGGCCATGACCTCGGTCAGCGCCTGAGTCGAGTCGCGGTTGAGCTCCATGCGAACGGTGACCACGCTACGACCCTGCACTGAGGATGACGCGAGATAGTCGATACCTTCGACGGACGAAACCGCCTGTGCAATCGGTTGTGTCACGAAGCCCTGCATCAGCTCGGACGAAGCACCCGGGTACTCGGTCGTAACCGTAATGGTGGAGCTTTCCAGCGTGGGGTATTGGCGAACGGGGAGCTTGCCGAGCGCCAGCAGGCCCATCAACAAGATCAACGTGCTCACCACCAGCGCGAGCACCGGGCGGCGTACAAACACATCGGTAAATGTCATCGCGATTTATCCATCATGGCGCTGGAAAGCGGGGTACGACCGGGTAGGGCCAAAGTGTCTTCCTTCACAGCCTCTACGGCCATGCCGTCACTCAGCTTGAGCTGCCCGGACGTCACCACCTGCTCGTTTTCGTGCAGGCCGTGTTCGATTTCCACGCGCCCCTCTTGCCGGGCGCCGACTGTAACGGCGACGCGCTTAACGATCAGCGTCTGTTGGTCGTCAGGATGGGCGACGAATACCGTGTCACCGTAGGCGGTGTAGGTCACAGCAGTTTCAGGGACAGTCAGCACCGCTTGCGTATCCCGACGTGCTACTTGGATGCTCGCGTACATACCCGCTTTCAACAGGCTGTCTGGGTTGGCCATCGTGGCTTGCACCTGCACGGTACGAGACTGGCCGATCAACGGATCAATCGCGCTGACCTTGGCCTTAAAGCTGCGGTGCGCGAGGGCATCGACCAACACCTGCACCGACTGGCCGATGTGAAGTGCTGGGCTGCTTTGTTCGTCGAGGGAGAAGTTGGCGTGGAGCGTGCGGGCATCGACCAAGCTTGCGATGGGATCACCCGCGTTAAGGTACTGCCCTTCATGCACACGGCGAATGCCGATAACACCGGCAAACGGCGCGCGGATAGCCTTTTGAGCAATCTTCGCTTGGGTTTGACCAAGCTCACCCAGCGCCATGTCGCGTGCGGCCAGTGCGGTATCAAGTTGCTCTTGAGTGGCGGCGTTCGCGGCGACCAATTTGCGAGTCCGCGTGTGTACGCTCTGCGCGTTACGCAGTTGCGCCTGGAGCCGTATGCGCTCGGCCTGCTCGGGAGCATCGTTCAGTTGCACCAGCAACTGACCCGCGGCGACCGATTGTCCCGATTCGAACAAGATTTTCGTGGCCCTACCGCCGACCTCCGCCGCGACCTGCACTTGGCGAGCGGCTTCTAGTTCGCCGATTCCCGAGATGAAGCGCGGGACGTTGCTGCGTTCAACCGTCGCGAGTGCCACCTTGGTTTTGGGCGTGGGTGCTGTAGCCGTGAGCGTGGTGTCTTCGACGCTAACCGCTGTGTACACAACAGCGGCGATGATGACGCCCGCGGCGATAACGGCGAGGCCTTTGAGCTTTTTCTTATGCCGGGCGAATGGGTTCTCGGGTTGGGATACGTTCCGGTTCATGCCCAAGCTCCGTTGAACAGAAAGAAGGCGCCTAAGGTCCAGATCAAGAGCGCCAAATGCCCGCGTTGAAGGTCGTCCTCACGTATCCAATAGGCAAACCAAAGGCCCGCAAGATGCATGGCAAACAGCAAGGCACTGAATGCGCTCAAGGCGATATTGAGCCAAGGGCGTGCGTGCGCTAAGTCGCCACCGACAAGCAATTGGTAACAACCGACCCAGCAGGTGACACAGGCAAGGAGCTTGAGTGCCAACAGCAAGAACACTGCCAAGCGATGCCAATGGACGGATGTCACCGCACGTTCCGACAGCACCGAACGGATAACGGGAGAGCGTTGTAGAGGCGTCATCGACATCGTGATGCCCACCGCGTGGACCAACTCCCGAAATCCCCTGACGTTATCGATGACAGCAATCGTCAACCACGCAGCCAAACCGACCGCGTACACCGACTGAAACAGCCACAGTGAACTCTGCACACTCATGTAAGCGCCTTTCTTTCAAAACTATCGCCTATGGGTCTTGCTGGCCGTTGCCATGGGGGCCACCCCATACGTCGCACGGCCTTCGAACAAACTTATTTGCTCAAAAGCGTTGCCAAACGCAGCGAGACACACCCTAATACCTCAAGTTAACTTGAGGTCAAGAGGCATGGACAAAGAATCAAAAACGGTCGGCCCCGACCGGACATTGACGATCGGCGAGGTGGTTAAGCGCAGCGGAGTAGCGGCCTCCACGCTGCACTTCTACGAATCCAAAGGGTTGATCGTGAGCTCGCGCAGCGACGGCAATCAGCGGCGATACCCGGCGAACATGCTTCGCTACATCGCCATCATCAAAGTGGCGCAACGCACCGGTATTTCCTTGGAATCAATCCGTATGGCCTTTAGCCGCTACCCCGTGGCGAGCAAACTGACAGCTGCGCAGTGGAAAGAGATGTCGTCGCAATGGAAAGAAGATCTCGATGAGCGCATCCATCGGCTCACGCGTTTGCGTAATGAGTTGGACAGCTGCATAGGCTGTGGATGTCTTTCCCTAGCCGACTGCCCGCTGCGCAATCCCAATGATGAACTCGGCAAAAAGGGACCCGGTCCGCAGATTTTAGAGCGGACTTAGCGGCCACACGTTGCAATGCCTAGGAAGAGGGGAAATGTTTGGTAAAAAAGCACTTTCAGGGCTGGGAGTTCAGGGCGGGGAAAGGTACGTATCAGAAACGCGGATCCCTTGTGACACAAGGGAAAGAAGATGGTGCACCAGGCGGGATTCGAACCCACGACCCCTGCCTTCGGAGTCCTAAAAGTCGGCGTTTAGAATCAATACGTTAGCGGGGATTAGCTGGGAAATCAACGGGTTGTGTTAGCTGGGGTTAGCGAGTTTTCGCCCTGATTAGTGGGGCGAGTGTGGCAAATTTGTGGCATTTGATGTCCGACAGCGTAGCTACTCGGCTTGCCGTAAGCCCAAACATTATCATTCCATGATAAATACACGTGCTTCTGATTCGCTGGCATGATCCGGGCGTCAAGCTCATGCTGAGCTTAAATTTAGCGTTGTGAGCAGGAAAGCACGTGGCGATTGATGAAACGCATCACAGTGGTATGAGCGGCAACGACGAAGGAGGCCATACTGAGTTTGTACCCACATTAGATTGGTCAGACGAGGACTTACGTACCCACCTTGCGCAGAGATGGCAGCAGAAAAGCTCTTCGACTCTACGAGTAATAGGTCGTGTATCTCGCGCTGAAGGAAAAAACTTCGGATTTCTTAACGAATTACATCATCCCGACTCAGGCAACAGACTTCCTTCGGCAGTTGCCAGTCCAGGCGCGAGTATGTCTGTTTTCGTGCCCCCGTCAGAACTGCGCACTTATCTGAAAACGGGGCAGGTGGATGGCTTCGCTGTCGCCGAGTTGGATCTTTCGCCGTTGATCGAGCGAACAAGCCGCGCTGACCCATTAGCCTGCATGGTCCGCCCTAACACCCTAGAGCCCCTAAGCCACATACCCGAAAGTTGGTGGCATATTCAGGATATCCAATCAGCACCGTTGCCTTTTATTGTTACCAAGGTGCGCGATGCCGTGGAAGACCTAGTGCGAAGAGAGACCGCACAAGCCGGGGAGAAACTTCAGGCTATGCGCGAGGAGGTCGAGGCAACCGTCGATAGAAAAGCAGTACTTGATGATGAATACAGGCGCATCGAGGTCGAGATCGGTCAGCGTACTGACCGCATCGCAGCGTTAGAAGCAGAGTTTGCACAGAGGACGTCTACCTTGCAGAACAAGTTTGGAGAGCTGGAATCCTTTTTCCGTGAAAGAGGCGAGCGTATGGTCGCACTCAATCTTGTGGACAGGGCTGACATAGAGAAAGTGCTGCCCTCTCAAACGACATTTGATGCACGCAACGGCTATCACTTCGGCAAAGAGCTTGAAGGCAGTCTTGAGCGGCTTGCTTCGTACATCCAAGCTTTCCTATGGCGCAAGGGTGTTCTATTTACTCGTGCTCAGTTGCTCGACTTCATAACCCTACTACGCACTAATGACTTAATTGTTCTGGCGGGGGATTCAGGCTCGGGCAAGACCAGCCTAGTGAAGTCGTTTGCGCAGGCTGTAGGGGGGCGTTGCACCGTTGTACCCGTAAAGCCCAACTGGACTGGGTCGGACGACCTGCTTGGCTACTACAACCCGATTGAACGGCGTTATCACCCATCGCAGTTTTTACTGGCATTGCTGGAGGCGGCGCGTGAGCCGCAAATACCTCACTTCATCTGCCTAGACGAAATGAACCTCGCGCGGGTGGAATATTATTTTGCCGATTTTCTGAGTTTGCTGGAAACGAGGAGTCAGGCGCCTTGGATACATCTTTATTCTTCAACTGAAGAACGGCAGGCAATTGTCGATAACAAAATTTTCCTCACGCTCGAGGAAGAGGCCAGAAAACGCGCCGGCCTTGGAGACGATGCCTCGTTTTGCGAGATATTGATGAATGATCAGGCGAACCTCGAGCTTCGCAGGCTGGCGGGCTTTCAGGAGGCAGACACCCTACTCAACTACCACGCGAAGATCAGGCGCTCGCTATCGGGCATGATCGATATACCTGCCGGTTTCCGTTTTCCGGAGAACGTCTGGATCATCGGGGCAATCAACGTGGACGAGACCACCCACTATCTCTCACCTAAAATTCTTGATCGTGCCCACGTCATGCGCTTTCGCAATCCCGTATTGATGGACTGGGATGAAGTCGAGAGTGAGCTGCAGGCGTTCGATCTCGATCTGCAGCTGCCTATGAATATCTTGAGCACTGATATCGGTTCGCGCGCTGAGTATCCGGCATTTGATCAATCCGATGCTCAGGTAAAACTGCTGATTTCCCTGTCACGAGACTATCTCGATCCGCTTGGCATTGAGTTTGGTATGCGCGCTATCAGGCAGTCGCTGAATTACATCCTGAAGGCAGCCGAAGCGGGCATCGGGACAATAGCCGCGTTGAACAATGTCGTTGTGCACAAAATTCTGCCCAAAATTATCCTGGATGTCGAAAAGGCCTCATCCAACGGGCAGAAGCGACGTGATTTACTGATCGGATTGCGCGACTCATTGGCTCAAACATTGGTACAGCTTGACCGAAGCCAAGTGACCGAGTCAGCGGTCGAGTCTCTGGATGAGCTGATTTCGCGCTCTGAGAGTAACAACGGCATCGCGAATTTCTGGACCCGTTGATGTCACTGCAAATCGAAGTGCGATACCTAATGATTAACTGGCAATCGGAAGGCGTTGCGCGGGACATTAAGGCGGCACCTCACGCGCTGGAGATAGAGCGGGATGCCAGCGGCGAGTTATCTGTTGAGAGCACCGTCTTCAACGATTTCCATCCCTGGCTCGGCATACGCCTTGAGTCCGCCCTCGACAATACAATCCCTGTTTTCGTCAGTGCATCCGGTGAAGAAACCCCCATGTTGCGCATTGCCGATCAGCAGGGCTGCGGCCAGTGGTGGTTGCAGCACGACGGTTGGGATCCGCTGAACAAACGTCACTTCAGCGAGCTTCATCGTAGTGCGGGCGCTTATTTCATTCGGCTCGGCAATTTGAGGCTGCGGATTGAGAACAGACTCTCGAGTTTCGGTCGCGCCGACATCCAGGCCTACATCAACGACTTTCGAGGTGATCTTCTCTGGATGATCATGAACGATGCCGCCGCAGCTACTGCCTCAGGCCAAGGTCCTGGGTCAGGTGCCGAGTTGGCTGTCGCGTTGAAAGCGTTGAACGCTGCCTCCAACAGAGTGCTGGCATCTCCCGCAGTCGATATTCGAGAAGGGCAGGCGCCGCAGTCGATCGCGAAGTTGCGGCCAAACGCAGCTACTTTTCATGAGTACTTACGCAATCCTGCGGCTCGATACTTTACAGGTCGGGTGTTCAACGAGTCAGCAGATATTCCCGAGAATCGGTACGTGCGTCATATGCTAGCGGTGGCCCTCAAGGTGGCCGCTGCTTATATGTCCGCAGCCACTTTGCAGACTGACTTCCTGCGTCGACTGACCTCACAGGAGGCCGAGCGTGCCTCGCGTGACAGCGCAATAAAATCGCGTGCTGTCGATCCCGAAGTTTTTGATCATCAGACGCAAGACATTGCGCGTCGGCTCGAAGCACTTACATGCTTCACCGGGCCGTCTACAGAATATCCCGACCAAATAGCTCGTTTCCCGATTCGCTTGGGCAAAAGGTACGGAGACAAATGTGCTTTTTTCTACGAGCGTCAGGACGGCCAACAGGCTTCCGGCGACGCAGAGATCGATTATAGAGTTGTGGTATTGCCTGAGGATGTGTTCGAGCTGATCCTTGCAGCTCATCACTTCTGCAAAGACCTGACACTGGCAGGCTGCGCGCAAACTTCTGTGAAGATTACCTCTAGTGGGAAACGATATCGCGAACTCAAGTTCATTTCGGTGCACGGAATTTGGGCACAAACCCATGCGCTCGAAAACCGGGCTGCGAAGCGCAAATACCTCGAGGTCAAAGATTGGCAGGTTGCGCTCTCGACCAATGAACTGCGCGAACTAAAGCGTGAGGCAGCCATTGCCCAGCGACGAGCGAAGCGCTCGTCCGAGAAGAGGATAGCCATTGCATCCTCTATACAGGAAATAGCCCGAGAGGCTGGGCTGCTGCAAGCGACAGATGCCAGCTTGGCAAAATTCGGGGTCGCACCGAGTTCGAGTTTTCCGCTCGGAATGCGGCTCGTGTCCAACCCGGACTACTCCGCATGCGTATCGGCATTCAATAAAATCCGTCAGCTGATTAATCGAGGTGGGCTAGACCTGTCCAAGCTGGACGAAATCAATAACATCGGAATACTGCATGCGAGTGAAATCTATGAAAAATGGTGCCTCATCAAAATACTCACGCTGCTGATCCACGACTTTCGCTTCGAGCCTGAAATCGGATGGGAAGAAAAGCTCATTACCAGCACGCTGGCACGATCAAATAACGTCAGGTTTGAATGCTTGCGCCATGATTTGAAAATCAGTGCATCTCTCACCTGCCAAGCAGAAATGTTGTCGGGCCGCAGGCCTGATTTCGTCCTCGACATCACCCACACCGAAGACGAACAGTCGACACGTTACAACCCACCCAAAGGACGGCGTATCGGGCTTGTGATGGACGCTAAGTTTAGAAGCAAATGGAGGAAGGGCGAGCTTACCCAGATGCTCGATGAGCTGATACTCATTAAGGGCTACGACCAGGCGCTGGAGAATGCCAAGGTCTTCATTCTCCAGCCCTGCGGGCTCACCGTACGTCCGGCCAAATCACCACTCGAATGGGGCGCTCATAGCGATTACAGCAGAACGAACGCTCACCGCCAGGGCTGGATACAAGCAGGCGTCACCTCCTCCGGCGCCCAATCCACTCAACACCTCAAACGCCTGCTCGCCTTGGCATTCCAGAGCTCATTCCCTGCGCCGAGGCAACTGAGCTCGGATCAGGATGACACCATCTGGGAATCCCGAAGCTTCTGCATCGGCTGTGGCGAGCGCCACGACAATCAATCAATCAAAGCGAAGCGCACCAAGAGTGGTGCGATGCGATGGTTGCTGGACTGCAGACACTGTGGTGTGTGGACGACCAGAACCCACTGCTACTCCTGCCCTACGCCTCTTTTCAAAAACGGCACCGTCTGGACGTACCACACCACTATCGCTGATCAAGTGACGAATGTGATCTGTCCCAGCTGCGGCGCGTATTTTGATAAGGATTTTGAGTAGATGTTGGATATTTGCAATCTGCAGCTTGGCGTGAGGTTAATCTATGGGATATTTCGCAGTGCAGTCCGAGATATGGGCTCATACAAGGCCGCCGACACTCAAGCGAAGCCGTGTCCCTAGCCAGTCTTTGCTTGCGAGCAATGCCTCTATCGCTGCCCTTTAGGAAAGATACGGTAACAGATCGAGACGATTGAGTTGCGTCTATGCCTAAACCTAACCGCTGCTGGACTTCCTCAGTGGTGCCCGCAAAAATCTTGACTGAAAACCAGGGCTACATTCACCAAGCATCATGCGTTTTACACTTTTGAAGTGGAACCTATGCTTTTCGAGTAGCCGGCGATTGAGTACATCTTGCTGTTCTATTGTTCCAAATTCCTCCTTAGGCCAACGCCTGGTAGTAGCCATGCGCTACGGATACCATCGGTAGCTAGTCCCGAAAGTAAAAGCTGATGTCGATTATTCAAAACCATCGGAAAGCTATCGCGCGCCTATTGATGCGCTGCTTGGTAGACCGCGAGTTGGTAGCTCGCGACCTTGCCAATCCCCTGCATATCGTGCTTCCCCGCTGGGACGCTAAACTGGGCGACGCGATCGTTTCCTCATTCTTCTTTCGCGAAGCGCGTAAGCTCGGTGCCCGGGTCACTGTGCTCACCGTACCGGAGCTGGTCGACCTGCATAGGCTCGATTTTGGCGTCGACCGGGTCATACCTGTCAATGGCGCACCTACGCTGGCCGGGCTGGGCCCACTGGTACGGGAACTGGGATCGGTCGATGTGTTTGTCCACCTAGTTGGCCGTATCCAACCCATCGAGATGCTGTTCATCCGTTTGCTTAAGCCCGCCCGGGTCTACTCGCTGGATGACGCCTTGCACTGCGTCAGCGGCAAGCTGGGTGATGCCACCGCGCAGCTCAACGTGGTCGAGCGCTACACCCGGGTCCTGCTCGACCTTGGTGCGACCCTGATCAACCGCGACTATATTGTCCCGCTCCCGCTCCCGCTCCCGCTCCCGCTCCCGCTCCCGCTCCCGCTCCCGCTCCCGCTCCTGGAACGGCAGGGCGGCAGCAACATTACACATATCCTGATCAACCCCTATGCCAGCAGACCTGATAAAAGCCTTGGGTTCGCCAAAGCGCTCTCGCTGGTCCGGGCCTTGGCGGATGCCTGGCCGCAGCACCATATCGGCATTCTGTGCAGTCCCGCCAGCCGGGCTGAGGCACTGCAGCTCGAGCACGCCATCGCCCGCTGCAACGTCCGAACACTGGTCGAACTGGATACGCCCCGCGCGGTCGGGGGTGCAATCCAGCGGGCCAAAGTGGTTGTGAGTGTCGATACTGCCATCGTGCACATGGCCGTCGGACTGAAGGCGTCATTGGTCGCGATCTATCCGGCCAGCAACTCTTCCAATCCCTGGCTGCCGCCGCTTTCACACCATACCCGGATTGTGTTTAGTCGCCAGGGACAACGTCAGCACACGCATACCGGCAAGAAAAACATGAACGAATTCACTGATGTTGACGTGATTCAACCAGTCGCCGAACTGCTGCAAGAGTCGATCGCTGAGACTCTCGCAGTGGATGCGCATATCGTTTCAGGTCTGGGTGTGGCCACTGGCACACTGGCCCGCCAGCTGCCCTTGATTAGCCGCTCTTTTCCTGAAGTCGCCGATTGTCATCCCGGCACACTGAACCTGCAACTGCGACAGCCGCTGCGCTTGATCAATCCCCATCATCGCACCGCGCCGCTCGCCTGGACACCGAGCGGACGTACCAAGGAGGTGTTCGACTTGCTGCGCATCGAGCTGGAGTTCGACCACCTTGCCCACCGCGTGCCGGCTTGGCTGTACGTCGCCCATGGCTCGCCACACTGGCATACCCCGACCGTGCACGAGGTAATCGCTGCTCGCCTAGAGCTAAACGGGGCTCAACGTTGCCGCGTGCACATGCCGGCGCATGCGGTGGAACTTATCTAAACACTATCAGCCACAGTGTTGGATCAAGCGCTCACTCTCCCCCAGCCAATAGCCACGATCGGGTTGGATATGCAGGAAGATGCGTGACAGCAGGGTACCCTCGTCAAGGAATTCCGCCACCGTTTCGTCGCGTGTCACTGTCCGCTTGAACCAGGTGTTGTACAGCTTCAGCAGGCTTACGTCGTGGAGCAGGAAATCGCTCACTGCAATGTCCGTGCGCCTCATCACCGCGCAACTGTCGAAGTTGTAAACCGGTCGATAACCCGGGTCGCATACCGAGGGCGAAATTGGCACCAGCTGATGCGGCGACCTGGCGACAAGCTCCTTGATCCCTCCCGGGTTGCCCCAGGCATGTGTCTCGACCGCGAGCCCGGTCGCCAGTGCCTCAGCGAGATCGGCGTTTCCCGGCAGTGAGGCGAACAGGCATTCGCTGTGCCAGTGCAGTCGCTCGTCGAGTCCCGTCGGGAACAACAGGGAGGTCGGGTCGCGCAGCAGGATGCTGTCCGCGTCTATCCAGGCTCCGCCATGGCGATGAACGTAGGCCATGCGGATGAAGTCGCTCCTGGCGACGATCGCCTCGATCCCCTTGTCCATGCTGAAGGTAAGCGGCTCGAAGCGCCAATTCTTGCCGAGGATAGAAGCATCTATGCAATGCTCCAGACTGCCCGGGGTTAGCAGGGTGAAATTGTCCCCCAGCGCTCGTTGCATGGAGACCAGGGCCAAGGCGATCCACGGCGGCATGCTTTGCCCCGCCGCCGTTTCCCAGTAGCTCACGTAGTTCACACGCACAACGGGGTCCTCTCTGCCGTCACGCCGCTACTGCCCAGCAGCCCGAGGTCCTCCAGGTAGTGCCGCAGCAGCGTCAGCGAGGGTATGCATTCGACCTGGCGCAGGAACTCGTTCCCCAGAGCCGCCTTGTACAGCCGCAACCAATTGGCCGCCGGCACCCGCGCCAGAAATGCCGGCAAGGCTTGGTAATTTTCCGTCGAAAACAGTAGACGCAACGTGCGCAGGATCGGTTGGTAATCCTCGGCCCCAAGCAGTTTGGCCAATGTGTCGTCCAGCTGGTGGCTGATTTCCACCATGTTCAGGCGCTCCTCGACGGTGGCATCCGTCAGGGCGACCCGCGGATCGATGGCAACCGGGTAGATCGCCTGGAACGAGCGGGCACCGGCTAGCAGCGACTCACGCAACACCTTGTCGGCGGTTGATCCCGTCACCAGCACATCGTCACCGAAGATGACGTGCACGCCGCTCCATCGATAAAAGTTTTCCGAGGGAATCACATGGTCCTGGACAAGATTGACCCGCTCACGCTCTTCAGTACTCAGGCTTGCGTAGTTCTCGCAGGGAGGGGCGATGCGCGGCAGCTTGACGTTGATCAGGGTGGGCAGGCCCATATGGGCGAGCTTGACGTTGATCTCCTCCACCACGATGTCGTAGAGCACGTTGGCCGTCGAAGGCACGTTGCGCCAGCCAGTGGTCATCAGCACCACATTGTCGTCGTGCTCCCGCGCGCTGGTGAACAGCCGTGCCCAGTGTGACTCCGGGTCATCCAGCTGCCGCTCCAGATAGTTGATCACCAGGCCGGCGAGAAAAAGGATGTCCTTCTGGCTGCCGTACTTGGCACGGCTATAGATGGCCGTAAGCTCGGAGGCGCTTGCACCACTGCTCATGTCGCGGAATCCGTTGGTGTCGTCGGGCGTAAGACAGTTCAGTGCATGACCACCGAGCACCGCGACATAGCTGTCCATATCGATCAGGTCTTGCGCAAGCAAGCCGCCAGCGAACGCGCGCAGACCTCTATTCACGTCCTCCGCCTGCGGCCGGGCTACGGCCTCGCGAAAGCGCGCCAGCTGTTCGTCGACAGGAGCCGTGGCGAGTAGTTTCCAGTCATTCGATCGGGAGTTCACGGGACAGTCCTTGTATCGGTGCCAGACGACAGGCTGAAGAAATCCAGGGGCATGTCGATGCGCCTACGCCCTTCGAAGTAGCTGATCCGGTCCAGGCCCAGCGGTTGCAGTTCATCGACCAGGGTGCGGATGCCGGCCCCCGCGTCCAGCGGATCGTGGGCGTCGGAACCTATGGTGAAGGCCGCGCCGTGGGCGATCAATTGGGGCAGCAGGGTGCGTGATGGATAGCTCCAGACGCCCTGAACCTCACGAGTCGAACCGGGCAACAGGCTCGACTTGCGAATACCCGAGGCATTCAGTTCGTAGGCCACACCATTGCGGGCGAACAGCGGCAGCAGCGGTTCCATCCGGCGCAGCACTACGTCTTCCGCCACGCCGCGCAGCAGCGTGTCGGCATGCCCAACTGCGTCGAACAACCCGCACTCCAGTAAGGCGTGCAGTTGGGCGAAATAACGGTCGAGAAAGGCCGGCGCGGATAGCCGGGGCAACTCCCAGACCTTGGCCATGGGCTCGCCCGGCAACTCGACGTAGTGGATCGAGCCGATGGCGAAATCCAGCTCGTACCGGG
Source organism: Pseudomonas endophytica (assembly GCF_001411475.1). Classification (GTDB taxonomy): domain Bacteria; phylum Pseudomonadota; class Gammaproteobacteria; order Pseudomonadales; family Pseudomonadaceae; genus Aquipseudomonas; species Aquipseudomonas endophytica. The sequence continues at coordinate 27,358 of NZ_LLWH01000162.1, read as the reverse complement.
CCAGTATCTCGCGGTTGTAGGCATTCGCACCCGGCATGTAGTCGAACTCCAGTCCGCGCAGGATCTTGATCTTCCCCTGGTGCTCCTGTCGTGCCCGCTCAATATCGGCGAAATAGCGCTCCAGTTCCGCCTCCAGCAGGCGATTGTCGCTGTCCACCGGGAACGGCGCGTGATCGGTGATGGTGAGGATCTTCACTCCGGCGGCGATTGACGCCCGCACCAACTCATCCACCGTACCGACGGCATGCTTGGAATAAAAGGTATGGCTGTGGGAGTCGATCATGCCGGCACCATTCGTTCCAACAGACCATCGTGATTAGCCAGTTCCTTGACCAGCCAGTAGGGGTTATTCGCCTTGCGCAGGATCTTGTGCACCAGTTCGAGGTCGTCGAGACGCGCCAGCAGATCCCTCAGCGGTTTGCTGTAAAGGGCGCGGACCAGGGGCGTGTCGCGTACATGGCTGGCCAGTCGCTCCCAGCCAATCCGGTCAAAGTGGATATTGCCCAAGCGCTGGTGCTCGATGCCGTACAGGTAGACGTCACCATTAGGTTTCACCGTCAGGTCCATGCCGTTGGCGTGGGGAGGCGGGTTGAGGCTGCCGAGGGTGAAGCGCTTGTTGACCCGGGCTTCGATCGCGTCGATGTAGCCATGCAGATCCAGGTAACCCGGTGGCGTGTCGGCCGCCGGGTGGACGAGGTTCTTGTAGTCGATACCGAACCGTTCCTCGCCGACCACCAGCGTATCTTCCAGGGCATTGCCCGCGACGATCCCGGCGTCGAGGCCCCAGCGCGCCAGTTCCTCCCGGAGGTAGTCGCGGGTGAACTCCCGATCAGTGTCGATCGAGCGAAACGAAAAGCTCAGCCCGGCCGGTTTGTTTCGTCGCAGGTAATCCAGGCTGAAGCCATGAGCCCGCCATTTCACCTTTTCGATATGGTGGCTGTCCGAGCTCAGTCTGATATTGCAGGTGTCGCCCCGGCTGACCACGATTCGATTGGTGGTGTCATAGAACTCCGCCATCTTCTCGTGGGGAAAGAAGCCGCTTGTGATGAACTCGAAACGCTTGCCGCCCTGGGAAAGCTCAAGAATCTCGTGGAAGACTCTGGCGTTGTTGAGGGGTTCGCCCTCTCCGCTGATGGAGATGCGCTTGACGTCGGGGGCGTTGATCAGCGCCGCCAGGTTCTCCCGGGCGAGGCTCGATAACTCCATGCTCATCCCCGTCTTGTGCTTGTCGGCGTACATGCAGAACGCGCAACCGATGCCGCAGATTTGGGTGATATCGATGTACAGCAGGTGGCCTTTCAGATCCATCTTTCTTGACTCGTTGCTAGCCTGTACGAGCGCACAGGCGTGGGTTGTACATGACCGGTAGGCACCGGACGCGTGAGGCATCAGTAAGGCTGCAATACCTGCAGTTGCGGGATCTGCACAGAGTCGCGATGGACCACTGTATGCAGTACCCGATCCTCTCGGACCGCAGCCATGTCCGGGTAATCGCTGTAGTGGTCGTTGCTGATCACATAGGTCTCGACATCGAACTCCGCGGCGGCCAGCACCGGATGGTCGGCGGTGAGGCTGGGCGGCATAACCAGTACCCGGGCCTGCGGAAACATCGCTTGGAGTGCGTTGTCGCTCATATCGAGCTGGCGGCGGATGCCCGGATCGAAGACCAAGGTCACGCCATAAGTCGCGGCCAGGTGAGGCACAAGTGTCTTGAGCACCTCCAGACCGATGAAGCGCCGTTTTGCGCCCGCTTCGTTCAGGTAGCAAAGATTATTGCCATCTACCACCAAGTTGCGGATTTCGTTTTCCAGCAGGCGAATGGTGTCGCGCAGGCGCCGCTTGCGTTTTTCCTCTTCCCGTTCCAGTTTGCGCTGGTGGAATTGCCGATCCTTCAACACCCTATCCGGACTGCGTTGCCCGACACCAAAGCGGTTTTCACATTCGTCATGGGCCATCCTTTTATCGAATGAGCTTTGCGCATTGTCCAACTGGTTGATGAAGCATTCGGCATCGATGAGGTCCCGCTCCGTCGCCCGCAACTGGTCATGAGTAATTTTCCAATTGCGATACACCTCTCCGGCCACCGCCTCCCAGTGGGCGCTGTCCTTTCTGACTTCGTCGGCGACGCCCTGCAGGCGTTGCACGTCATTGTCCAGTTGCGTGATGGTGGCCTTGGCCTGCAATGAATCGAAGCCCTGGTATCGCCGCGAATTGGCGCTCAGGCGCAGCTGCTCCCGTTCGCTTTCGCCGAGCCCGGATACCAAGCCCTCTTGCCGGCTCTTGAACTGCGCCAGCCGCTCCAGCAGGGTGCTGACCTGGCGCTCAGCCACGCACCGTTCACTGGAAAACCAGTGCAACGGCGACCAGCCCGCCTCGGCAACGCCCTTGGCGCTGTTCAGCTCAGCGCGGCTGGCCTTGATGCTCTGTTCGACCCTGGCAAGCTGCTCCCGCGCGGCGAGAGTTTCCCGTTGCACCTGAGCGAGCCTGCTATGGTTGCTCTCCTGGTCGAATCGCTCGAACCATTCGAGGTCGGCACGCAGACTCTGGATGTCTGCATTGATCTTTATGATTTCCCCCTTGAGGGATACCAGTCGCTTGGCGTGATGGTTGCTGTACACGGTTCTCGCTCCTACTCAATCCGTTGGTTCAGGTGGCGCTCTGCGCGGCGCGTTTGCCGGAGGCATGCACGGCTTTCGCCGCAAGGTTCAGCGCGACCACCGTGGCCGCGCCGGCAGCAAAGCAGATGACGTTGGTCAGGAGAAATTCGAGAGGGGAAATCACAGGGTTCATGGACTCACTCCTTGGTCGTCTAAAGAGGGCATCAGGCGCCCAGGCGTATCCCGCATTTGCCACAGAAGTTGGCGTCGGCCGCGACTATCGCGTGGCAACCGGGACAGGTGGGTTTGAGCAACATCTTCTGGCGCATATGTCCGATCTGGATGACGCAGGGCACGGTGACCCGGTACGCCGGGCTTGCTAGGTCGAATGCCGTCCAGATCCCGGTGATGGCCCAGCCCACCGGGCCAGCCAGCACTGCTAGACCGCGACCCAGGGTGCTCGAACCCGCCAGCACCACGCCACGCCCTACCAGGCTGCTCATGGTCGCGCTGGCGACCACCGCTGCCACGTTGTAGGAAGCCAACCCGGAACTACCGAGTGAAGCCAGCAAGGCCGCCAATGCCCCCGGCCCCATGCCGGGTCGGTACGCCAGTCCGCCCAGGGATTCGAACAGTGTTTTGCGGTCTTCCTCGCTCATCCGCGCCAGGGACTGGGCGAATACCTTGGTGATGATTGCCATTTCCATCTCGGCGCAGCTGGCGCTCGCCTTGTTCTTCGCGCCGACGTGCCCGGCCACATCCGCCAACAGCTCGCGGTACGGCACACCACTGCCGCCGCGGAACAAGTTGACCAGTGAGTTGCCGCCAAAGCGAGTCAGCTCCTCGGCGAAAATAGCCCGGGTCGACTCGCCGACACCCTTGTCCTTGTCGGCCATCAACTGACGACAGACTGAAGATGACAGGGAGATGCGGCCCTTGCCGTTGTCGGTGATCACATCTATCAACAGGCCCACGTCGTCGGCGCTGGCACTCATCAATACATCGGCAAGATCGGGGTCGTGAATGATCGGCATCCCGGCACTCCTTATTGTTCGCTAGAAGAAGGATCGTGTGGCGTGGTCTGGCTGACCCAGGCGCCCGCTATCGCGGCCAACCACTTGCGTGGGCCGGATTTTGAAATCTCGCGCAGCATCAGCGCATCGAGCTTGAGACAGGCGCGTCTACGCCACTCATCGCGGGCATTGGCTCTGGCAACTTCTGGCGAGGCGCCCAAAAGGCTGGGGCGCTGATCCGGGTGGACCTTGCATTCGCGCAGGACCTTCTCCACTGGATTGACCGCCTGAAGGCTATCTTCGGCCTCCAACTTGTGAGCTGCAGCCAGGTAATCGCCACTGTTGTCGATCGCGCTGGCCAGCAGTGCCCAGTCCTGAGGGCGCATTAACAGGAAAGCTGGTGGCACACCTAGAGCCTCGGCAAGACGCTCGATCGTGCTCAGGTCCGTGGCGCGCCTGCGACCGCGATAACGGCGGACAGATTGCGGCTAAACCATTGGCTGAGTGATAACTGAGTAGATTGCGGCGTGAGGGTATTCATTGCCATCATCTCGCTATTAGATGATGGCACTTTAGTTAAGTGGTTGGCGATTTGAAAGAGGCTAGTGGAGCGCATGAGCTCCATTTTTGCAGGCGTAAGGCGAACTAAGGATTTAGGTGGAGCGTAGACAATCCATTAATCCGTCCGCGCGGCTTGGCAGGGCCCGAAAGCCCCTACCAATGTTTTTTGAGGGTATTTCGGTTTACGAAGCTCAACCTGGCCCGATAGTTTAGTATCCGACCCATGAGTCGCAGCACAAATTTCCCTGTCTGGATCCAGCGGGAGTATGAGTCGGGGGAACAAGGACCGTGTCCAAGAAGCAGCGTGTATTGACTTGTTGGGTCGGAGGGAATGATCTCAAGGCACCAGGGGGGGGTGAGGTCGGCCCGATTTTATCGACCTTACAATCGGCGTCATTTGACTGTGTTGAGTTGCTCAGCTCATATCCTGCAGAACGTGTTGAGCCTTACCTTGCCTGGCTTAAAGCGGGTGTGGACATAGGTATTGAGCTTCACTATGAGTCGCTGAGCTCCCCGGTGCATTTCGGTGAAATCTACAAGGCGGCGAATAAGCATTTGGAACGGCTGTCCTCGCCTCGAACAGATCTTTCAATACTGATCAGCCCTGGCACGCCTGCGATGCAGGCAATCTGGATTCTGCTAGGCAAAACACGCTATCCAGCTACCTTTTATCAGTCCTCTCTAGAGCAGGGCGTTCAGACAGTTGATGTTCCATTCGAGATCACTGCGGAGTATGTGCCTGCAGCTAACACCATCACCGGTGACAAACTGCTACAGCTTTCCGAGGGGCAAGCTCCGTTCAACGCGGCCTTCGACAGCATTATTACGCAAAGCAGCCGCATGCTGATTCTAAAATCTCAAGCCCAGATTTTGGCGCAAAAGCAGGTTCCGGTGCTTATTTATGGTGAAACTGGCACGGGAAAAGAGCTTTTCGCCAGGGCCTTACACAATGCCAGCTCTCGTTCATCCGAGCCTTTTATCGCAGTCAATTGTGGTGCCATCCCGCCAGAGTTGATCGACTCCACGCTTTTCGGTCACCGCAAGGGAGCGTTTACCGGGGCTGTCGAGAATCGAGTCGGTGTTTTCCAGCAAGCTCATGGGGGAACTCTCTTCTTGGATGAGTTCGGTGAACTCACTTCAGACGCACAGGTACGCCTGCTACGGGTGCTGCAAGAGGGTGTTGTAACTCCGGTGGGAGCTAGTCAGGACATTAAGGTGGATGTGCGTTTGATTACTGCGACCCATCGCAACCTGATGCAGGCCGTGGCGGACGGGCGCTTCAGGGAAGACCTGTTCTACCGCGTAGCCGTAGGTGTCTTGCACCTACCACCGCTTCGTGAGCGAGAGGGAGATCTGCTGCTGCTGGCGGATTCGCTGTTGAAGGAAATCACGGCTCAGGATAATTCCCTTAAAGGTAAGAGAATTTCCATAGATGCAAAAAATCTTATTATTCGCCACCCTTGGCGAGGCAATGTTCGGGAATTGCAATCGACTTTATTGCGAGCAGCGCTCTGGTGTTCTGGCAGCGTGATAGGCGCGGCTGACATCGAGCAGGCTTTGTTTCAGATGCCTCAGGATAAGCAAAGTCCAACGTCCCTAGATGTATCTCAAGGCATTGATTTGCAAGAAGTAATGTCTGGCGTGGCTGATCATTATCTTCGCCAGGCACTTAGGATTACGGGTAATAACAAAACCCGGGCGGCGGGCCTGCTAGGCCTCAAAAGCCAGCAGACGCTGAGCAACTGGATGAGCAAGTACGGTATCGACTAAAAATTTGGCACGGTCCTCGCTATAGGATCGATATGGACAGAATAGCCTTTATGAAATCAGTCAACTTCGAATTCCTCCGCTCCGGCAATGAATTACTGGCGAATCTTGCTGGCCTGGCCGAGGCGGTGCTGCATATCGATCCGGGCAGCGCGCTGACTCGCCTTCGCAGCTTCGCTGAGGAACTTACCAAATCCGTTTACAAGGAAGAGTTGCTGCCGCGTATGCCGCAGTCAACCTTCTACGACCTGGTGAAAAACTCGGTCTTCACGGACTGCGTCAGCAAGCCTCTTGTACACCAGATCAATTTTCTGCGCGTTCAAGGCAACGACACTGCCCATGGTGCGGAAGGTAATCTGCATAACGCCCAGCAGGCGCTGAAAACTGCCCATCAGCTGGCTATGTACATGGCTATCAAATACTACGGGGTTGCCCAAGCTGCGATTCCCGAGTTTGCCGATGTTCAGGACCCAACTGCTGCGCTAGCGACGCTGCAGAAAACTGTTTTCAGCTATGAAAAGGAACTGAGCCAGCAGCAGGAAGAGCTTCAGCGTGTGATGGACAAGCTTGAGCAAGAGCGCGTCCGCAACCTCTACAAGCTCGATCCGCCAGCCCGGCCCGATCAAGAAAAGCGCCAGCAACAGAGCCAGCAGGTTTCTGACAGCCTGCAATGGAGCGAGTCGAAGACTCGCAAGCTCATGATCGACCTAATGCTGCGCCAAGCCGGCTGGGATGTGAGTGATTCCGCGCAGGTTGGGCAGGAGGTCGACGTCGATTTCCCTGACAACGCCAGTGGCAAGGGCCGTGCGGACTATGTGCTGTGGGGTGATAACGGCCAGCCGTTGGCTGTGATCGAGGCCAAGAAGACCGGCAACGTCAGCCTGCAGGCCGGTCGCGAGCAGGCGCGCATGTACGCCGATGGTTTCGAGCGCATGGGCATGCAGAGGCCAGTGATCTTCTGCAGCAACGGCTACGAAACCTTCATCTGGGATGACGCGCAGTACAATACCTACCGCCCGGTGTACGGCCTCTACAGCAAGAGCAGCCTCGAGTACCTGTCGTATCAGCGCAAGTATCGTATCGCCGAGCTGGAGCAGCACAACCCCGACTTGAACATTGCCGACCGCCCTTATCAGATCGAGGCCATCAAGACCGTTGCCGCGCATTTCCAAAATCAGCGGCGCAAAGCCCTCATCATTCAGGCCACCGGTACCGGCAAGACCCGTGTGGCCATTGCCCTGGCTGAGCTGCTACTGCGCACCGGCTGGGCCAAGCGAGTGTTGTTTCTCTGCGACCGCAAAGAGCTGCGTGTTCAGGCTGACGATGCTTTCAAGCAGAACTTGCCGAGCGAGCCACGCTGCGTCATCGGTGAAACCAGCAAGGTGGATCAGACGGCGCGAATCTTCATTGCCACTTACCCGGGAATGATGAACCGCTTCGCTCAGCTCGACGTGGGCTTCTTCGACCTGATCATTGCCGATGAGAGCCACCGTAGTATCTACAACAGATATCGCGATATCTTCGACTACTTCGATGCGCTGCAAGTTGGCCTCACCGCCACGCCGGTCAAATTCATCAGCCGTAACACGTTCGATATTTTCGATTGCGAGACCACCGACCCTACGTTTGAGTTTGGTCTGGATGCCGCCATCAACAACGAGCCGCCTTATCTGGTGCCGTTTCGCGTCAAGGATTTAACCACCGATTTTCTGCGTGATGGCATTCATTACAGAGACCTGAGTGACGAACAAAAGGCCCAGCTTGAGGAAGATCTCGGCGAAGAGGAGGCCCAGCGCACGACCATCGCCGGCAAGGACATTGGCCGTAAGATCTTCAGTGAAGACACCGATCGCATCATTCTGGAAAACCTGATCGACAACGGCATCAAGGATGAAACCGGCTCTCTGGTAGGCAAGACAATCATCTTCGCTCAGCGCCAGGATCACGCCGAGCATCTCGAAAAGCTCTTCTGCAAACTCTACCCGCAGTACGGGACCAAGGTTTGCAAGGTTATCCATAACGGGATCACTCATGTGGGCTCGTTGATCAAGGAATTCAAAAAGCCGGATAACGACTTTCGGATAGCCATCTCGGTCGACATGCTGGACACCGGTATCGACGTGCCAGAGGTGGTGAACCTTGTGTTCGCCAAGCCGGTGAAGTCCTGGGTCAAATTCTGGCAGATGATTGGTCGAGGCACCCGTCTGCGTCCTAATCTGTTTGGTCGGGGCAAAGACAAGCTAGAGTTCCTGATCTTCGATCACTATGGCAACTTCGACTTCTTCGAGCAGGAGTACCAGGAGCCGGAAGACACTGGTAGCAAGTCCCTGCTGCAAACTACCTTCGAGGCGCGGCTGGAACTGGCCCAGGCAGCGCTGACACTCAACCATGCCGAAGCTTTCGATGCCGCCATTGACTTGTTGCGCGCCGACATCAATGACCTTCCGGAAACCAACGTGGCGGTCAAGCGCGAGCTGCGTAACGTGCACCAGTTGCAGCAGACCGATCTGCTAAAACGTTTCGAGGCCAATACCCAGCATCTCTTGAGCAACACCATTGCCCCGCTGATGTCCGCTCGGGTATTGCACGACAAACACGCTACCGCGCTCGACAAGCTGGTCGCCAACATTGAACGCTGTCTGGTGGAGCAGGCCAGTTGTTTCGAGGACGGCAAGATCGCCCTTCTGGCTGAGCTGGACAAGCTTGCTGTGAATATCCAGGCCGTGCGCCAGAAGGATGAGATTCTCGCCGAGGTGCGCAGTGCGGCTTTCTGGCAGCAGCCGAGCATTAGCAAGCTGGAGAACGCCCGCCAGGAACTGCGCGGCATCATGAAATACCGGCAGACGGGGAGCGCGGTCAGTTACGGAGTTGGAGTCACCAAGGCCAAGGATGACAACGTGGTGGCTGAGGAGCGTCGAGTCGTGATCTCGGGTGCCAGTGAGGCGATGCAGTATCGTGGTCGACTGAAAAAAATTCTCACAGATATGCTCGCCGCCAATCCGATTCTGCAAAAAATCCACAAAGGCGAGCCAATCGCTGAGCCAGACTTGAAAACCCTGACCTCGACTATTCTTACCAGCCATCCCGGAGTAAGCCTAGATTTGCTGAATGAGTTTTATGGACGTACCGCAGAGCAGCTACACGTCACGATTCGCGAGATGATCGGACAGGATGCTCAGGCAATCGAAGAGCACTTCAAGAAGTTTCTTCACAGCCACCCAACCCTCACTGCTCAGCAGGTGAGTTTCATGAACCTGCTGAAGAACTACATCGCCCAGCACGGCAGCATCGTTATCGAAAAACTCTACGACGCACCCTTCAACAGAATTTCCCATGAGGGAATCGATGGCGTTTTCAAGCCGACGGATATTGATCAGTTGGTCGCAGTGCTCAAACCATTTCTTCGCGAGAACAACTCGCCATCTGGCATTCAGGAGTGACCATGCAAGCCAGTCAATGGACAACGGACATCATTGTTATCACTGCGGTGCTCGCAGTCGTCTTTGCGCTGCTTGGGTACTTCGTTGCAGCCTTGCGCCAAGGTCGGCAGTTGAGCCAACTGACAGCCCAGCTTGAGCAGGCTCACGCGACTCAGGCATCGGCAATCGCAGGGCAGGCTGCTCTCGGGGAGCAACTCAAAGCGGCAGAAGGACGTAGCCATGAGCTGCAAGTTGCAGAAAGCAAGTTGAACGCACAACTACAGTCCGCCTTCGAAAACGTGACTCGGTTGAACACGGAGCAACAGCAGAGTAAGGACGCCACTGCTACTGTGCAGCTGAAGTTGGAAGATGCGAATCGGCAGCATCATGAAGCCGCCAAACGGCTGGATACCGTCCAAGCTGAGGGGCGAGCGCTCCAGGAGCAGGTGACCGATCTGCGTGATCGCCTAGCTGCTGCGCAAACGTCCGTTCTCTCGCTGCAAAGCGAGCGCGGCACCCTCAAGGACGAACTGGCTAACCTGGATGCCAGTGCCAAGGTAGCCGCAACCAGTGAGCGTGAGGCACGTGAACAGCTCGCTGAGTCACGCCAGAAGCTGGCCTCACAGGTTCAGGGATACAACGATCTGCTTGAGCGTTACCAGCCGCTTAGCAATCAACATGCGGAGCTCAATACGTCGCTGCAAAAACGAGAGGAAGTGGTGGTTGAGCTGCGTGATCGTCTGGGCCAAGCTCAGACTACCAACGAGCAGTTGCACGCAGACCGTGACCGCCTCAAGGATGAGCTTGCTAATGAAGGCAAGCGGGCCAAATCGCTGGAAACCTCCGAGCGTGATGTGCGCGAGCAGTTAGGCGAGGCCAAGCAGGGGCTCATCGAGCGAGCGCAGGCAATCAATGCGCTACAGGAGCGGCTCAGTACGCTGTCGTCCGAGCATACCGAGCTCAAGACTACGCTGCAGAAGCGCGAAGAGCATTTCCAGGAGCAGATGCTTCAGTTGGCCGATACCCGCAAATCGCTGACTCAGGAATTCGAAAATCTGGCTAATAAGATCTTTGAGGAGAAAGGTAAAACTTTTACCCAGACTAGCCAGACCAGCATTGACGGCATGCTCAAACCCTTCCGTGATCAGATCGAGGGCTTTCAGAAGCGCATCAACGATGTTCACGATGCTTCTCTGCAAGGCAACACCAGCTTAAATGCTGAAATCAAGAAGGTGCTGGATATTGGGCTGAAGATGAGCAGTGAGGCCAACAACCTGACCTCGGCTCTCAAGGGTGATTCCCAGCAACGTGGCGCCTGGGGCGAAGCGCAATTGCGTCGCACCCTGGAAATGAGTGGACTGGTCGAGGAGGCGCACTACGAAGTGCAGAGCGCGTTCAAGGACGCCGAAGGCAAGAGCAAGCAGACCGATTACCTGATCAAGATCCCAGACGGCAAGCACATGATTATCGACAGCAAGGTTTCGCTTGTCGCTTATGATCGGGCTGTCTCAGCCAGCACGCCGGAAGAATATCAACTGGCATTGGTGGAGCACGTAAAGTCTGTGCGCAGGCACATCGACGACTTGGCCTCCAAGGATTACACCAACCTGATTGGTATGCGCAGTCCCAGCTTTGTGCTGATGTTCATGCCCATCGAGCCAGCTTATATCGAGGCCATGAAGCACAACAAAGATCTGTTTGAGTATGGTTACAGGAAGGGTATCGTGCTGGTCTCGCATACCACGCTGATCCCAATTCTGCGCACAGTCTCTAACCTATGGATGCTTGAACGCAGCAATGCCGATGCTCGTGAGATTAGTGAAAAGGCCGGGGAAATCTATAACCAGGTTTGTATCGTTGCCGAGCGCCTCAGCAAATTGGGCGGTAGCCTCAACACAGCCAGCAATCATTACAACAACACCGTAAAAGCCTTGGCGGGGCAGCAGGGCCTCTACGGCAAGGTAGAGCGCTTTGACAAACTGTCCGCAAAGGTCAGCAAGACTCTGCCGCAGCTCGAGCCAGTACATATGGATTTCGAGGCGGAGCGACTGTCCCTCATCTTCGAAGCCATTGAAGACGCCCCTGCGTCAAACGAGCCCTTGCTCCATAGCGCACATGATCCTGTTGCTGGCGAAGTCTCCGCCCAGCAGTAATTCCGAATTCTGATAAAGAGAAGTAGCAAAAAATGCTTACTGGCAAAATCCGTAACGATATCGACAAACTCTGGGAGAAATTCTGGACTGGCGGTATCACCAACCCGCTGACCGTGATTGAACAGATCAGCTACCTGATGTTCGCCCGTATGCTCGACATGCAGGAAGACGTGGCTGAGCGTAAGGCCAATCGTACCGGCAAGTCTTTCGATCGTCTGTTCCCCAATACGCCTGAAGGCCAGTTGCTGCGTTGGAAGAATTTCCACCACCTCAGTGGCAAGGAGTTGCACAAGCATCTCAAGCAAAACGTCTATCCGTACTTCGCCAAATTGGGCAAGAAGTCCGATGCGGCGGACGGCCTGGGCGAGGAAGGCAGTGCGCTGGAAGGCCTGGGCCATATCGGCGAGTACATGCAGGACGCTGACCTGGAGATTAAAAACGAGTCGGTACTGACCTCCGCTGTCGAGATGGTCAACGACTTGCCGCTGACCCAGAGCGACGTCAAGGGTGACATCTACGAATACCTGCTGAGCAAACTCACCACCGCCGGCATCAACGGCCAGTTCCGCACGCCGCGGCATATCATTGATGCCATGATCGAATTGATCGCGCCGCAGCCCACCGATGTCATCTGCGACCCGTCCTGCGGCACCGCAGGCTTCCTGGCTCGTACCATGGAATACCTCAACAAAGTGCATTCCAGTGACGCCGGTATCTTCAAGGATGAGGACGGTAATCCGCACTACAGCGGTGACCTGCTTGAGCCGTACCGTGAGCACATCAACAAACAAATGTTTTGGGGCTTCGACTTTGACACCACCATGCTGCGCGTCTCCAGCATGAACATGATGCTGCACGGGGTGAATGGCGCGAACATTCGCTATCAGGACTCCCTGAGCAAATCCATCAAAGAGTACTACCCGCGTCAGGAGCAGGACTTCTTCGATGTGGTGCTCGCCAATCCGCCGTTCAAAGGCACGCTTGACGAAAGCAACACCAACCCCGATGTGCTGGGCCTGGTGAAAACCAAGAAGACCGAGCTGCTGTTTGTCGCCCACATTCTGCGCTCGCTCAAACTTGGCGGCCGAGCGGCGGTGATCGTGCCGGACGGCGTGCTCTTTGGCGCCAGTAAGGCTCACCAGCAATTGCGCCAGGAACTGCTCGACAACAACCAGCTCGAAGGCATCGTCAGCCTGCCTAGCGGCGTGTTCAAACCCTATGCTGGTGTCAGCACAGCCATCCTCATCTTCACCAAGGGCGGCACCACCGAACGCGTATGGTTCTATGACCTCCAGGCCGACGGCTACTCGCTGGACGACAAACGCACTGAGCTCAAAGGTGAGGGCGGCAACGACCTGCCCGACGCTATTGCCCAGTGGCACAAATATCGTCAGATGGTCGATGGCAATGTCAGCGCCAGCACCATCAACACCCTATTCGGCGACAAGCGCAAAAAAGCGTTTATCGTGCTTGCTGAAGGCATCGTTGCTAACAAGTATGACCTGTCTATCAATCGCTATAGAGAGGTGGAGTACCAGCAAGAGCAGTACGAAGATCCAAAGGTGATTTTGGGACGGCTAAAAGAGCTGGAAGAGGAAATTTTGGCGGACCTGGATGCGCTGGAGGGGATGCTGTGAGTTGGCCAATAGTTAATTTGGGAGATGTTTGCCAGAAAGTGGATTATGGCCTCACAGCATCTGCGGCTGAGCGGATACACGGGCCACGATTTCTTAGAATTACCGATATGCAGGACGATACGGTGGACTGGGATACTGTGCCGTCATGCGAATGTAGCGAGCGCGAGTATGACCAGAATAAGCTTGCTGTTGGCGATATTGTTTTTGCGAGGACAGGGGCTACCACAGGGAAAAGCTTCCTTATACGACACCTGAGCAAGCCAGCAGTGTTTGCCTCATATTTGATTAGGGTTCGGCCTAGTCAAAGTCTGGACCCGATTTACTTATCGTACTTTCTTAAATCGTCTATGTATTGGCATCAGATATCTACGATGGCAAGCGGTGCGGCGCAACCTGGGGTAAACTCCAGCAAACTGAAGGAGTTAAGGCTTCCGCTTCCTCCTCTGCCCGAACAGAAGCGCATCGCCGCCATCCTCGACAAGGCCGACACCATCCGCCGCAAACGCCAGCAAGCCATCCAGCTCGCCGACGACTTCCTCCGCGCAGTGTTTCTGGATATTTTCGGCGACTCGGTGACCAATCCGTACGGCCTCAGAAAAGGTTCTATCACCGAGTTGGCAGAGATTATCACTGGTAACGCATTCAAAAGTGATGACTACATTGGTGATTCAGTAGATGCTGTACGGCTTTGTCGAGGAACTAATGTACTGACTAGCTATTTTGATTGGAGTGATACAGCTTACTGGCCTAAAGATAAGCTTAATGGTCTGGAGAGATATCTACTCTCGAGTGGTGATGTGATTTTGGCTATGGATCGTCCGTGGATATCAAGCGGATTAAAGGTTTGTGTATTTCCTGGGGGAGAGAAAGATACCTACTTGGTACAGCGAGTGGCGCGTCTGCGACCTAGGGAAGCAGCGTTGTCCGAATATGTTTATTCTTGCATTAAGTCAATGGCTTTTGAAGCGCACTGTTGTCCAACAGAGACAACGGTTCCTCATATTTCGCCCGTCGAGCTTAGAAGTTATGAGGTTTTGATCCCAGATACGGCGTCACTTCTTAAATACAATCAAGTGGTCGCAAAAGTTAAGTCAGCCATTGCTGGTATGCAGGAAGCGGCTATGCGTGCTGGAGATGCCTTTGGGTCTATGAGCCAAAAGGCTTTCACTGGTCAGCTGTAAATAAGGAAGTCCACATGTACCCCAAGGCTTTCAAGCTCAATCACTTCCGAAGCTACAGGGCCATTGCTGTTGTTCTCCGTGTTTCCGCTATGAAGGGGTGGGTTTGATGGTACTTGATTTGAGCAACACCCTGGTGGTGGGCATCTCAGCCACCGCGCTTTTTGACATGAGCGAGTCCGATCAGATATTCAAGACGGCGCTTGAGGCTGACCCCGAAAGCGTGATCGACAGCTATCGTCGCTATATGGAGGAGCACGAGGACGAGCCGCTGTCACCTGGCACCGGTTATCATTTGGCTAAGGCGCTGCTCGATCTCAACCGACATATGAAAAGTGGCGAACTATCCCCTCTGGTCGAAGTAGTGGTGATGTCTCGCAACAGCCCGGACACGGGTATTCGCGTACTCAAGACCATTCGCCGTGATCAGTTGGCGATCACGCGTTCGGCGTTCACCGGTGGCGAGTCAGTGGCTGACTACATGGATGCCTTCGATGTCGATCTGTTTCTCTACCAACGTGGACGACGCGCAAAAGGTGATCGATTCCCGGCAATGCGCCGCTGCGATCCTAAAGGCGCCTCCAGCCAACGCTCCGCAAATCCCCAAAGGCCAGGTACGCATCGCTTTCGACGGTGACGCAGTCCTGTTTTCCGACGCCAGTGAACTGGTCTACAAAACCCCAGGATTGGATGCCTTTCAGGCGCAGGAAGATGCACTGCAGCATACGCCGATGGAAGAGAAACCCTACGCCAGCCTGCTCATTAAACTGGCCAAGTTGCAGGAGCGTTTACCCACCGGTAGCAAGGATTCACCGATCAGAATCGCCATCGTCACCGCTCGAAACTCTCCATCTGAGATGCGCGTGATCAACACTTTGCGAGCCTGGGGCGTGTACGTTGATGAAGCTTTCTTCCTCGGCGGTGTGGGCAAGCCCAAAGTGCTGACGGCCTTCAACCCCCACATTTTCTTCGATGACCAGGACGTGCACTTGGAAGCGGCGGCAAATCTGGTACCCTCGGGCAAAGTGCCATACTTAACGAGACCCAATATCGGCTCAGGTATTGCCAGCTCGGTGGAGTGAAAGGAATCAGGAATGGACAGCGATAATCGGCTATACAAGCTTGCCGTAACCCCCGCAGGTCGACGGCTGTGGACATATATGGCTGCCATCCTCGAGGTCACAGAAATGACCCAGGGAAAACCGTTTCCATTGAAGCGGTTCATGGCGAATTTTCAAACTCATCTGGATGGTGGGCGAATCGAAAGCGAACCTGATGGCTACCGACTGACTCGCCTTGGGCATGACTATTTTCAAGCCCGTTATCAGGCCGGAAATCCCCAGCGAATTGAGCGAGCCGCAGTCGAGCAGATGATCAGATCTATTCGCTCAGGGGTCGGAGAAGGCGAGTGGATTAGACTGACTTGACCGTTGATTCGCTGTGCGTAGTCGAAAACGCTGATGATCTGAATTTCTCAATCTGACAAAGTCGCCCAACAAGGATGTTATTCATGTCTTCACAAAAGTATTCCATCAATCAGCAGCTGATCCTGCGAGATCGCCATTCCGGAAATTCAGCGCCCTCCCCTATGGGATACCTCCACGGTGCGTGGCCAAATGGAAAGCCTGGATCATGCTTCCCACTCGGTTACATCATCGGCGCGGTTGACATGCTTGCTAGTGTGATCGCGACATGGCGCGAAATGGCGCGATCACCCGCTTGGATGACCTCAAACCAACATGGCCTTCAACTGCCTCCCAGAGGATTCGGCCACCTCCAACCCGAGCTATTCGAAGTATTCCTGGTCGAACGCCGTCGGCTAATGGCCCAGAAAATTAAGCAATATTACTGGGGTGTGAGAGCCTACGGCAGGGTTATCGCGGCCCGTCGGCGTTTACAGGGGTAAAGCGAGCTGCAAGTTTCGACGCCTTTGTTAGGTCGTGGCTCAATCAAGGAAGTAGCTCATGCCTCAATCTGTATTCAAATTCTCTAGCTGGCTCGGTACATTTCTTCTGCGCCGAGGTGTTCAGGTCCCTGACTATCGCGGCTTGTACGCCTATCACTGCAGTCATGAAGAGTATCTAGACCTGTTGCACCAGCTCAGGGAGTTAGGAACCTTCGACAAGGCAGTAAATGACACAGCTGCCAGCGCCTGTTTGGTTCTTTTCTGCTCAGAATGGTACCGGCGTGAGTACCAGCGCGATCATGGCTGGAGCTGGGAACCGATATGGAAGACGCTGGGGTTCAGTCTATCGCCGGGCGATCTAGGCAAAACGATTCCAAAAGGGTTGGAGCACTACTGGAAGCGGCCGATGCACTTCTACGAGTCTGAGCGTAGGGATTTTCTCGGCTCATTGTTCAGTGAGGGCGGGCTCCCTTTTCAAGTACTACGTGAAGGTGGAAGCCGTTTTCACGCATTGTTCGACCGAATCCTCAAGCAGTATGACCAGTGGCATATTCTGGGCTATAGCACGGCGCAGCAAGTAGAGCAGCAGTTGGAGAAGGCGAACTTACCGAAGGTATTCGCCTCGCAGACTTCGGTGGAGCTGATTGCGCATATGGCCGATCAGCTGGTGTCCTTGGTGCGCGACTATGGCTTGGGGCAGGCAGCCGAGCCTGTTGCTCGCTTGGATGCCATGAATCCGAAATGGCGTGAGCTGTTCCCACTGCCGCTGGATAACCAAACCGGCAGTGAGTTGCTTAACGGGCTGTTGAAGACTGCCACGGTCGAGGATGGAAAACGTCGCAAAGAATCTAGCGGTTGGGCCTGTCGACACTTTTTGCACGAAGCAGAACCCAATGTGCTGAAGGTTCAGATATCGCTGCCAGCAGAAGTGGTTTTCCAATTAGCTATACCGCCGTCCACCACGCGCTTCGAACTTACGATTTTGGAAGGCGGTGAGGCTATTGCTCGCCTTGGCCCCGGTTATGCAGTTGTAGACAAGGGTGCCGCCCGGATTAGGTTGCGGCAGCGTGAGGTAATGGGGCGGCGTGGTGATTGCTCTCTGCCACTGAGCTTGGTGGCTATGGCGGGTGGCATGGTTGTCGCTTCATTACCCATTGAGAATAGCACCGTAGCACTAGGAGAGGTTCCTGTGGGCTTTGAACCGGTGAATGACCGCTGGCAGCTATGTGGTCAGGCATCATTCAATAGCCTCAGTGAAGATCTATTGCTTGTGCTACCGCCCGACAGCGCTTTGGGCCAGGTAGATGACCCGGGCGATGTCAGCATCACCGAGATATCTTCGGTGCTAGCTCTGCGTACATTCAACGTACAGGGTAAAGCGGAGTTCAAAGTTGATTGCGAAGGGCTGTACAGAATTCGCACAGGACACTCAGCTGGTTCGGGCCTCGGACTGGAGCTGGCGGGTAGCCAGTTAGGCTGGGCTACAAAACCCGCACTTACTTTTTTAGGTCTGCCCAAGGTGCAATGGCCTGGAGCTACAGATAAGCTGCAAACACAAGGTGGGGATCTTTTCGTTGGCGGCAAGCAACCCGGTAACAGCTCATTACAGGAAATGCTTGGCGCCCAATATGTAGCAGTTCGCAACCGCGGTGGCGACACGTTGTTGCGTCGTAAGATCGGTATCCTACCGGCTGACCTCCGTCTTGAATTGCGCAGTGGCGAAAGGCCTGGTCAGGGCAGCATTCTAGTGCATACCCAGCAGCGTTGCTTGTTGAGAATAGTAGGCGACGGTCTTCACACTCAGCAGATCAAGCGGGAGGATCATGTCGAGCTAAAACTTTCGACAGAGGGTTTGCCGCCGATCAGGGTCCGTCTTTCAGTCACGCCAAGCCTATTGTCAGATCCAGTTGAGATTGAGCTGCCCTTCCCCAACTCGGGCTGTCTGGCGATTGATGGTAGAGGTAAGCAGCTCAAGCGTGATATCAGTGTTGATGATCTGCTCGGCGGGCGTATTTATTTGTTTGGTCGCCATGGCGCGCCTACCAAGTTCGGGCTTGAGTTGACTCTCAAGGGTAATACCGCAAAGAACGCTTCTTACAGTTGGTCTTATACGGCTACTGAAAAGCCTGTAGATATCAGCCTGTTTAACATTCGTGAGCAGATTGTTGATCTGCTTTCATTGCAGTCTGGCATCGATCAGGCCGTGGAACTGCGGGTGTTTGGTAACGGCCAAGACGCCAATTTCCGAGTTCGCAAGTACGCAACGGAGATGGTGCTGGATCGCGATCGTCAGGTGCTTCTCGCCTCCAACCTTCAGGATTGCAATACCGCCTTACCTGAGCCGATTTTGATGTTGCTGCATGAGCCGATGCGTGGTGCCGTTCACCTCGGTTCGCGTTTGAGTGAAGGTGTTCCCACCGGAGAGTTTGAGCTACCGGGATTGGTTGAAAGAAACGGTCCTTGGCTGTTGTTGCCCAAGCAAGGATCACCCGTGTCATTCAGGCCCCTGTTTATTGCCGGTGGTTGGGAACCTGTACCGCAAAGCGACGACGTCCATAGTTTGCAGAAAGCTGTTTTGACCTTTGATCATGCTTCTCCCTTCAGCTCCTTTGCGCCTGTTCTGGATTCCATGTCAGTGAGCCCCATGCACAGCGGATGGCAATTCTTTAGAGCGCTGTATGACGGTTATGGTTATCTTCCTTTAGCGACGTTTGAGGCTTGGAGAGCGCTAGTGGGACACCCCCGTGCGTTGTCGATGGCGCTGTTCAAGTTTGAAATGGAAACGAAGTTTCTTAGTAGAATTGAGTCCGAGTTTCCCATTTTCTGGGAGTTTCTCCCGGTCACTGAAATTCATTTAGCTGCCAGGCGTTTCGGCGCTTTCCTTAAGGTTAAGGGCGTTGCTGATGAAGCCGTATCTGCATTGGTTGGCAGAATGTTCGCTAGATTAGGGGAGGCCTTCCCAACCTATGGGGAGAGTGTGCAGCGCTATCTTTCAGGAAAACCTGTTGGGCCGGAAATCCACATGGATCTCAAAACATTCAGGGCTGTAATTCACGGCTGGTATATCCAATTGATGCGAGATCGGAGTGACGCCACTTGGCCTAAATATGGTGGCAAGAGGTTGGAGCGCTGGCACAACAAACAGAGTGATTCGGTAATTTCTTTTCGGCTAGAAATGGATTATCGAAATGCTGTGGTCTACCTGCCTGTTTTCGCTGCTGCTATCGCTAGCGGTGAAGCACAGTTTTCCGATGTTTTCAAAGATAGTGTCGAGGCAATATTTTTCCTTCGGCAGGTTCGCGATTTTGATTCGAGTTGGTTTAACAGTATTTACCAATATTGTCTGTTGAACAATGTCATGGGTATGCATAAGGCGGTACCAGTCAATGGATAAGTATTTTTCTGCGCTTGTCGAGCAGGCGCTGTCCCGCACCACAGAATCCACCTTAAGTATTTTGAGCATTACAGATCCGGGCTTGCGTGAGCACCTTGGAGGGCTCATGCGAGCCGAGTGTGGCAAGGAGGGCTCATTCCTGGCGCCACCCTTGTTTGAGCAGACCTTCGGCTGGGAAGAGTCGCCTTTTACGATGGCGCAGTTGGCGGCTCAAAAGCAGCTACTTAGCAAAGAGATCGTGGCGTCGCTTAATGGTAAAGCTAACGGGCGCTACCGCTTTGGATCGACTTGGAGGCCGTTCACGCACCAATTGGCAAGTTGGCACTCCCTGCTGGAAAAGAAGCACTCAGTGGTGGTCACCAGCGGTACTGGCTCGGGTAAGACCGAGTGCTTTATGGTTCCGGTACTCGATGATCTCTACCGGGAGTACCGCGATATCGGCAGTAAGCCGCTTGTGGGTGTTCGAGCACTCTTTCTCTATCCGCTTAATGCTCTGATCAACTCGCAGCGTGAGCGTCTGAATGCCTGGACACAGAGCTTTGGTTCCGGGATACGTTATTGCTTATATAACGGCAATACCGAGGAGTTGCAGGCCAAAAAACGCACCGAGCAGATTGAACGGCCCAACGAAATTCTGTCGCGAGAGCTGATGCGTGAGCAGCCAGCCCCGATCCTGGTTACCAACGGCACCATGCTTGAATACATGATGGTCCGTCAGGTTGATGCACCTATAGTGCGCAAATCGAGAGAGCAGAAGTCGCTCCGCTGGATTGTCCTGGATGAGGCTCACACCTATGTAGGCTCGCAGGCTGCTGAGCTGGCGCTGCAGTTACGACGCGTGATGACAGCCTTCGGTGTCATGCCTAAGGATGTCCGCTTTGTTGCAACCTCAGCAACTATCGCCGGCGATGACGCTGCCGAGCAACTGAAACAGTTCCTCTCTGATCTGTCAGGGGTTCCGGTCACTCAGATTGACGTCTGGGGTGGTAAGCGGGTCATTCCTGAGCTTGCATCGTGCCGGCAGAAACCGGTTACTTTGCAGCAGCTCGAGTCTATGCCAGCTGCAAACCAAGAGGATCCGGAGATTCACCCCGACCGTTATGAAGCGCTTGTGCATTCGCCCATAGCTCATGAGTTGAGAAACGTTCTGGTAAGCGCTCCCAAACCGTTGAAGCTGACCGAGATGGCCAGCCATATGAGTCGATATCAGGGGCAGTCGTTAACACAGGATGAGATTTTGCGCTGGTTGGATCTGTGCTCTGGCACTCGACCCAATGAGTCTGAGCCTGCGTTCTTGAAACTGCGGGCCCACTTCTTCCAGCGCACCACCCACGGTCTTTGGGCTTGCTTCGATAAGCACTGTTCAGCCAAACATGGTACGCCGCTACGGGAGAAGTGGCCCTTTGGTTATGTCTATGTGAACCAACGACAAGCGTGCTCCTGTGGCAGCCCTGTTTTCGAGTTGGTTTTCTGCAATGACTGCAATGAGCCCCATCTACTGGCGCGAGATCATGGCGGAAAGCTAATCCAGTGGGAGAGTTCAGCTGGGGATGAGTTTTCGCTCCAAGCTGAAGCCTCGGTTGAGGAAGATGCAGATAGTCCTGGTGGGAATCTGCTAACCAAGACTCCTTTGGTGCTCGGTACCGTTAACAGTGACGGCCCGTCGTATATCCCTGTCGAGTTCGATAAGCATGCAGGGTCTTTTATGGGTGTCTCCGGCGAGCGTGTGCCGCTGCGCATGAACGACCTCGATGTGGTTTGTAGCCGGAAAGACTGCAGCTACAACGGATATCAAGGTGCTTTCCCGTTCCGTCGTGCGATGTTGGGCGGCCCTTTTTATGTAGCGAACGCTGTACCGACGGTTCTTGAGTATTGCCAAGACTATCAAGATGACGAGCAAAAACCGGAGTTTGGCCCGCAGTCTTTGCCAGGGCGAGGACGGAGACTGATTACCTTTACAGATAGCCGCCAAGGTACGGCGCGTATGGCAGTGCGTATGCAGCAAGAGGCCGAGCGCAGCAGGTTGCGTGGGCTTGTTGTTGAGATCTTGAACTGGCATCAGAAAAGCCACAGCAATGCCCAGACACCATCAAGTAGTGTTGAACCAGAGGTTCTACAGCAACTAATTGCTAAAGCAAAGGAAGATGTGAAGCTATACCGCAGCCTAGGTATCAAGGAGGAGGTCAGGGTTGCTGAGGACAAGGTCGCGCGCTTTACGGCGCTGCTTGCTGCGGCCACTGGGTTAAAGGTTCGGCCGGAGCTTGTGTCCTTGGCTTGGTCAGAGCTTGTGAATGAGCTAAAACAACGGGCCGATCTTCAAGAGAAAGGCCCTATGCTGCTTGCGAACAAGTATCAGAAGCCGGAGATATTTAAACAGACGGATGGACCACAAAAGCTGGCTGAGATGCTGCTTTTCCGTGAGTTCATGCGCAGGCCTAAGCGCCAAAACAGTTTGGAAACTCAAGGGCTGGTGAAGGTCAGTTATCTTGGGTTAGAAAAAATTCAAGAAGCCCCAGCCTATTGGGAGCAGAAGGGCCTGAGGCCGGACGATTGGCGCGACTTCTTGAAGGTCGCGCTGGACTTTTATGTGCGCGAAAGCAGCTTCATCCAAATGACTGAGGAGTGGAAAGACTGGATTGGTAGCCGTTTCTCTTCCAAAACTTTGCGCAACCCCGAATCTAAAGAAGCTGACGATAATCGAGTGAAACGCTGGCCGCAAATTCGTAACGGCAACCACTCACACCGCTTGGCTAAGCTACTACTGTTGGGGGCAGGTCTGAATCCCTCAAGCTCATCTGATGTTGATTTGGTCAACGCCTGGTTAAGAGACGCCTGGCTACAGTTAACCAGGCCTGGCGCGGCGTTGAAGTCTGATGAGAATCGGTACTATTTGCCCAGAGAGCACATGCTTTTTTTGTTGGTTGATCGAGCATTTGTTTGTCCAATTACTAACAAACTGCTTGATACAACCTTCAAGGGATTTACGCCTTACCTACCTGCGCACATGGACTTTTCGAAGCTTACAGATGAAAAGCGTAAAAGTTTTGTTTGCGAGCAGGTTGAGCTACCCAGTATTTGGGAGTTTGATCGTTCGCAGGAAGACTATGCGCCGGGCCTGGCGAAAATCAGGACCCAGGTTGCGGCAGATGCTCCCATCAACGAATTGCGTACGCGGAATCTTTGGACAGATATCAATGACAGGGCAGTTGAAGGCGGCTTTTATTACCGCACTGCTGAGCACTCGGCGCAGCAGTCTTCCGAGCGCCTCGGCTCCTATGAAGACATGTTCAAAAAGGGGCAGATCAACGTCCTAAATTGTTCCACTACCATGGAGATGGGTGTAGACATTGGCGGCATCTCCGCTGTGGTGATGAACAACGTACCGCCACATCCGGCTAATTATCTTCAGCGTGCTGGTCGGGCAGGCCGCAGCAAAGAGTCCAGAGCACTGGCTTATACACTTTGCAAAAATAATCCGCATGACCAGCAGGTTTTTGCCAACCCTAGCTGGCCATTTGAAACAAAAATCCCTGCGCCCGCGGTAGCGCTAAACTCCGCACGTCTTGTGCAGCGGCATGTGAATTCAATAGTGCTGTCTGACTTCCTCTGCAATGTCGTTGGCCCGACTCAAACTGAGAAGACCAGTCTCAACGCTCAGTGGTTCTATGACGATACGAAAGGCGGCTCGCAGTGCGACCGCTTTCTTGAACGTTTGGGGCTCGCTGTTTGCGACATGGATGAGGCGCTTTCGCTATTGGTCAAGGGAACCGCCTTGGCAGGGATAACGCCTGATCAGCTGCGCAGGCGCTCAATAGATCAGTTAAAGGCGTTACAAGGCCGCTGGTTGGCGAGTTACCGCAATCTGCTTTCAGAAGAGCAGCAGGCAAAACCTAACAGCCCTTACCTCAAGCGCCTTCAGGTCGAGAAAGCACGCCATTGCAATGAGTACCTGTTGCGTGACCTTTCTGCTCGCACCTTCCTACCGGGCTACGGGTTTCCTACTGATGTAGTCAACTTCGATAACTTCACTATTGAGGATTATATCCGTGAGGGAGGAGCCGAGAGGAAGGTAAAGCGCGACCGTGATGATAATGTGTCCCGGTATAAGGGACTTCCTTCTCGCAACCTGGCGATTGCCATTCGAGAGTATGCGCCGGGAGCCGAGATTGTATTGGACGGACGAGTCTTTAAATCAGCTGGTGTTTCTTTGCATTGGCACAATCTAAACGCTGATACCAATGAAGCTCAGAGGATGGACATCGCTTGGCGTTGTGACGTCTGCGGCGAGCTCGGCTATGAGGAGGGCTTGGTCAAAAGTGATGAGCTGACGTGTACCAACGATGAATGCCTCGCCATCATTAAGTCGGCAAATATCCGCAAGGTGCTGCAGCCATCTGGTTTTATTACAGATGCATATCAGTCTGCGTCGAACGATATCCAGCATCAAAAATTTGTACCCGTTGAAACTGCATGGGTTTTTGTGAGGGCGGCGAAAACCCCGCTACCGAATCCGGCGGTGGGAGCAATGGCCTATGGCACGGAAGGCCAGGTTTTTCATCACAGTTCCGGCGAGAACGGTGCTGGTTTTGCACTATGCATGAGTTGCGGTCGCGCGGCATCAATGCTGTCAGCAGATGAGTTCCCGCCAAGCCTGTCCCCATCCGGCGAACACTTTCCACCACGGCCTAGCAAAGCTGATAAAGACCAGGACAACAAAAGGCTGCCTTGCCAAGGCAGCGGTAGCATCGTTCCCAATGTCAGCTTGGGTGTTACCTCCTTTACTGACGTGTTCGAGTTGATGCTGCATCATCCAGTAAGTGGAGAGTACATCGCAGATAACGACCAGGGGCGTTGTGTCGCAATGACTTTGGCTGTGGCCATGCGTTCAGCTCTTGCCGAGATACTAGGGGTTTCTGCCTCTGAACTTGGTTATGCAACCCGACCAAGCAAGCTGGAAAACGGCCAGCCCATCAGAATTTTGCAGCTTTATGACGTGATCAGTGGTGGTGCAGGCTTCGCCTCGAGTGCTCCCTTACATGTCGAAAATCTGCTGAGCAGGATGGTTAAAACTTTGCATTGCGATCATTGTGAGAGCGGTTGCAGTGAATGCCTATTGGACTCTCAGACCCGGCATGATCATGACAGGCTGGATCGAAAACTGGCCAAGGACTGGTTGGGCGATGACTTCGCCCACTACGTCGGCCTTTCCATGGAAGATAAGCTGTCCTTGCCAGATGGAAAATATGCGCCTGGCAGTATCGAAAGCGTTTTGCGTCGCTTGATCAATGAAGGCGTGGAGAAGGTTACGCTGGTAGCTGCAGGAGATCCGAATGAATGGGATCTACTTGCCCCGCAATTCCGTAAGGCAATCCAGCGTTATTTGAATATTGATGAAGTGGCGGTCGAGCTTCTTGTGCCGGATGGCATCACCGATGAAGATCTTTTGCAGGACCTGCAGCGCCTTTCTTTACTTGGTGTAAGTGTCGGCTGCTACTCGTCTGATTACAAAAACCATTTCCTCGTACAGGCAAGCAAGGCGGGCCAGATAATTACGCTTGCCTCGCGCTCAGAATTGGCAGCTATGCCAGGTCGTTGGTGGCATCAGAGTGATGCGCTGGTGGTGGTTTCCCAGTCTCAACCAGCACTCAGTTGGAACGCATTTGACCTTACAATAGTTGGGAGTAAACCCGCCGACAGTAGCCTAATCATAGACTTACCGATTCACCAAGAACTCAACGGTCCTTTACTGACATTTGGCGATCGCTTCTGGGCGCTTCTCGCTGAGAACGCGCAAATTGCGGACGTGCTGGAAACTGCAACCATCTGCAGAATCCGGTACTCGGATCGATATATCCAAAACCCATCCGTAATCGCGATTCTGGGTACTTTGTTCAAGTTTCTTAAAGGGCGTATTGCTGATGATGCCGAGCTTCAGGTTTCTACGTTGTTCAAGCTTGGAAAGCTGCAAGGCCGCAAGGCTTTTGATGATTGGTCCAGAAAAGACGATTTCGAATTCTTCGTCAGTAAATGGTTATCGGCGATGGCCGGTCAAACCGTAAATCTCGTGCTTGAGACCTCAAACCGTGACATCCCCCATCGGCGCCGACTTGATTTGGAGTTTGAAGATGGCAGAAGCCTAACGGTGAGGTTCGACCAAGGAATTGCCTATTGGCAGGTTCGTTTTCGCTCTCATGCAGATATATGGTTTGACTTTGATCTCGAGGCCCGTGATCAAGTGATGCACATGGCTAAAGTGGTTGAAACAGCTCAGGTGCAGAACTCAGAGCAGAAGTGGTCGACGGATGTGCTTGTGGAGCTCAACGGTTAACCCCCGCGGGGCCTCCTTCTTGCACCATTCTCGTGCACTCGTAGCCGGGGATTCAGCTTCGGCCCGAGTGCATCGTGGCGCTCGGATGCCCATAAAATGTTCTGCGGAGAGGCCTCAGCGCTGACGGAGAATGATCAATAAGTTACTAAATAATAAATAAATTTACTTCCATTCCGGTCTTTCAATGCAGTGGAATGAACACAAGCATTTGAAATTTATATGTTTTGTGTTTGTGGCATGAAATGCGCTACAGGTACGTAAACACTTTATAACCAAGGAAGTATACGAATGTCAGAACTCAAGAAATTCCAAGTCCAAACTGCACGCCCGTTGCCGATCATCGTATTGGCTGATACCAGCGGCAGCATGGCGGTAGATGGCAAGATTGAAGCCTTGAACAAAGGGCTCAAGGACATGATCGCCAGCTTCTCCAGCGAGAGCCGTCTTCGCGCAGAGATCCAAGTTAGTGTGATCACTTTTGGTGGTAGCCAGGCTGAGTTGAATTTGCCGCTGACACCGGCTCATCAGTTACAGAGCTTCACACCATTGGTGGCAGAGGGTATAACTCCGTTGGGTGGAGCCCTGTCACTGGCCAGTCAAATGATCGAAGACTCTACCCGCGTCTATACACCGGTTGTCGTATTGGTATCCGATGGCTACCCCAATGATGATTGGGAAGTGCCTTTTGCTCGCCTGATCAATGGCGAGCGCTCCTCTAAAGCCACTCGCTTTGCCATGGCTATTGGCGCTGATGCGGATGAGCAGATGCTTCGTGACTTCGCCAACGACCCCGAAGCGCCATTGTTTCGTGCCGAGAATGCTCGAGACATTCACCGTTTCTTTCGTGCAGTGAGCATGAGTGTCAGTGCTCGGAGTCAGTCGGCTACGCCCAATCAATCAACCCCCCTACTGATACCAAGCGCAGACGACCAAGACTGGGAGTTCTGATGCGCCTGCTGGGAGGCGGGGCGTCGGTGCGAGGTCCGGCGCATCAATTGGACGGTACGCCTAATCAAGACGCCCTTTGTGTCAGCGGTGCGCGCGGCGGTTGGTGTATTGCCGTGGCAGATGGGTTAGGCAGTCGCCCACTCAGCCATTTCGGCTCTCGAAAGGTCGTTCAGCTCTTCAGGCAAATAGCGCGTCAGAGACAAAGCGTGCCGCATGGCGCGATAGCCTCAGCCTTGCGCGTTGCTTGGCTTACCCACTTTGGTGACCGTTACGGGGACTATGAAACAACATGCCTCTGGGCTCAGGTAGATGCTTCTGGGAGAGGTGTGGTTGGTCAGGTGGGCGATGGTTTGCTGCTTGTTAGAAGCCTGGGGGTGTTCAAGGTGCTGACTAGCCGGCGTCTGGGCTTCAGCAATCAGACCACTACCTTGGCGCAGGCAGACTCTAACGAACGCTA
>NZ_LLWH01000161.1 GCF_001411475.1 Pseudomonas endophytica | reverse complement strand
GTGGGAGAAACTTGGCCTACAACGTGCTCCTTAACGCCAAGCGCACGGCGCCTGGCGGGTTCTCAGCGACTAGTGCAAGGATTGCTCAGCCTGTTGAATGGCTGCAAATTCCTCTTCCGGTGTCCCGGCCACCAAATGGTGTCGACTGTAAAAAGCAAAGTAGGCGATTAATACGCCATAGATCACCGCCGCGCCAATCACCACGCGTGGGTCCACCAAGAAGCCTGCAACCACGGCCACGCATGCCAGCACCAAAGCGGTGCCTGAAGTGAAAATACCGCCCGGTGTGCGATACGGACGCTCCATTTTAGGGCGACGAATGCGCAAGGTGATGTGCGCGGCCATCATCAAGACATACGAGATGGTTGCGCCAAACACCGCGACCAGAATCAGCAGATCACCCTGGCCGGTCAGCGACAGGCCAAAGCCGATGATGCCGGGGATGATCAACGCCAGGACTGGCGCTTTGCTCTTATTGGTTTGTGACAGCTTGCGCGGCAAATAACCTGCACGAGACAGGGCAAAGATCTGACGCGAGTAGGCGTAGATGATCGAGAAGAAGCTGGCGATCAAGCCGGCCAAGCCCACCAGATTGACGAAGCCGCCCATCCACGTTGAGCCGCCGTAAGCTTTGCTCAGCGCTTCCACCAACGGGTTTCCTGAGGCCATTAAGTGTTGCGCGCCCGCGCCACCTGGGCCGATCACCAGAATCAGCAACGCAAACGTCACCAGTACCAGCATGGCGCCGATCAAACCGCGCGGTAGGTCGCGCTTAGGGTTTTTGGTTTCTTCGGCGGCCAGAGGCACACCTTCAACGGCGAGGAAAAACCAGATCGCATAGGGAATGGCCGCCCACACACCGACATAGCCAAAAGGCAGGAACGCGCTGGCCCCCTTGGCTTGCGTGACGGGGATGTCCAGTAGGTTAGCAACGCTGAAGTGCGGCACCATCGACACCAAAAACACGCCCAGCGCAATGGCGGCGACGGCGGTGATGATGAACATCAGCTTGAGCGCCTCACCGACCCCGAAGATGTGAATGCCGATAAAAATAATGTAGAAGGCCAGATAGATCATCCAGCCGCCGATCCCGAAAAGCGACTCACAGTAGGCCCCGATGAATACCGCGATAGCGGCAGGGGCGATGGCGTATTCGATCAGGATCGCAGTGCCGGTCAAAAACCCACCCCACGGGCCGAAAGCGCTGCGGGCAAAGCCATAACCGCCGCCAGCGGTAGGAATCATTGAAGACAGTTCGGCCAGCGAAAAGCACATGCACAGGTACATGGTGGCCATCAGCAAGGTGGCAATGAACATCCCGCCCCAGCCGCCTTGGGCTAGACCGAAGTTCCAGCCTGCATAATCGCCGGAAATCACGTACGCCACACCCAGACCTACGAGTAGGACCCAGCCAGCAGCGCCTTTTTTCAGTTCGCGTTGTTGAAAGTATTCGGAGCCGACTTTTTCAAAATCGACGGAAGTATTTGCTGCCGGAGCAGCATTGGGTTCGCTAGGCATTTCAGTCCACCTGTTCTTTATTGTTCGGAAAAATTGACAGGGAGCAAAGCAAGAGAGAGGCCAACTTCGGATATAGGAGCGAGCCTGCTCGCGATCTTTTGATCTTGAAAAAGATCGCGAGCAGGCTCGCTCTTACATCGGTATGGCTTAGAAGAAGCCCAGCGGGTTGATGTCGTAGCTCACCAACAGGTTTTTGGTCTGTTGATAGTGGTCGAGCATCATTTTGTGGGTTTCACGGCCAACACCGGACTTTTTGTAACCCCCGAACGCGGCGTGGGCTGGATACAGGTGGTAGCAGTTGGTCCACACACGACCGGCCTTGATGGCACGGCCTACGCGGTACGCGCGGTTGATGTCGCGTGTCCACAAGCCAGCGCCTAGGCCGAACTCGGTATCGTTGGCAATCGCCAGCGCTTCGGCTTCATCTTTGAAGGTGGTGATGCTGACCACCGGGCCAAAGATTTCTTCCTGGAAGACGCGCATTTTGTTGGTGCCCTTGAGCAGGGTCGGCTGGATGTAATAGCCGGTCGACAGATCACCTTCAAGCTTGGCCACTTGGCCGCCGGTCAGCAGTTCGGCGCCTTCTTTTTTGGCAATTTCAAGGTAGGAGAGGATCTTGTCGAATTGCTGCTCGGACGCCTGCGCGCCCACCATGGTGTCGGTGTCCAGCGGGTCGCCACGCTTGATCGACTCGACTTTCTTCATCACCACTTTCATGAAGTCGTCATAGATCGACTCTTGAATCAGTGCCCGCGACGGGCAGGTACATACTTCGCCTTGGTTGAAGAACGCCAGCACCAGACCTTCGGCGGCCTTTTCAATAAAGGTCGGTTCCGCTTGCATGATGTCGGCAAAGAAGATGTTTGGCGATTTGCCACCCAGTTCTACGGTCGACGGGATGATGTTCTCGGCCGCACATTTCATGATGTGCGAGCCCACTGGCGTTGAGCCGGTGAACGCGATTTTGGCGATGCGTTTGCTGGTCGCCAGCGCTTCGCCTGCTTCTTTGCCGAACCCTTGCACCACGTTCAGAACGCCCGGCGGTAGCAGGTCGCCGATTAGTTCCATCAGCACGGTGATGCTCAATGGGGTTTGCTCGGCAGGTTTGAGCACGATGCAGTTCCCGGCGGCCAGCGCGGGTGCGAGTTTCCACGCGGCCATCAGCAGCGGGAAGTTCCACGGGATGATTTGCCCGACCACACCCAGCGGCTCATGGATGTGATAGGCCACGGTATTGCCGTCAATTTCGGCTGCGCTGCCTTCTTGGGCGCGAATGCACCCGGCGTAGTAGCGGAAGTGGTCGGCGGCCAGTGGGACGTCAGCGTTCAGGGTTTCGCGCACGGCTTTACCGTTGTCCCAAGTTTCGGTCACGGCCAGCAGTTCGAGGTTTTGTTCAATGCGGTCAGCTATTTTCAGCAGCACTAACGAGCGCGCCTGAACGGAGGTGGCACCCCATGCATCGGCTGCGGCGTGGGCGGCATCCAGCGCTTTTTCAATGTCGTCGGCAGTCGAGCGAGGGAATTCGGCGATGGGCTTGCCATTCACAGGCGAGGTATTAGTGAAGTACTGGCCTTTGACCGGTGCCACGAATTCGCCGCCAATGTAGTTACCGTATTGGCTCTTGAACGTAACGATCGAGCCTTCAGTACCGGGTTGTGCGTAACGCATGGAGTGTCTCCTTGGCTTTATTGTGCTTATGGGAGGACGCGCTGTGGCGCTGCCCATAATGGGAGCAAAGGCTGGGCCAAGGTTCTGAAGCCTTTGTATTACGGGGCTTTGGAGGGGGGGAGCGGGGGGAAGTGTTGGGTGAGTGTGACAAGCTTGGTACAACCACCGTGACACTTTGTACCAAGAACGGCACAGTCAATGACCGGTGAGTCAGTTCGAGATTGCAATGAGTCGAACGCAAGAGGATGCTGGACGTTCGGTTTGAGCTGGATCTCAAAGGGTGCAGAAGCGTGTTTTTCTGCGCAGTGGGGGTCAACGTCACAGAGCGGAGAACAATAAAAATGCCCAGTACCGATCTCAATCGGCACGCCCGACAAGTCATTAATGTGACTCAGGGGCACCCTCAGGGGTGTGACCCTTCTATCGTTCGCTCTTGGCAGCGTTGCTTGGAGGATTACCACCTCGACCCCGCGCAGAACATCGCGCCTACGGTGCTTGAGCACAGTCGCATCCTTGAGGGGCGCGAGCGTTTGCAGCAGGTGTTACACATCGCTGGGTGCGAAATGAATAGCCTGCATCAACAACTTTCTGGCGCTGGGCATGCAGTGCTGTTAACCGATGCGCGGGGAATCATCCTTAACTGCATCACCGCCCCCGCTGAGCGCAAAGTATTTGAGCACGCGGGGCTGTGGTTGGGCGCTGACTGGAGCGAGGCTCGCGAAGGGACTAACGGCATCGGCACCTGTGTGATTGAACGCCAAGCGCTGAGTATTTATCAGGACGAGCATTTTCGCGGGCGCCACACTGGGCTGACCTGCTCGGCAAGCCCAGTTTTTGACCCGCAGGGCGAACTGTTGGCGGTGCTGGATGTGTCTTCGGCGCGCCATGCGGCCACGCGCCAGAGCCAGTTTCATACCATGGCGCTGGTCAATCTTTCGGCCAAAACTATCGAAAGCAGTTACTTTCTTCGCCAGTACGAACACCAATGGTTGCTGCGTTTTCATTTACAGGCGCAAGCGGTGGGTTTGTTCAGTGAAGGCATGTTGGCATTTGACGGCGAAGGGCTGATCTGTGGCGTCAATCAAAGCGGCCTGAACCTGCTCGGGCAGACGCGCAGCGGTTTACTTGGGCAGTCGATTGACAACATTTTTGATTGCGGCCTTGATGACTTGTTCGCCCGCGCCAGTACGCAGGCCAGTGCCAGTTGGCCGCTACGCACCTGTGACGGGCGACAGTTATTTGCCGCACTGCGTGGGCAGCCTCGGGCGGTCCCGGTGTGTGTCGCTCCCGCCCCCGTCCCTAAGCCGATCCGCCCGCCTATGGGTGACATCTGTATGGGGGATGAGGCGCTGCAACAAGACTTTCGCCGAGCGCTACGGGTGTTTGAGCGCGACGTCCCGTTATTGATCAACGGCGAAACCGGCTCGGGCAAAGAGGCGTTTGCCAAAGCCGTGCACCAAGCCAGTCTGCGCGCGAGCAAGCCGTTTGATGGCGGAACCTTGTTTTTGGACGAAATTGGCGACATGCCGTTAGCGCTGCAAACCCGTCTATTAAGAGTGCTGGAAGATCGAGTCGTCGTGCCGATTGGCGGGGAACCGCAGGCGGTTGACGTGCGGATTGTCAGCGCGACCCACCGCAACTTGCTGGAGCGCGTGTCGGACGGCAGTTTTCGTGAAGACTTGTACTACCGTCTTAACGGTCTAGAAGTGGGTTTGCCGGCGTTGCGCGAGCGTACCGACAAGTCGCAGCTTCTGGACTTTTTGCTGGCCCAAGAAGCGGGCGAGCAACGGCTTGCGATCAGCCCCGCAGCGCGCCAAGCGTTACTGGAGTTTCAGTGGCCGGGGAACGTGCGGCAGTTGCGTAACATGCTGCGCACCTTGGCGGCATTGTGCGAAGGCGACGTTATCGAGTTCGACGACTTGCCCGTGGCCATCCGTCAGGTTGTGACAGAACCTGCGCCGTCTTATTCCGAGAATCCGTTGGAGAACGCTGAAAAGTTGGCGTTGCTGGCAGCGCTGGACACACAGCGCTGGCACATGACCCAAACCGCAGCGCAGTTGGGTGTAAGCCGCAATACGCTGTACAGAAAGCTGCGTAAGCATGGGATAGCGCGTTAAAGGTGTGAGTTTTAAATCATCAGGTGCGAAAAACAGCCCCCTACGCTACCCTTCGCCGATGATTTACGAGGTCGACTATGCACATTCATATTCTTGGTATTTGCGGCACTTTCATGGGTTCCTTGGCGGTTTTGGCCAAAGAGTTGGGCCATCACGTTACTGGTTCTGATGCCAACGTCTATCCGCCAATGAGTACCCAGTTGCAAGCTCAAGGTATTGAGTTGACCCAGGGCTACGACTCGGCGCAATTGGATCCGGCCCCAGACGTGGTGGTCATCGGCAATGCGCTGTCGCGTGGCAACCCAGCTGTTGAATACGTACTGAATAAAGGCCTGCCTTATGTGTCGGGCCCGCAATGGCTGGCCGATCACGTGCTGCAAGGTCGCTGGGTATTGGCGGTCGCCGGGACGCACGGTAAAACCACCACCAGCAGCATGCTGGCTTGGGTGCTTGAGCACGCAGGCATGGCGCCGGGCTTTTTGATCGGCGGCGTGCCGCAAAACTTTGCGGTGTCGGCGCGGTTGGGCGATACGCCATTCTTCGTGGTTGAAGCCGACGAATACGACAGCGCGTTCTTCGACAAGCGTTCAAAGTTTGTTCACTACCGCCCACGGACTGCGATCCTCAATAACCTTGAGTTCGATCACGCCGACATCTTCCCTGATTTACCCGCGATTGAGCGTCAATTCCATCATCTCGTGCGCACCATCCCGAGTGAAGGTTTGGTGATTCACCCGACGACAGAACCTGCTTTGCAGCGGGTGATTGAGATGGGCTGCTGGACACCGGTGCAAACCACCGGCGAAGGCGGTCAGTGGCAAGCCAACCTGCTGAGCGAAGACGGCTCGCGTTTCGAGGTGCTGTTTGAGGGCGCGGTGCAAGGCACGGTCGAGTGGGACATGACCGGTCAGCACAACGTGGCGAATGCCTTGGCGACCTTGGCCGCTGCTCGCCACGTGGGCGTTGTGCCGAGCATGGCGATTGACGGGTTGAGCGCCTTTAAAAGCGTAAAACGACGGATGGAAAAAGTCGCAGAAGTTCGGGGTATTACGATCTATGACGACTTTGCTCACCATCCGACGGCGATTGCCACCACCTTGGATGGATTGCGTAAACGCATCGGCGATGCACCGCTGATTGCAGTCATCGAGCCGCGCTCCAACTCCATGAAGCTGGGCGCGCACCGCGATGGCTTGCCGGGCAGTGTGACTCAGGCCGATCACGTGGTCTGGTACGCACCGCCTAATTTGGGTTGGGACCTTGCCGCGACTGTGGGCTCCAGCAGCGTGCCGACCTTGGTTTGCGACTCGTTGGAGGCCATCATTGATGACGTAAAAGCCCAAGCTAAAGCGGGCACCCATGTGGTGATCATGAGCAACGGCGGTTTTGGTGGCTTGCATGGCAAGCTGGCGGAAGCGCTGCAATGAGTGGCCCAGAACGTATTACCTTGGGCGTGACAGGTGCCTCGGGCATGCCCTATGCGTTGCGCCTGCTTGACTGCTTGGTGCGTGAAGATCGCGAGGTGCATTTTCTGATCTCAAAGGCCGCGCAATTGGTGATGGCGACTGAAACCGACGTCAACCTGCCGCCTAAGCCACAAGCCATGCAAACCTTTCTGACCGAATACACGGGTGCTACCGCAGGGCAGATCCGCGTTTACGGTAAAGAGGACTGGATGTCCCCGGTCGCATCAGGCTCTGGGGCGCCGGCGGCGATGGTCGTGGTGCCGTGTTCGACGGGCACGCTGTCGGCCATTGCGACCGGTGCGTGTAACAACCTGATAGAGCGTGCTGCGGATGTGACGCTTAAAGAGCGTCGGCAACTGATCTTGGTGCCGCGTGAAGCGCCGTATTCCAGCATCCACTTGGAAAACATGCTCAAGCTGTCGAATATGGGCGCTGTGATACTGCCCGCATCCCCCGGCTTTTATCACCAGCCGCAGACCATTGATGATTTGGTCGACTTCATGGTGGCGCGGATTCTAAACCTGCTCAACATCCCGCAAGACATGCTCCCGCGATGGGGCGAGCATCATGTCGGAGGCGATGAGTAAGGCGCTGCTAGGCGTGTTAATGCTCTTGCAGATCGGCGGTTGCGCCAGCGTTCGTATGCTGGATGCCGCTAAGCCGGGCGCGCCGGTTGTGTATTCAGGCGCGCGTCTGGACTGGTATGCACTGCAAGGCCGTTGTTGCGCCAAAGACCGCTTTGGCACTGATGCGCCGCGTTATCCGGGGCTGGATCTTCCGGCGAGCGTATTGCTCGACACGATTTTATAGCCGTTATCGATGCTCACTGTTCTGGGCGTCGAGTTTCATGCCAGCGGGCGGGGGAGTGTGATCTGACCTCTTTTTGCGTAGGAAGCGCTTGAGATCCCACTCTTCAGGAAATCTTCGGCCCAGTAGCGGCGTATTGTCGAAAACTACTTTTAGGCCGGCTTATTCAGAGCATGCCTAATCGTTTAATTAGATCTGTATTAAGTAATGTAGGTGCTTTGAGTTGTAAGAAGTAAGTGCGATGGTTTGTAGTTTTGTGTATATGTTAAATCATATGAAAATTCATGAGATTTAGAGCGTGTCGACTAATCTGGTTTATAAGGAGCTGTGCTCATCCATTTAAGAGAGCAGTATTAAAGCCTGTCAGGATGGTGGGCGTAAACACAAGGTAGTGATGATGACTAAAATAGCGAGTGCTACACAACTTAACAGCTGGATGGAAGATAATTGCGATGCGATAAAGAAGCTCAAGTTGTACG
Organism: Pseudomonas endophytica; assembly: GCF_001411475.1. Taxonomy (GTDB): domain Bacteria; phylum Pseudomonadota; class Gammaproteobacteria; order Pseudomonadales; family Pseudomonadaceae; genus Aquipseudomonas; species Aquipseudomonas endophytica. The sequence goes on along the minus strand of NZ_LLWH01000161.1, from coordinate 35,499 downwards.
AAATGAGTCTTCCAGGGGCGCACAATTGTGGAATGGACCAGAAGGCGGAAATGCACGATATGTGGAGAACGTGCCAGTCCGATTCATTCCGTTATCAGATGGATAATGGTATTCGGGTGTTCGATATTCGCGTCAAGTATTACTCGGGCTTGCGAACTGGGCATGGAGAAAAATATAGACATCGGCATGATCTTGATTCTGGCCGAACCCTGCACGATACCGAGGTTGCCATCAAAGAGTTTCTGGGAAAGAACCCTGGTGAGTTCTTGATACTTGATCTTCATGAGCTTGATTCAACCCCTGGCGGTATTCCCTACAAGGAATTGGCTGATTATCTCCATGGAGAGCTTAATGAAAAGCTTTTGCCTGCGGATGCTTCCTCGTTAACCGTTGAACAAATTAAAAAAACTTATCCAGGTAAAACAGTTGTTATTGCGGCGACTTCTGAACTGGCTGTAAATAACTGGGTGTGGCCAAAAATAATGCATCAGTGGATCGGTCAGTCCATTGTTAGAGCTGATGAGCTAGGGCGTTATATAGAAAGTGTTATGAAGGCACCACCCACCGGTGAACTCTGGTCCATGTCTGCTACCGGTTACGGTGAAATCGGTCCAACGTTTCTTGAGAATGAAATTGATAGTTGGTATAAGGCAAGTGGTCCCTATCAAATGAAAAGTAATATTATTAATATTGATTGGTTTGATCGTACGCAACTGGTTAAGAACTGTATAAAAACCAATGTTGAAAAAGCGCTATTGCTCCCAGCATAAATTGACAGTGAATAGACAGGGGGTGATCAGTCATTAGTCCCCCCTCCTGTCTATTGAGTTGAGCGTTTGGGGTTATTTGCCTAACTTGCGTAACTCATCCGACTCAACCACCCGCACAACCTGTTGTTCTTCTAGCGCTAAACGCCAGAGTGCACGGGCCAGTTCACAGGCTTCGATGCCGTGGTACTTGCCCGGAATCAGCCTGGACAGCGTGGCGACAATTTTTTCAGCGGGGCGTTCTTCCTGGCGCTCACCGATCAGTAGTGACGGGCGGGCGATGGTCAATTGCGGCCAACCTTGAGCGCGCAATGATTGTTCCATCTCACCTTTGACCCGGTTGTAGAACACCGAGGATTTTGGATCAGCGCCTATCGCGCTGATGACAATAAGGTGTTTTGCGCCCATTTCCAGGGCGCGTTTGGCAAAGGCCACGACCATGTCGTGATCCACTGCGCGGAATGCTTCTTCTGAGCCCGCTTGTTTGATGGTGGTGCCCAGGCAGCAGAAGGCCACCTCTACCGGGCCACTGAGTTGCGGCAAGAATACGGCCGGGTCACCCACCGGGTTTTCCAAATGCGGGTGATCCGCCAATGGTTTGCGCGAGGGGGCCAGCACGCGTTTGATGGTCGGTTCGTTAAGCAGACGGTCGAGCAAAAGCTCGCCAGTCAGGCCAGTCGCTCCTGCGAGCAGAATGTGTTGAGGCGTCAAGTACATGCGTGTTCTCCCTTGATACATTCAGCTTAGTCCTTGTTTACGGTCTTGCTGTTCAACTGATTTATTGCAAAGCCTGTTTGGCTTGATGCTGACGTAACTGTTGCCAATGCTTCACTACCCCTTTTGGGGCCCATATTTGGGGGGCTGATGCCTCAAAGCCATCAGCTTGCTCGCGTTCAGCGATAGCTTCCTTGGCCAACTTAAACGCTCTTTGCAAGTCGTCGGTCTGGTTTAGAGCCTGAGCAAACAAGGCATTGCCGAAATACGTAAAGTCGGCCTCTTCTGAGCAGCCAAATGACACGCGATCAGTGCGCGAGGCGGTCATGATCAAGGTTCTTTCATCTTTGAGAGCCGGAATAAAACCACCTGAATAGCACGATGAAATCACTATGATCTTGTCGCGGTCTTTCAAAGGCTCGAGTGCGGCGGCCAGTTCATCGGCGGGCAGGTCTGCCAGCTCTAGTCGAGGCTGATCCAGAACTAACTCATGGTCTTGTGTACCGTGACTGGTGAGGTAGATAAACACCAAGTCTTCTGGCCCTGTGCGCTCGGCTAACGTTTTTGCCGCACGGTGCAGGTTTTCGCGGGTGGCCAATGGGCGGTCCATGAGATGGTCGCGATGGTTGACCAAGGTGACCTGACCACGGCTGCCGAAACGGCTGGTGAGCATGTCACTGACGTAGTCGGCCTCACGCATGAAAACGCTTTGTTTGCCGTCGCCTGCCAGCACCAAACTGTACAACTCAATGGCTGGGGTGGATGGCGGAACGGCATCCAGCGCCTGCTTCAGCAATTCGCCCTGCTTGAGCAAGCCGAGTTCCAAAGGGTCGGGCAGAAGACCACCTTTGGCGTCGCGAACCCGTTGACCATTGGTCCACACGCCGCTTTCGGAAGATCCGTCACTAAACGTCAGCGTGCCCTTACCTTGGTAGGTGTCAGCGACAAAGTCCCCCACATAGAGGCTGCCATCGGTCATGTTCAAATGGCCGGGGCCGTTGAAGCGCCATTCGTTAAACATGCCGCGATAATGGCTGCCATCAGCGCCGATGAGTTCACCCTTACCCGTCAGTGCGCCGTCCTTGAAATCGCCGATCCAGACGTCGCCATCAGCATTCTCATAGCGACCTTTGCCGTTTAGCTGATTGTTTTTGAAGCCGCCGACGTATTCATCGCCGTCAGCGCTGGTGAACGTACCGTTGCCTTCGAGTTGGCCATTGACGAAGTGGCCGCTGAATTCATTGCCGGTCGTATCGCTTCGCTTGCCTTCGCCATTGGGTTTGCCGTTGGCAAACATCCCTTCATACTGGCTGCCGTCGTCCAGCTCCAAGTGCCCGAGCCCAGAAAACTCGTCATTATGGAACTCGCCGCGATAACTCATGCTGCCTTCTTTGAGCGTGCCTTCCCCTTCGCGTCGACCCTTTTTGAAGCCGCCCACATAGCTGCTGTTATGGGTGTCTAGGCTGCCTTGGCCATTAAATAACCCCTGCTCAAAGTGCCCGACATAGACCTCGCCATTGCTACCATGCCACTCGCCCTGGCCATGCCATTGTCCATTCATGAATTGGCCTGCGTACCAACTGCCGTTTGGGTAGTCGATACGGCCTTGGCCTTGTAGCAACCCATTGACCACTTCGCCCCGATAACGGCCGCCATCGGGCAGGCGTGCATCAGGTGGAAGTAGCGATTCGCCATCACCGCAGGCCGTCAGTAGCAGGGTCAAAGCAAGGGGGGCAAGTGGGCGCATAGCGGGATCCGGATAATTAGGCTGCCGAGTATGCCCAAGCTAATAAAGCTGTCTATAGGGGCAGATGAAACATGCGCAGATATTATGTTTTTCAGTACGGGCGGTAGCAGAACATGAGTCGCATCGGTGAGGTTTGCTTGGACGTGCTTATAATGCGGCGCGAAAAAAGACAGCGGGGGAGACGATATGTTGTTACGCGGCCTGACGTGGTTGGTGCTGTTTCAATTACTGGGCACTGCCCTTAATCACTTGTTTGTCCCGGTACTGCCCGGCCCGATTATCGGTCTGTTGCTGCTACTGATCTATTTGCTGGTGTGTGGTCAGGTCAGCGAGCCTTTAAATGAAGCCGCAAAAAGCCTTTTGCGTTACTTGCCTTTACTGTTAGTGCCGCCAGCTGTCGGCGTTATGGTCTATGCCGCCGATATTGCCGCTGATTTTTGGGCCATCTCAGGCGCGCTGGTCTTGTCGCTGCTGATCTCGATGGCGTTTGTCGGCGTGCTAATGCAGCGTTTGCTAAAACCTCATAACACTGCGCGGGGTGAACATGAGCGTTGAATGGTTAGGTGCCTGGCAGTCGGTCATTCATCACCCGTTGTTTGGTATCGGTATCACATTAGGGGCCTATCAACTGGTACTCGCAGGCTATGAAAAAACGCGCTGGATCTTTCTCCAGCCGGTATTGGCCAGCATGTTACTGGTGATCGGGGTGCTGGTCAGTTGCGGGCTTACGTACGCCGAATACCGTAAAAGTACGGACATTCTCACCATCCTGTTGGGCCCCGCTACTGTGGCGTTGGCAGTGCCGCTGTACCTGAACTTGCGGCGAATCCGCCAACTGTTTTGGCCTATTTTTACTACGCTAGTGATTGGCGGGGTCTTGGCAACCGGTTTGGTGGTGTTGTTAGGGTGGTGGTTTGGTGCCGAGCGCATGATGCTGATGACCTTGGCTCCCAAGTCTGTGACTTCGCCGATTGCGATGCTGGTCGCTGAGCAAATTGGCGGCGTTGCGGCGCTGGCCGCGGTGTTTGTGTTGATCACTGGGGTGATAGGGGCCATTTTTGGTCCGGGTTTACTGAACCTGCTTAAGGTACACAGCCCTGAAGCGCGCGGCATAGCGTTAGGCATGACCGCTCATGCTGTGGGCACCTCAGTGGCCTTGGAAGAAGGCGAAGAGGCGGGTGCATTTGCGGCATTGGCAATGAGTTTAATGGGCGTAGGCACGGCGGTTTTTCTGCCGTTGGCCGTAAGCCTTATGGTGTAAGGAGGGTTGTATGAAGCTGCCATTGTTTCCCTTGAATACCGTCCTTTTTCCCGGCTGCGTACTGGATCTACAGGTTTTTGAAGCGCGTTACTTGGACATGATTGCCCGCTGCATGAAGCAAGGCACGGGGTTTGGCGTTGTGTGCATTCTTGACGGCGATGAAACGGGTGATGCGCCTTCAGATATCGCCGGTATTGGCTGCGAAGCACGGGTCTGTGATTTCCAGAAGCAGGAAAACGGCTTATTGGGGATTCGGGTCCAAGGCGGGCGTCGCTTCGAGGTGTTGGGCACTGAGTTGCAGCCTGACAATTTACTGATAGCCGACGTTGAGTGGCTGGATGAGATCCCTGAGCAACCACTTCAGGATGAAGATCAAGACTTGTTGGCGTTGCTCAAGGCGTTGGCCGAACATCCGATGGTCGCCGCACTGAATATGAATACCGAAGTGACGGGGCAGCAATCACTGGCCAACCAATTGGCGTACTTACTGCCCTTTGCTGAGGAAGACAAAGTCGACTTGTTGCAAGTCGACGACCCGCAGCAGCGTCTCGATGGAATTCAAGTCCTGCTCGAAGAGATGCAGGGCGAGATGCTCAACTAGCCCGAGATCGTGAGCGGCAGCCTGCTTTGCGTAGGAACTGCCGAAGACTGCGATCTTTTGATCTTTAAAACACAAAAGCTCGCAGTCTGCGGCAGCTCACGGGTATATCGCGAGGTTCATCACCTATTAATAGGCGTAGCGCACCAGCTCGTTGGACAAATGGCTAAGCATGAAGAAGCCATACAGCACTGCGCACGACGGTAAAATCATCCACCAGACCTTGATCGGTACTGGTGTGAGTTCCATGTAGCGCTGGGTTAGGGCCAAAGCAAAAGCGTTGACGGTGATTGCCAGTAATGCACCTGCCAAGATGTCAGTCGGCCAATGAGCGCCTAGATAAACGCGAGAGGTTGCTACGGTCAGCGCCAGCAGGCAGCCCAGTAGCACGCAGATGAGGCGCATGCGTTTCGGTTTTTCACGGCCCGCCAGAATCGCCAACGCCAAAAAGAAGGCAAATGACCCAGAACTGTGGCCGCTAGGCATGCTGTAACTGGTTAGCGGGTCGATCAGGACTTCTGGGCGCATACGCGCGAATAAATGCTTAGTGGTGGTGTTGGCGATGGCGGTGAACAAGGTGACTCCGCCGAAAAAGATCAAAGCTCTCCATTGTTTGTTGAAAAACAACAGCGCACAGACCAAGGCTGCGGCCACTAGTTGTGTGCGGAAGTTACCGATTTGCGTCACCAGCACGGCGACCATATCGCCCGCGCTGCTGCGATGCTCTTGCACCAAGGCATTGATGCCTTGGTCGAACGCGGTCATGTGTGTATAGCCGAAGAACGCCACGATCAGCAGCGCCAGACTCAGTGCCCCGATCATCAGTGTCGCTTTAGGCTGACGACGGATATTGGCGTGGATGCAAAGCCCTAGCAAAGCCGCAATGCTGACTGCGACGATAGCGGCTTGCGGCCAGAAGTTTTCGGGTAGCGGCAAGCGAAGCGCTGCCCCTGTCGCCCAACCCGGCAGCAGGTAAGCGACTGCCCAGCCAGACCCTGCCAGCACACTGACGGCGATAAAGCGCGGGAACGGCATGTCGCACATCCCGGCAACCATTGGCAGCATAGGTCGCAGTGGGCCAATAAAGCGTCCGACGATCAGGCTGACAATTCCGTACCGTTGAAAGTAGCTCTCTGCGCCAGCCATCCATTGCGGATGGGTACGCAGCAACGGTAAACGGCGGATATTTTGGTGGAAGCGTCTGCCTAGCGTGTAAGACAGCACATCACCCAGCAAGCCACCGAGCACGCCCAGTAGCAATGTTTGGCCTAGCGAAAGCGTGCCACTGCCCGCCAACACCGCGATTGCAAATAACAGCACCGTACCGGGAATGACGACCCCGGCGATGGCCAGGCACTCCAAGCACGCCACAATAAAGACCGCCAGCCCCAGCCATTGGGGGTTAGTGGTGAGCCAACTGGTGATGGTGTCGAGCCATGGGCCCATGTTTCAATTTCCTTATTCTGAGCGTGTAGAGATGTTTTTATCTTTAGGAGCAAGCTCGCTCCTAAAGAGGAGCAGCATTGTCTAAAACGAGGTAGTCGCGCCCCTCAACTTGCCCACGACGAAGTGGGTTTCGAGTGCAGTACACAGCGTAGTCCGCGTCGACAAACCGATACATCAAGTGTTCGTCTCGACCATGAGGGATACCCAAACGGGTAGCTTGCAGAATGCGCGAGGGTCGCTCTCTGACGTCATCAACCCATAATCGTTCGCGGTCAAATCGTTTGGCGTCCCACTCGCGAACTTTCAGGCCGAGGGCTTTGCACAGCAATGTCTGGCCTGCGCACAGCTTTTTTTCTGAGCGCGGGCGGCCCTGTGTATCAGGATTGTTGTCTTGCATCTTCGCCAAGCTGGCGGGGCCAGACAGCGCGTCGACCCAGGGGTAGGCCGACTTGATCAGTACCGCGTTGCCAGGGCCTTGGGCGCTGAAGTTCAGCGAGTCGCCGCCACGGGCGTAATACATGTAAATGTGCCCGCCATCCAGAAACAAAGCCTTACGTTTTTCTGTGTAGCCTAGCGAGGCATGGCTGCCCTTTTCGGCGAAGTAGTACGCTTCGGTTTCAATAATGCGAGCGCTTAGCCACAAACCGTTAACCCGATGGCGAATGACTTTGCCTAATAGTTCGCGCGCGACGAGCTGTGCGTCGCGGTTGAAAAAGGTGTCAGGCAGCATGCTCGGCATCGTCAATGCGATCCTAAGATGTACGAAAAGTTACGGATCATAGCAAGTCATCCTTAATCCGGGCTGAACAGACACTTTTTGTAGTCCTTTTCGACCATCCGCCTGTCACCGCTGTGCGCGAGACGGCTGGACCGCTATAATCGGCCGCTTTCCCCTCTGCCAAGACCATTGAGACCATGACTGAGTCCGTTCTTGACTACATGACCCGCTTGGGTCGCGCCGCCCGTGAAGCCTCCCGAGTGATCGGCCGCGCTAGCACGGCGCAGAAAAACCGTGCTCTGCAAGGCGCAGCGTCCGCATTGGATGCCGCCCGCGAAGAGCTGACTGCCGCCAACGAGCGGGACTTGGCCGCTGGCCGGGCCAACGGCCTCGAGCCCGCAATGCTGGAGCGCTTGGCGCTGACCCCAGCACGCATCGACAGCATGATTGTCGGCTTGCGCCAAGTGGCCAGCCTGCCAGACCCCATTGGGGCCATTCGCGACATGAGCTATCGCCCGTCGGGTATTCAGGTCGGCAAAATGCGCGTGCCCTTGGGCGTGGTCGGGATCATTTACGAGTCGCGTCCCAACGTGACCATTGACGCCGCCAGCTTGTGCTTGAAGTCCGGCAACGCAACTATCTTGCGTGGCGGCTCCGAGGCTATTCACTCCAATCGTGCGATTGCAACCTGCATCCAGCGAGGTCTGGCTGAAGCCGGGCTGCCGCCGGCGGTGGTGCAAGTGGTTGAAGTGACCGATCGTGCGGCTGTCGGGGCGTTAATCACCATGCCTGAGTACGTTGACGTGATCGTGCCGCGTGGCGGCAAAGGCTTGATCGAGCGCGTGAGCCGTGATGCGCGCGTGCCCGTCATCAAGCATCTGGACGGTATTTGCCATGTGTACGTGAGTGCCCATGCGGATCTGGCCAAAGCTCAGCGTATTGCCTTCAATGCCAAAACCTATCGTTATGGGATTTGTGGGGCGATGGAAACCTTGCTGGTCGATCAAGCGGTAGCTGCGCAATTTTTGCCCGCGATGGCTGAACAATTTCGCGCTAAGGGCGTAGAATTGCGCGGCTGCGAGCGCACTCAGGCGCTGATTGATGTAAACCCTGCCACCGAAGAAGACTGGAACACCGAGTATTTGGCGGCCATATTGTCTATCCGCGTTGTCCACGGTCTTGACCAAGCGATTGAGCACATCAATCAGTACGGCTCCCATCACACTGATTCAATCGTGACCGAGCATCAGGGAGAAAGCCGACGTTTTATGGCTGAGGTCGATTCAAGTTCGGTCATGCTAAACACCCCTACTTGCTTTGCCGATGGATTTGAATACGGATTGGGTGCTGAAATTGGCATTTCAACTGATAAGCTGCACGCCCGCGGTCCGGTGGGTCTCGAAGGTCTAACCTGCGAGAAGTACATCGTGGTCGGTGACGGCCAATTGCGCGGTCAGGAGCCGAGCTGACTTGGGTGATCTTAGCCCGGCAGGCAATGTGAGAGCCTCCGACGTGTTACCCCGGCGCATTGGTGTGCTGGGTGGCACCTTTGATCCAGTACACATCGGGCATTTGCGCGGTGCGCTAGAAGTGGCGGAAATGATGGCGCTCGATGAGCTACGTCTAACCCCCAACGCCAGGCCGCCGCACCGCGACACCCCGCAGGTGTCGGCGCTCGACCGTTTGGCGATGGTTGAGTGCGCTGTCGCAGGAGTCGCTACGCTAGTAGTAGACCCACGGGAGCTGCAACGAGACAAGCCGTCTTACACCATTGATACCCTGGAGCTGATGCGGGCCGAGTTGGCCGCGGATGACCAGTTGTTTTTATTGCTGGGCTGGGACGCTTTTTGCGGCCTGCCCATGTGGCACCGCTGGGAAGAGCTACTCCAGCATTGCCATATCCTGGTGCTACAGCGCCCGGATGCCGACAGCGAACCGCCGGATGCCTTGCGCAATCTGCTGGCAGCGCGCTCGGTAAGCGACCCGCTAGCCCTGAAGGGGCCCGGCGGACAGATTGCATTCGTCTGGCAGACGCCGCTCGCGGTATCCGCCACCCAGATCCGTCAACTGCTGGCCAGCGGTAAGTCGGTACGTTATCTGGTGCCCGACGCGGTCCTGGCCTACATAGATGCGCATGGGCTTTACCGTGCGTCGAACTAAAAAGGCGTGATTCAAGGCGCGATTTAACGTGTATTGAAGCACCCGAACATACGAGCAAAACGAGTTTTATATGACCGATAAAGATGTAAGCAAAGTTAAGCGCAAAGGCACCTTCAAAAGCGCCCCATTGCCAGTTGCCGTCCACACGGGTGAAGTCCTGGCTGGCGAAGCACTGGTGAAAGTGGCGGTAGCGGCACTGGAAGACGTCAAGGCGCAAGACATTCAAGTCCTCGATGTGCGTGACAAGCACAGCATCACGGACTTCATGATCATCGCCACCGGTACTTCGAACCGTCAGATCGGCGCAATGCTCGATAAGATCCGCGAAGCTGTTAAAGCGCAGGGCGTCAAGCCGTTGGGCGAAGAAGGCAAGGGCGATAGCGACTGGGTTCTGTTGGACATGGACGACGTCATCGTTCACATGATGACCGCCAGCGCTCGTCAGTTCTACGACCTGGAGCGTCTGTGGGCCGGTGCCGAGCAAAGCCGTTCGGCCAACGCTGCCCATCACAGCCCCGAAAACACCCATGAGCATTTCACCAAGCTCAACAAAGACCAGGAATAAGGGTTCGCTGTGCGCTTGCGTTTGATCGCTGTCGGTTCGCGTATGCCCAAATGGGTGGAAGAAGGTTGGCATGAGTATGCCAAGCGTCTGCCATCCGAATTGGCCCTCGAACTGGTAGAAATACCGCTCAATACCCGTGGCAAAAATGCCGACGTGGCTCGATTCATCCGTCAGGAAGGCGAAGCCATGCTGGCTAAAGTCGGCCCAGGGGAGCGGATTGTCACCCTCGAAGTGCACGGCAAGCCATGGAGTACTGAGCAGCTAGCGGTTGAGCTTGATCGCTGGCGGCTAGACTCGCGTACGGTGAACTTCATGGTCGGCGGCCCGGAAGGGTTGGCGCCAGAGGTTTGCGCCCGCGCCGATCAGCGCTGGTCGCTGTCGCCGTTGACGTTGCCGCACCCGTTGGTAAGGATTCTGATCGGTGAGCAGTTGTATCGCGCTTGGACAGTCTTGTCCGGGCACCCTTATCACAAATAGCTCAGCGCCTTGCAATGACTCAGCCAATTCGCCTTAAGGACCACGAAAAAGACGCACGTCTAGTGCGTAGTCGCGTCGTGGTCGGCGCAATATTGGTGATGGCACTGATTTGTGTGCTGATGGCGCGTTTGTACTACCTGCAAGTGGTGCAGTACGACTATCACTCCACGCTTTCAGAAAACAACCGGGTGCATGTGCAGCCGATCCCCCCTACTCGCGGTCTGATTTTTGACCGTAATGGCGTGGTGATAGCTGACAACCGTCCCAGCTTTAGCTTGACCATGACCCGCGAGCGCGCGGGTGACTGGCCGCACGTGCTCGACACCATTGTTGAGGTGTTGGAACTCACTCCTGAAGACCGAGCGTTGTTTGAGAAGCGCACCAAGCAGGGGCGACGGCCTTTTGAGCCGGTGCCGATTTTGTTCGAGCTTAATGAAGAGCAAATCGCCCGTATCGCCGTTAACCAGTTCCGCTTACCGGGCGTTGAGGTGGTCGCGCAGTTGGTGCGTCACTATCCTCAAGGGGCGCATTTTGCGCACTCGGTTGGCTACGTGGGGCGGATCAACGAAAAAGAGATCAAAACCCTCGATCCGGTCAACTACAGCGGCACTCACCACATCGGCAAAACCGGCATCGAACGCTTCTATGAAGCCGAGTTGCATGGCCAGGTGGGTTATGAAGAAGTTGAAACCAACGCACGTGGTCGAGTGCTGCGCGTGCTTAAACGCACGGACCCGATCCCTGGCAAGGACATCGTCCTCAGCCTTGATATCAAGTTGCAAGAGGCGGCCGAAGAAGCGTTGGCCGGGCGGCGCGGTGCGGTGGTCGCACTCAATCCCATGACTGGCGAAGTGCTAGCGATGGTTAGCCAGCCGAGTTTTGACCCTAACCTGTTCGTAACCGGTATCAGCTTTAAAGCTTATGCCGAGTTGCGCGACTCAATTGACCGCCCGCTGTTCAATCGGATTTTGCGGGGTTTGTACCCACCAGGCTCCACGATCAAGCCTGCGGTAGCGATTGCTGGCCTAGACAGTGGCGTGGTCACCGGCAGCTCTAGGGTCTATGACCCCGGCTATTACCAGTTGCCCAATTACGACCATAAGTACCGTAACTGGAACCGCTCCGGTGATGGCTACGTCGATTTGGACACCGCGATCATGCGCTCCAATGACACCTATTTTTATGACTTGGCTCACAAGCTGGGTATCGACCGCTTATCGTCCTACATGACCCAGTTCGGTATTGGGCAAAAAGTCTCGCTCGACATGTTTGAAGAGTCGGCCGGTCTGATGCCGTCTCGCGAGTGGAAGCGTGCTACCCGGCGCCAGGCTTGGTTTCCGGGTGAAACGCTGATCCTCGGGATCGGGCAGGGCTATATGCAGTCCACCCCATTGCAACTGGCGCAAGCGACGGCACTGATTGCCAGTAAGGGCAAATGGAACCGTCCGCATTTAGCTAAAACCATTGAGGGCGTGCCGCCAGTTGATCCTAATCCGATACCTGACATTGTGCTGCGCGACCCGTCCAACTGGGCCAAGGTCAACCATGGCATGCAACAGGTGGTGCATGGTGCTCGCGGCACGGCACGCGTTGCAGGTGTGGGGGCGCAATACCTGATTGCGGGCAAAAGCGGTACAGCCCAAGTGGTGGCGATCAAGCAGGGCGAAAAATACGACCGCTCAAAGGTTCAGGAACGTCATCGTGACCATGCGTTGTTTGTGGGCTTTGCCCCGGCCGACAATCCCAAAATTGCCGTTTCGGTGATGATTGAAAACGGCGAGGCCGGTAGCCGTGTGGCGTCTCCCGTGGTGCGCTCGGTGATGGACGCTTGGCTTCTGGGCGAAGATGGCAAACTCAAACCTGAGTACGCCAGCGCTTCAAAGGCGGAGGCTAAGGCCAATGATGAGTAATTTTGACCGCATCCTCTCCAGTGAGGATGTGATGCGTCGGCGCGCCACGCTGCTTCAGCGTTTGCATATCGACGGTCCGTTGCTGATTTTGTTGCTGACACTCGCAGCGGGCAGTTTGTTTGTGTTGTATTCAGCCAGTGGCAAAAACTGGGATCTGCTGAGCAAGCAGGCCACCTCGTTTGGTTTAGGGTTGGTGTCAATGTTTGTCATCGCCCAGTTGGAGCCGCGTTTTATGGCGCGCTGGGTGCCGGTCGGCTATTTAGCCGGAGTCCTGTTGCTGGTAGTCGTTGACGTCATGGGCCATAACGCCATGGGGGCCACGCGCTGGATCAACATCCCGGGGGTTATCCGCTTCCAGCCTTCGGAGTTCATGAAAATCCTGATGCCCGCGACCATCGCGTGGTACCTCTCCAAGCGCACCTTACCGCCGCAACTCAAGCACGTAGCAGTCAGTTTGCTCTTGATCGGCATACCCTTTGGCCTGATCGTACGCCAACCCGACCTTGGGACCGCCTTGCTGGTATTGGCCGGAGGGGCGTTTGTGCTGTTTATGGGCGGTTTGCGCTGGCGCTGGATCATCAGCGTGCTGACGGCAGCCATACCGGTAGCGATTGGCATGTGGTTCTTTATCATGCATGACTACCAAAAACAGCGAATCTTGACGTTCCTTGACCCAGAGAGCGATCCGCTGGGCACGGGCTGGAACATCATTCAGTCCAAGGCCGCCATCGGTTCGGGCGGTGTGTTTGGCAAGGGTTGGTTGTTGGGGACTCAGTCGCATCTGGACTTCCTGCCCGAGAGCCATACCGACTTCATCATCGCGGTGATGGGGGAAGAGTTCGGTTTGGTAGGGATTTGTGCGTTGTTGCTGATCTACCTGTTGTTGATTGGTCGCGGCTTGGTGATTACCGCCCAAGCGCAAACACTGTTCGGTAAGTTACTGGCTGGCAGTTTGACCATGACCTTTTTTGTGTATGTTTTCGTCAATATCGGTATGGTCAGTGGGCTGTTGCCAGTGGTGGGTGTGCCATTGCCGTTTATTAGCTACGGCGGAACTTCACTGGTGACGCTGCTGTCAGCGTTTGGGGTTTTGATGTCAATCCACACACATCGCAAGTGGATTGCACAAGTTTGATTAAGGTGAAGAATTCAATGCAAGCAATGCGTGGCTGGGCCGCTCGATACGCGTCATGGATGGGCTTTTTGGGCCTGTTCGGGGCAGCGCAAAGTGCGGTGGCTGGCGACTACGATGGCTCGCCCCAAGTGGCTGAATTCGTCGGTGAGATGACCCGTGACTATGGGTTTGCCGGTGAGCAGTTGATGGGTGTTTTTCGTGAGGCAGAGCGTAAGCAGAGCATTCTGGATGCCATTTCGCGCCCAGCAGAGCGCGTGAAACAGTGGAAAGAATACCGTCCGATGTTTCTGACGGATGCCCGTGTTGCGCGGGGTGTCGATTTTTGGCGGGAGCACGAAGCAGCGCTGGCTCGCGCCGAAAAGGAATATGGCGTTCCGGCGCAGGTCATCGTGTCGATTATTGGCGTAGAAACCTTCTATGGGCGTAATACCGGTAATTATCGGGTTATTGATGCGCTCTCCACGTTGGGCTTTGACTACCCGCCACGTGCCGATTTCTTTCGTAAAGAGCTGCGTGAGTTTCTATTGCTAGCCCGTGAGGAACAAGTCGATCCGCTGAGTCTAAAAGGCTCGTATGCCGGGGCGATGGGCTTGCCGCAATTTATGCCGAGCAGCTTCCGCGCTTATGCCGTGGACTTCGACAACGACGGGCACATCAACATCTGGAGCAACCCGGACGACGCCATTGGCAGCGTTGCCAGCTACTTCAAACGTCATGGCTGGGTGGCAGGCGAGCCGGTCGTCGCCCGAGCCGATGTGCAGGGTGAGCGTGTCGATGAAGGGTTGACTCAAGGGATTGAACCGGTCAAAACCGTTGGGGAGTTGCGAGCGCTGGGCTGGTCGAGTCATGATGCGCTGCGCGACGACATGCCCGTCACGGCATTCCGTCTAGAAGGTGAAAACGGCCCTGAATACTGGATGGGCCTGAAGAATTTTTATGCAATCACGCGTTACAACCGTAGCGTGATGTATGCCATGGCAGTGCATCAACTGTCCGACCTGCTGGTTCAAGCACGGGGCAATAAGTAATGCCGTTTTTAGCGATCCGCACACCTCTGAAAATCGCGGCCTGCGCGGCGGCCGCGCTGCTGGTGGTGAGTTGCTCGAGCAACCGCCCGAGCACGCCCCCGAAAACCTCGGGGACCATCAGCGCTAAACCTGGTCTGGACATCAACCGCGCGCACAAAGACGGCGCGCCATGGTGGGATGTCGACGTTTCGCGTATTCCAGACGCTACCCCGACCCTGCACACGGGGGCGTACAAGGCCAATCCGTATACCGTTTTGGGCAAGAGTTATTTCCCGATTCAAGAGTCCAAAAACTACGTGGCTTCAGGGACCGCCTCTTGGTATGGCACCAAGTTTCACGGCCAAAACACCGCTAATGGCGAGGTGTATGACCTGTACGGGATGAGCGCCGCTCATAAAACGCTCCCGCTGCCCAGTTACGTCAAAGTGACCAACCTGGACAACGGCAAAACCGTGATCTTGCGCGTCAACGACCGTGGGCCGTTCTATTCGGACCGCATCATCGACTTGTCTTACGCAGCGGCCAAGAAGCTCGGTTACGCCGAAACGGGCACTGCGCATGTCAAGGTTGAAGGCATTGACCCGCAAGCGTGGTGGGCAGCCCGTGGTCGTCCGGCCCCGTTGATGTTGAATGAACCTGCCATGGCACAAGCAGCGCCTGCGCCGACGGTTTCAACCGGCAAGGTCGAACAGTGGACACCGCCGCCGCAACAGCATGCGGCTGATGTCATTGCGCCGGCAATTGCCCGCAAAGGCCCGGGCACCTACTTGCAAGTGGGCGCTTTCGCCAATCCTGATGCCGCTGAATTACTTCGCTCCAAACTCAGTAGCATGGTCAGCGCTCCTGTGTTTATCAGCTCGATTGTGCGCAATCAGCAAACCCTTCACCGTGTTCGCATGGGGCCAATAGCCTCGGTAGGTGAGGTGCAACAAACGCAACAAAGCGTACGTTCGGCCAACTTGGGTCAGCCCAGTGTTGTGACCGACCAGTAACAGTGAATACGCGGCGGCCCGTTACACGGCTGCCAGAAAAGTTTTGCCCGCGAGGGTAAGTGTCTATTAGCAAACTCGAGAGACGGATGAACATCACCACCTTTGCCAAACGCCTGTGCCTGCTTGTACCGCTGATCATCACTCCTGCTGCTTGGGCAGTCGAGATGATGCCGTCGCCGCCACAGCTGGCCGCCAAATCTTACGTTCTGATGGATGCCAACAGCGGTAACGTGCTGGTTGAAAACAATGGTGACCAGCGTCTGCCTCCAGCCAGCTTGACCAAGCTGATGACCGCTTACATCGCGACCCTAGAAATCCGTCGCGGTCAGATTGGCGAAGAGGATCCGGTGACTGTCAGCGAGAACGCTTGGCGCACAGGTGGTTCGCGCATGTTCATCAAAGTGGGCAGCCAAGTATCGGTGAGCGACTTGCTCCACGGGATCATCATCCAGTCGGGTAACGACGCCAGCGTTGCGCTTTCTGAGCACATCGCCGGTAGCGAAGACGCCTTCGCCGACATGATGAACAAAACCGCTGGCGACTTGGGGATGACCAACAGTCACTTCATGAACCCGACTGGCCTGCCGAACCCAGATCACTACTCGTCGGCCCACGATATGTCGTTGCTGGCACGCGCCATTATTCATGAAGACCCAACTCACTACGCGATTTACTCGCAAAAAGAGTTCTTCTGGAATGGCATCAAACAGCCTAACCGCAATCTGTTGCTGTGGCGTGACAAGACCGTTGATGGTCTGAAAACCGGCCACACTGAGGAAGCAGGCTATTGCATGGTGTCTTCGGCGGTACGTGATGGCATGCGCCTGATCGCCGTGGTATTCGGCACCAACAGCGAAGCGGCACGTGCTGCCGAAACTCAAAAGCTGCTGACGTATGGTTTCCGTTTCTTTGAAACCCAAACCTTCTACCAGAAAGGCACTGAGCTGGCTCAAGCACCGGTCTGGAAAGGCACCACGCACCAAGTTAAAGCCGGTCTGGCGGATGACCTGAGCCTGACCTTGCCAAAAGGCCAGTTGAAAAAGCTGGCGGCGAGCATGACCATGAACCCGCAGTTGATGGCACCTATCGCCAAAGGTGATGTGATCGGCAAGGTAGAAGTCAAACTGGATGACAAAGTTATCCACAGCTCCGACCTGATTGCACTTGAACCGGTTGAGGAAGGTGGTATTTTCCGCCGCGTGTGGGATAGCATCCGTCTATTCTTCTACGGCTTGTTCAACTGATTGCACACCCCTGCGTGCCCCTGTGCTTATCGAGCATGGGGGTACTCTGTAGTTCCGGGCTTACGAGGCCAATACGCCATGACCGATACCGAAGTAAAGGCGCCAAAGATCGAATTTCCTCAAACTGATTATCCGGTTAAGGTGATCAGTGACACGGGTGTTGGTAACAAAGACAAGATCATCGCCATCGTTAAAAAGCACGCCACGATCAATGACGAACGTATTGACGAGCGCCAAAGCACCAATGGCAAGTACACCACGATTCAGCTGCACATCGTGGCGACTGATCAAGACCAGCTGTACAACATCAACAGCGAATTGCGAGCTTCCGGCTTCGTGCACATGGTGTTGTGATGTCGCAGGTCTTGGGTATTCGCGAGTTAGGTCGGCTCGATTACGAGCGCACCTGGCTTGCGATGCAACGTTTCACTGACGAGCGCAAGCATAAGCCAGACACCCAAGACGAGGTCTGGCTGGTGCAGCATCCGCCGGTGTTTACCCAAGGTCAGGCTGGCAAGGCCGAGCATCTGTTGTTGCCGGGTGATATCCCGGTGGTTAAGTCAGACCGTGGCGGGCAAGTGACCTATCACGGGCCGGGGCAGTTGGTCGCTTACCTCTTGCTGGATGTACGCCGTCTGGGCTTTGGTGTCCGCGAGCTGGTAAGTCGGATGGAGCTGTGCCTGATCGACCTGCTGGCCAGTTACGGCATCACAGCGGCCGCCAAAGCTGATGCGCCGGGCGTGTATGTCGACGGTGCGAAAATCGCATCCTTGGGCCTGCGCATTCGCAATGGTTGCTCATTTCATGGTCTGGCCCTGAACGTGGACATGGACCTTGAACCGTTTAGACGGATTAACCCCTGTGGTTATGCGGGGCTGGCAATGACCCAGTTGCGTGACCATGCAGGGCCGATTGAATTTGCCGAGGTAGGTGTCCAGCTGCGTGCGCAGCTCGTCAAACACCTCGACTATGCTGAGCAGACGACCCTAACGGGCGGAATAGACTGATATGACTACTGCGCAAGACGCTGTTCAAACCCTGATTCCCACGCTGGATATCTCAGAACGTGTGGCCCGTGCGCAAGAGGCCCGTTCCAAGGTTGAGACTGGCGTTAAATTGCGCGGTGCCGAAAAGGTTGCACGTATCCCGGTAAAAATCATTCCGACCACCGAATTGCCTAAAAAGCCGGATTGGATTCGTGTACGCATTCCGGTGTCGCCGGAAGTCGACCGCATCAAGGCGTTGCTGCGTAAACACAAGCTGCATAGCGTGTGTGAAGAAGCCTCCTGCCCTAACTTGGGCGAGTGCTTCTCGGGCGGTACGGCAACGTTCATGATCATGGGTGATATCTGCACCCGTCGTTGCCCGTTCTGCGACGTTGGCCACGGCCGTCCAAAACCGCTGGACGTTAACGAACCAGAAAGCCTGGCCATTGCGATTGCTGACCTGCGCTTAAAATACGTGGTTATCACCTCGGTAGACCGCGATGACCTGCGCGACGGTGGGGCTCAGCATTTTGCCGACTGCATCCGTGAAATTCGCCGTTTGTCGCCGAACGTGATGCTTGAAACACTGGTCCCGGATTACCGTGGCCGTATGGACATTGCGTTGGACATCACCGCAGCTGAGCCGCCAGACGTGTTTAACCATAACCTCGAAACCGTGCCGCGCCTCTACAAGGCTGCGCGTCCAGGGTCTGACTATCAGTGGTCTTTGACCCTGTTGCAACGCTTCAAGCAAATGATGCCGCACATTCCGACTAAATCTGGCTTGATGCTTGGCTTGGGCGAAACCGATGAAGAAGTCATTGAAGTGATGCAGCGCATGCGCGAACACGACATCGACATGCTGACCTTGGGCCAGTACCTACAACCTTCACGTAGCCACTTGCCGGTGCAGCGTTTTGTTCACCCGGACACCTTCGCTTGGTTCGCCGAAGAAGGCTACAAAATGGGCTTCAAAAACGTCGCTTCGGGGCCGCTGGTGCGCTCTTCGTACCACGCTGACGAACAAGCCCAATTGGTTAAAGACATCTTGGTAGGTTCTTAACATCATGAACAGCCGGCTCGCTGCGCCCGTGTCTTTACCGACCTTGAGCGCGGTGCCCGCGCTGCCTGCTGGCGGGGTGATCGGCCTGATCGCCCCGGCTGGCTCCTGCGAATTCGACCTGCAAAGCGCTACCCAATGGATGGATGCCCGCGGCTATCAGCTGAAGGTATTTCCGGGTGTTTGGGAGAAAGACGGTTACTTGGCCGGCTCAGATACCGTGCGCTTACGCGATTTACACGATGCATTCGCCGATGACAGTGTGGATGCGATCTTGTGCGTACGCGGAGGTTACGGTTGTTCACGCTTACTTGAAAACATTGATTTCGAGTTGCTGCGACGCCATCCCAAGCCCTTTGTGGGTTACAGCGACATCACCGCGCTGCACGTGGCAATCACCCGTTACGCGGGCTTTGTGACCTTCCACGGAGCCATGCTGAATGCCGACTTGCTGGCTCACAAACAACCACCGACTGAATCCTCCCTACTGCGCATGCTTAGCGGGCAACAACCGACATTGCTTGAGCATCCTACTGCGTATCCGTTGACCACCCTTGCGCCTGGCGTTGCCCAAGGCCGATTAATCGGCGGAAACCTCTCAATGATCTGCGCCACCCTCGGCACGGCCTTTGAGCTGGAGGGGCAGGGCAGCATCTTGTTTATCGAAGACGTTAACGAGCCGTTGTACCGAGTCGACCGTTTGCTCACCCATTTGCGTCAGGCAGGCAAGCTTGGCCAAGTACGTGGCGTCTTGGTGGGCGACATTGCCGGGGTTGATGTGCAGAGGTTGGAGCTGTTGCTCAGGCAGGAATTGGGGCCATTGAACATCCCCGTGTTGGCCGGCTGGCGCAGTGGGCATTGCGACCCGAACATCACCTTGCCGATGGGCGCGCTAGTGCGCCTAGACGCTGACAACCAGCAACTGGTGTTGGAGCAGGAAGTAGTGCTCAAGGCCCAGTTTTAACCACAGGTTTCGTGTGTGCCACAAAACCGTGTAGGAGCTGCCGAAGGCTGCGATCTTTTGATGTTGCGGTAGAAGATCTAAAGATCGCAGGCTGCGCTAGCTCCTACAAAAAGCAGGTCTGTGCGCTTAAAGGAGTCACTGTAGGAGCTGCCGAAGGCTGCGATCTTTATACCTACGCTTACTGACTGCGCAAACGCTCAAGCAATTTATGCGTCGGATACCCGTCAGCCGGCCATCCAAATGCCTGTTGCGCATTACGAATTGCTTTTCGGGTGTTGGCGCCAATAATGCCGTCAGGCGCGCCTGCATCGTAATTGCGCTGGGTAAGCAAGGTTTGCAACTCAATGCGCTCGGTACGACTCAGGGGCAGATCGTCTTTTGGCCACTCGCCCAAAATAACCCCACCACCGTTGAAACGTTGCGACAGCAAGCCTACCGCGAGAGCGTACGATGACGAGTTGTTGTAACGCAGAATGGCGCGGAAGTTATCCAGTACCAAAAATGCCGGACCACGATACCCAGAAGGCAGCAACAAGGTCGCGCTCAGGTCTGATGACCCCGCAGGTGTTTGGGCCCCAGCAGGCAGCGTGATGCCCAGTTGCTGCCATTCACTGACGCTTTTGCGCACGGCACCATCGGCCAGTGCGTAATCAAACCCGGTCGGCAATTTAACCTCAAACCCCCACGGCTGGCCTTGCTTCCAGCCTGAGCTTTGCAGGTAATGTGCGGTCGAGGCCAAGGCATCGGCGGAACTGTTCCAAATGTCACGGCGGCCATCGCCATCGAAATCCACGGCGTGGGTTTCATAAGTGGTCGGGATAAATTGGGTCTGACCCATGGCGCCTGCCCAAGAGCCGAGCATTTTTTCTGGGGTGACGTCGCCTTCTTGAATAATCTTCAGCGCGGCGATCAATTGGCTCTGAGCAAACTCTGGGCGGCGTCCTTCATAGGCGAGGGTGGCCAGTGAACGAATCACCGACTTATTGCCTTGGAATGTACCGAAGTTGCTTTCCATACCCCACACCGACACCAGCGCCTGACGATCAACACCGTAGCGTTGCTCTATGCGCGTCAGCAGTTCGGCGTTTTGCTCCAGCAAGCGTTGGCCATTGCGTACACGTAAAGGTGACAAAGCACCGTCGAGGTATTCCCAAACGGGGCGGCTGAATTCTGGTTGGCTGCGGTCTGCCTTTATGACGCTCATGTCAGGCGTCATGCCATCCACGACCCTGTCAAAAACGGCTGGCGAGATACCCGCTTCTAACGCTTTGAAGCGGAAGGCGCTCAGCCACTCATTAAAGCTCTGAGCGGGCTGGATCTCGGGCATATCAGTACTGACCGGGTTGCTGACGATCACCGGCGCAGCAGGCGCTACAGGAGTGGCGGGCAGGGGCTGGGCGTCGGCTGCGGTGGGTTTCTCTGCGCAGGCGACTAACAAAATGACGCTGGAGGCAACGATCAGTTGGCGCATCGGCCAACGATGTGAATGTGTTAAAGGCATGCGCAGGTCCAGGAAATGCAAAATCAGAAGCAGACCTTATCATTCCCGCTGTCAGGCAGCCAGAAAGTAAAAAGCCTCCCGGTCTTTCGACTGGAAGGCTTCGCGGCGGTAGCTGCCTTTGCCTTTGGCGGGCCGTTCCTGGCGGCTGCGGAACAGAGGTTGGGCAACAATGGATTTGGCCTTGTTGGGGCGCTTGCTCATGGCGTTGGCTCTCGCTGGATGAAAACAAGCGCAAATCATCGGCCTGTTTTTCAGTGTTGTCCAGTGCTGAAAAAACACCGTAGGCTGCGATCTTTTGATCTTTAACTGCAAAAGATCGCAGCCTTCGGCAGCTCCTACACGCGTCATCGTCAGCTCTGGTATCACCAAAACGGTGTAACCCCGGAGCTGCCGCAAGCTGCGATCTTTGGATCTTTTGAGCGCAGTCTTTAAGACTGTATTTATTCCGCTGGCAAATTCAGACGTTGCCCACACATCAGTAGCGTTAATCGGCTCAGGCTGCTCCAGGCTGAACCCGCAGCTTGGCCTTTAATCTGAGCGTCAATACGCTGTGCGTCCATCAGCAATTGCGCCCAGCGCTGTGCCGAAAAACGCTGCAGAGCTTTGCTCATGAGTGGCTTGCGTTTGTCCCAGACCGGAGGGCGAGCTTGGCTGAAGGCTTTGTCCAGCGGGATGCCTTGACTGTATTGCAAGGCAATGTTGGCCAGTACTCGTAACTCGCGGGCCAACGCCCACAAAATCACGGGTGGCTCGACGCCTTCACCGCGCAATCCTTCGAGCATGCGCAGGGCGTGAACGGCATCGCCGTTGAGCACCGCGTCTACCAAGCCGAACACATCAAAACGGGCACTGTCAGCCACCGCAGCCTGCACGTTTTCGACGGTGATTTGCCCGTCTTCGGCCATCAGTTTGAGTTTTTCGACTTCTTGAGCGGCTGCTAACAGATTGCCTTCAACCCTGGCGGCAATCAGTTCTACCGCGTCATGGCTGGCAGCCAAGCCCGCTTGCGACAGACGTTGGCGAATCCATTGAGGTAACTGGTTGGCGTCCACCGGCCAGATCTGTAGGAACTGAGTCTGTGGACCTTCAACGAGCGCTTTGCCCCACTTGGTTTTTTGCGCACTGCCATCGAGCTTGGGCAAGCTAATCAGCAACAGCGTGTCTTCAGCTGGGCGTGAGCAATATTCGATCAGTGCCGCCGCGCCTTTATCACCCGGCTTACCGGAAGGCAGGCGTAGCTCTAGCAGGCGTCTTTGGGCAAACAACGACATGCTGGCACCCGCTTGCAGCAACGTGCCCCAGTCAAAACTGGCATCGGCGCTGAAGACCTGACGTTCATCAAAGCCTTGCTGGCGGGCGGTGGTGCGAATGGCGTCTGCGGCTTCTTGACACAACAGCGGGTCATCGCCGCTGATGATGTAGACCGGCGACAAGTTGCCTTGTAGGTGTTTAGTGAGCTGGGCGGGGGCGAGTTTCATAGGCGCTTAATAGATAACGGGGCGCCTGAGCGCCCCGTATGCCTTACTGGTTTGGCAGTTCGAGTGGCGACTGCTGAGGGGTTTCAGCCTCGGCCCTGCGTTGAGCCTCAAGGGCCTCAGCTTCTGCGCGCGCTTTTTCATCGGCGACGGCTTGCAGTTCAGCCAAGCGCGCTGGGGTCAGTTGCTCCAGGCGCAGCATGACCTGTTGAACCAGGTCACGGGTCATTTCTTTGCGAACCATCGTGGCTTCTTGGGTGCTACCAGCGATGTTGCCGGTGTTTTGCTGGTAAAACTTGTGCACCTCAAGTTTGTTCTCGAGCAGCGTCAGGTTGTTTTCGCCAATGATCTGATAGGTCAAGACCTTGGACAGCTCGTATTCAGCCGTCGAGCCCGTGCCGGTGTAGCTGGCAGAGCGCTGATCTTCCTGCTCACGGCTCAAGAAAATTTTATACGGTGCGTTGTCGGTGACTTTAACGCCGCTTTGCTCCAGTGCTTGGCGCAGTTCGCGAACGGTATCGCCGTAAGCATTACGAGCGCTGACACCCAATTCAGGGATCGTCATTTGGTTGACACCGGTGCCGCGCAGTTGAAAGCCGCAGGCGCTCAATAGAACGGCCAGACCCATCACCAGCAAATTGCGTTTGATCATGTGTTGCTCCCCTTGAAACCAGGAGGGCCGACGGTGCGGCCCGAAAGGTTTAGTCGGCGCCCGGCCAGTGCACGGGCGCCTGTTCCAATTAGCTGGCGACGATGTTGACCAATTTACCTGGCACCACGATGACTTTGCGGATCGTCAGGCCTTCGGTGAACCGCAGTACGCTTTCGTTAACGCGGGCGACCGCTTCGACGTCTTCACGGCTGGCCGAGGCCGGCATTTCGATCTGACCGCGCAGCTTGCCATTGACCTGAATAACCAGCTGCAAGGTGTCTTGCACCAGTGCGCTTTCATCCAAGGTTGGCCATGCTGCGTCGATGATAGGGTCTGCGTGGCCCAACTGGTTCCACAGTTCGTGGCTGATATGTGGAGTGATCGGCGCCAGAATCAATGCAACGGTTTCAAGACCTTCTTGCAGCAGTGCGCGATCCTGTTCAGTGGCTTGCGGTGCTTTTTCGAGCACGTTCATCACCGTCATCACCTGAGCCACGGCGGTGTTGAATTTGTGATGCTGGCCGACGTCTTGGCTGGCTTGCTTGATTGCCTGATGAATGGCTCGGCGAATGACTTTTTGATCGTCGCTCAGGCTAGCAATGTCCAACGCGCCCGAAAGCCCTTTGCCCACGTGTACATGGGCCAAACGCCATACGCGCTTGAGGAAGCGATGCGCACCTTCAACACCTGCATCCGACCACTCCAGGCTCGCGTCAGGCGGCGATGCGAACATCATGAACAGACGGCAGGTATCTGCGCCGTATTGCTCGATCATGTACTGCGGATCCACGCCGTTGTTCAGCGATTTGGACATTTTTTGCGTGCCGCCGATTTCTACCGGCAAGCCATCAGACTTCAGCGTGGCCCCGATAATCTTGGCCTTGGCGTCGCGCTCGATTTCTACGTCGTCCGGGTTGAAGTAGTCCTTACCGCCGTTATCCAGCGTGCGGAAGTAAGTTTCAGCAATCACCATGCCCTGGGTGAGCAGGTTTTTGAACGGCTCATTAGAGCTGACCAGCCCTTCGTCACGCATCAGTTTGTGGAAGAAGCGCGCGTACAGCAGGTGCAAGATCGCGTGTTCGATACCACCGATGTATTGGTCTACCGGCAGCCAATGATCGGCTGCTTTGCGCTCAACTAGACCACCCTCGAAGTGCGGTGAGGCGTAACGAGCGTAGTACCAAGAGGACTCAACGAAGGTGTCCATGGTGTCCGTTTCGCGCTTGGCCGGTGCGCCACATTTAGGGCAGCTGCACTCGTAGAACTCTGGCATGCGAGCCAATGGCGAACCGGCACCATCGGGTACTACGTCTTCTGGCAGCACGACTGGCAGTTGGTCTTCAGGGACAGGCACGTCACCACACGCGTCACAGTGGACGATTGGGATCGGGCAGCCCCAGTAGCGTTGACGGCTAATGCCCCAGTCACGCAGACGGAATTGGGTGCGCGACTGACCCAGATTTTTGGCCGCCAAGGCGTTTGCGATGGCATCGAACGCGGCCTGGAAGTCCAGCCCGTCGAACTCGCCGGAGTTAATCAGTGTGCCGTGTTCGTTGTAGGCGGCTTGCCACGGTGCGGGTGTTTCGTCACCGGCGCTAGTACGCACGACGGCTTTGACCGGCAGGTTGTACTGAATAGCGAATTCAAAATCACGCTCGTCGTGCGCCGGGACTGCCATCACAGCGCCATCGCCGTAATGCATCAGTACATAGTTAGCGACCCAAACCGGGAGTTTTTCGCCGGTCAGAGGGTGTTCAACGAACAGTGGGGTTGGCATGCCCTTTTTAACTTGGGTGGCCATGTCGGCTTCGGCAACGCTGCCGCCTTTGCATTCAGCGATAAACGCTTGCAGCTCAGGGTTGCCCTGCGCAGCCAGTGTGGCCAGTGGATGCTCTGCCGCCACGGCTACATAGGTCGCGCCCATTAAGGTGTCGGGGCGAGTGGTGAAGACTTTGAGTGCGCCCGCTTGGCCAATGGAAGCTTGGTCGTAAGGGAACTGCACTTCCATGCCACGGGATTTGCCAATCCAGTTGCGTTGCATGGTTTTGACCTGTTCAGGCCAGCCGTCAAGGTCGTCGAGGCTTTCGAGCAGCTCGTCTGCGTAAGCAGTGATCTTGAAGTAGTACATCGGGATTTCGCGTTTTTCGATCAGCGCGCCCGAGCGCCAGCCGCGGCCGTCGATCACTTGCTCGTTAGCCAGAACGGTCTGGTCGACCGGGTCCCAGTTCACGGTACCGTTTTTACGGTAGATAACGCCTTTTTCGAACAGACGGGTGAACAGCCATTGTTCCCAGCGGTAGTAGTCCGGTTTGCAGGTGGTAACCTCGCGCGACCAGTCCACGGCAAGCCCCAGGCTGCACAGCTGCTTTTTCATGTACGCGATGTTTTCGTAGGTCCACTTGGCCGGGGCGACTTTGTTCTTCATCGCCGCGTTTTCAGCAGGCATGCCGAACGCATCCCAACCCATCGGTTGCAGTACATTTTTGCCCAGCATGCGCTGGTAACGGGAGATCACGTCACCAATGGTGTAGTTGCGCACATGCCCCATGTGTAGCTTGCCGCTTGGGTACGGGAACATCGAAAGGCAGTAGAAGGTTTCTTTGCCTAGATCTTCGCTGACTTCGAAGGACTTTTGGTTGTCCCAGAATGATTGGGCGGCGGCTTCTATTTCACGGGGTTGATATTGTTCGTGCATGGCTACTTGTACTAATAAAGGGTGGCCTAATCCTCTTCAACATACACCGGCTATTGTGTTGCCCGGTTAGGTTGGAGTAGGGGTTACAGGAAGTCCCGTAGCATACATGACCCCACTCTATCGAGGGAAACCCTGATTGCCAGATCGTTCCGTTGGTCGCTACAGCGCGCTGGTTTTATAAGCACGTCTAAGCTCTCTCTGGGGGAAGAAACTTCCTTAATGAGGTGTACGGATGGTTGAGTCGCAATATAAGGCAGTAAATTCGGAGGTGTACGAGCGGTTGATTGATCGTTTGAGTGTGGCTCTTGACTCGGCAAAAACGGCAGCACAATTGAGAAACGAACGTCCTGACGAGTTGGAGTTGCGTGGTTTGAGTCGAGCCGAATTGGCGTTAATCAACGTTTATTTAAACCGGATCGGGCGTGAGGCAGATGAACGCCTGCAAGGCAGCAGTAATGAGCAGCAAACCCCTCATAAAGCTCAGGTCATCTGGCTAAAAGACAGGGTCAAGGGAAAGTAAGCCAGCGCGACGAACCAGACCGGTCCCGCGACGTAAGTGGCTTGCTCCTTAGGTTGAAATCACAGGGTTATTTGATTGAGTGCAACTCGCCCTGTTGATGCCTCCTCTCAACCCCCTTAGGCTTCGGGCATCTAAGGAGATGCTCGATGCCTTTTCGATACATGGTTAAACAACTTCTGCTGCCTCCCGGCATTCTTTTGCTGCTCCTGCTGCTTGCTTGGTGGTTTCGCCATTCACGCCCGCGCTTGGCAGGCGTGCTGTTCGCTGTTGGGCTCGGCGGCTTGTGGCTGATGAGTTTGCCAATCATGGTGCAGTGGGGCGGGCGAGTCATTGAACGTGAGCCGGCGTTGGCGCCCAGTGAATGGTCGACATTGGCGCAACGGGCTGATGCGATTGTGGTGCTGGGCTCGGGGCGTGAGCGGGGTGATCCGGCGTGGGGCAGCGATCAGCCCACCGGAATCGGCCTGGAACGCCAGCGTTACGCCGCGCAACTGGCCAAAGCCTCTGGCTTGCCGGTGCTGGTGACGGGGGGCTTGCACTACGGGGCGCCTCCTAGCGAGGCACAAATGATGGCCGACTCTTTACGCGCGGATTCAGGCGTTGAAGTCCGCTGGAAAGAAGAGCGCAGCCGTACCACATGGGAAAACGCTCAAATGACCGCTGAGATCCTGTTACCGCAGGGAATCAAACGTGTAGTGGTCGTCACCCAGGCGTGGCACATGCCGCGCTCGGTGTGGAGTTTTGAAAAAGCGGGCTTCGAGGTGCTGCCTGCGCCGGTCGGCTTTTTTAGTGCCGACAATGCACGCCCTTTGGGTGGCTGGTTGCCTGAGTACAAATCGGTTTGGCAGTCCGGGTTATTGCTCAACGAAGCCGTGGGGCAGATTGCCTACCCGTTGTTTTATCGTTGAGAAAAACGTCAACCTGCCGATGTTCGGATAGCTGACGAAAATCCTGCGTAGGAGCTGCCGTAGGCTGCGATCTTTTGTTTTTGAAGATCAAAAGATCGCAGCCTGCGGCAGCTCCTACGGGAGGAGGTCGGGGGCTTTGGTGTTACACCGTTTTGGCGATTCGGCTGGTGATCAGCGCCCAGCCAATTAACAAGGCACACAGGATTGCCAGCGGCCAAGAGCGCCATTCTAGATAGGGCGTTAAGTTATGCATTGGCACCACTTCGCCGTACATGACCGCGCGTTCGAACTGCGGCACCTGTGTGGTGATTTGTCCAAAGGGGTTGATCAGCGCAGTCACGCCATTGTTGGTGGCACGGATCATCCAACGGCCTGCTTCAAGGGCGCGCATTTGTGCCATTTGCAAATGTTGCAGCGGACCGATTGAGGTGCCAAACCACGTGTCATTACTGATGGTCAGCAAAATATCGCTCTGAGCCGCCAAGCCTGCAACAAAGTCCGGGTACACCACTTCGTAGCAAATCAGCGGGGCAATTTGATAACCCTTGGCTTGCAGCATGGGCTGATCGGCTGGACCGCGCGCGAAGTCTGACATCGGCAAGTCGAAAAAGGCGATCAAGCCGCGCAATACGTCCTGCAACGGGACGTACTCGCCGAAGGGCACCAGCTTCTGTTTAAGGTAAATGCCGTCGCCTTCACCCACTGCTGTAATGCCGTTAAAGAAGCGCGACTGATGGCGCACTTCCTGGCGAATCGGTACGCCGGTAATCAATGCGGAGTTTCGGTCAGCGGCAAACCGGCTCATCATCGTCAGAAAGCCTTCGGCGTTTTCCTTGAGCACGGGTACTGCGGTTTCTGGCCATACAATCAGGTCGACGCGCTTGGAGCTGAAGGTCATGTCGCGGTACAACGCCAACTGCGCGTTGAGCTCTGCCGGGTCCCATTTCATGCTTTGCGCGACGTTACCTTGCATGGCCGCCACGCTCAGCGGATCACCCGAAGGGCTGGTCCACGCGTGATGCTTGAGCGCAGCGCCGAGGCACCATGGGCCGACCAATAGCACCACCGCTGCGCCGACGAAGGCCTTGCGCTTGGCTTTGATCAGGCGCGGCAAGTTGCACAGCAGTGCCGCCGTTAGGGCCAGAGTGAACGAGATCAGCCACATACCACCCAGCGGCGCGAGCCCCGCCAGAGGGCCATCAAGCTGGCTGTAGCCCGAGTAAAGCCAAGGGAAGCCGGTGAGGAACCAGCCTCGGAAAGCCTCTTGCATCACCCACAGCGCGGCAAACGCCAGCGTGTCCGCTAATGGTGCTTCATTGCGACGAATCCAGCGTGCCCATAACCAAGCGGGCAGAGCGAAGAACCAGGCAATAGCGGCTGTAAACAACAGCATGAGAAAGCCGGCCAACAACACCGAGGCACCGCCGAAGTGGTGGATGCTGTAGTAGATCCAGCTGGTGCCCGCGCCAAATAGGCCAAAGCCATAGCACCAACCGCGGCCCAATGCTTGTTTTGGAGACAGGTCGCGCAAGCCCATATAAAACAGGGCTAATGCAACCAGTGCCAAAGGCCATATATCGAAGGGCGCCAACGCTAAGGTTGTGAGTGCGCCAGCTACCACGGCCAGCAAGTTACCGGGCCAGCCGGGGGCGGTTATCCAGCGCATTTCAATCCTTAGCGTCAGGGTTTAGCGAGCAATAGGCGTTAAGCGAATTAAATGAATTCGGCGGCTATCAGCATTCAGGATGCGGAAGCGGTAAGGGCCGATTTCAGTGATTTCGTTACGTTTTGGCAAGTGTCCGAACGCACTCATGACCAAGCCGCCAACGGTGTCGAACTCATCATCGGAGAAGTCGCTGTCAAAGAACTCATTAAAGTTCTCAATAGGCGTCAGCGCTTTGATCAGAAAATCACCGCTAGGCAGCGGTTTGATGTAGCTGTCTTCTTCGACGTCGTGCTCGTCTTCGATATCGCCGACGATCTGTTCCAGGACGTCTTCAATGGTGACCAGTCCAGCCACACCGCCGTATTCGTCAATGACGATGGCCATATGGTTATGGTTGGCGCGAAACTCACGCAACAACACGTTAAGGCGCTTGGACTCTGGGACAAACGTCGCTGGACGCAGCAAGTCCTTAATGTTGAATTTGTCACCGTTCTCTTGAAGGATAAGCGGCAGCAGGTCTTTGGCCAGCAAGACGCCTAAGACGTCATCATGGCTTTCGCCGATCACCGGGTAGCGCGAGTGCGCCGCGTCAATGATCGCCGGGAGAAATTCGCGGGGGGTCTGAGTCGCCTTGATGCTGATCATCTGCGAACGCGGGACCATAATGTCCCGAACTTGCAGGTCAGCCACTTGGATGGCGCCTTCGACGATGGCCAGCGCTTCACTGTCCAACAGTTTGTTCTGATGTGCTTCACGCAGCAGCTCAAGTAGCTCCTGGCGGTTTTTCGGCTCATGGGCAAAGGCCTGGGTCAGCTTACCCAACCACGACTTTTGCCCGTTGCTCGATCGGTCTTCGCTCATAGCGATTTACTCGTATCCCTTGGTTGTTTCAGTGGGTTGTTAATCAGTTTCGTCGTCTGCATACGGGTCAGGATGACCCAGTTCTGCAAGCAACGTTCGTTCCAGCGCTTCCATCTCTTCGGCTTCTTCGTCATCTATATGGTCGTAACCAAGAAGATGCAAGCAGCCATGGATCACCAAGTGCGCCCAATGAGCGTCAAGTGCCTTGCCTTGCTCGGCCGCTTCACGCTCGACCACAGACACGCAGATCACCAAGTCACCCAGTAGCGGGATATCGAGAAATTCGTCGGGGACTTCAGCCGGAAAAGACAGCACGTTGGTCGCGTAGTCTTTGTGGCGCCATGTGTGATTAAGCTCGCGGCCTTCGGTTTCGTCGACCAGACGAATGGTCATCTCCGAATCGGCGGTGCGCTGGCGCAGCGCCAGTTCACACCATTGGCGGAACTGGGCTTCATTGGGGGCTGCGGCTTGTGTCGCCAGTTGCAGGTCAAGCTCAAGCATCGTGGCGGTAGTCCTTGGCGGCGGGCAGGGCGGCCAGCTTGTCTGCGGCTTCCTGCTCGTAGCGCCCGTAGGCTTCCACGATACGCTGTACCAGCGGGTGGCGAACAACGTCTTTGGATTGGAAATGAGTAAAGCTGATGCCCGGCACGTCTTTGAGCACATCAATGACATGGGTCAGCCCAGACTTTGTGCCTTTTGGCAGGTCGATCTGGGTGATGTCGCCCGTGATCACCGCTGTTGAGCCGAAGCCGATGCGGGTCAGAAACATCTTCATTTGCTCAACGGTGGTGTTCTGGCTTTCGTCGAGAATAATGAAGCTGTTGTTCAAGGTGCGTCCGCGCATATAAGCCAGCGGTGCAACTTCAATGATTTGACGTTCGATCAGCTTGGCTACGTATTCAAAGCCCAGCATTTCGTACAGCGCGTCATACAACGGGCGCAGATACGGGTCAATCTTTTGCGACAGGTCGCCCGGCAGGAAGCCGAGTTTTTCACCCGCTTCAACGGCTGGACGTACCAACAGGATGCGGCGGATTTGCTCGCGCTCCAGTGCGTCTACCGCGCAGGCTACGGCCAGGTATGTTTTACCCGTACCGGCTGGGCCAATGCCAAAGTTGATGTCGTTACCCAGCACTTCTTTGACGTAGCGCTGCTGGTTGGTGCCGCGCGGGCGAATCATGCCCTTTTTGGTGCGCAGCGAAACACTCGCCTCAGCCACCGGTGTGCTGGCGAGTTCAGAGGCGGCAGACTCTTGCAGGAACAGGTGCACCATGTCCGGCGAAAGCTCAGTGGCTTTGGTTTCGCGGTACAGGCGGCGCAGCAGGTTTTCTGCGGAAGACGTCAGTTTAGGGTCGCCGATCATTTCGAATTGATTACCGCGGTTGCGGATTTCGATGCCCAGACGTTGCTCGATCAAGCGCAAATGCTCGTCGAACTGTCCGCACAGATTGGCGAAGCGGCGAGCCTCAAAGGGCTCGAGGAGAAAGCGATGTGGTTCGATAGGTGCGTTCAAGGTCGTTTTTAGCCGCCCTTAGGCAATTGAGGTGAGATGAAGGATAACGCTAGCAGGTCACGGGCGAAAGGGCCGAGATAAATGATTACCCTTCTGTAGGCGCGAGCTTGTTTCGCGATCTTTTAAAAAATCAAAAGATCGCGATGCAAGTTCGCTCTTACATAAGGTTCTGCTTAATTGAGCAGCGAACCCCGCAGGGAATGCGGCTGGGCGGCGTCTATGTGCACATCGGCAAATTGTCCGATCAACTGCGGGTTGTCGCAGCGGAAGTTAACAATACGGTTGTTTTCGGTGCGACCTTGCAGTTCGCCGGGGTCTTTTTTCGAATAATCGGTGACCAAAATCCGCTGAATGGAGCCGACCATTTGGCGGCTAATCTCAAAACCTTGTTGGTTCAGGCGGTGTTGAAGCGCGTTAAGGCGTTCTTTTTTACGCTCCTCGGGCGTGTCATCGGCCAAATCGGCCGCTGGCGTACCGGGGCGTTGGCTGTAGACAAAGGAGTAGGAAAAGTCGAAACCAACGTCTTCGATCAGCTTCATGGTTTGCTCGAAGTCTTTCTCGGTTTCACCGGGGAAGCCAACGATAAAGTCGGAGCTGATGCAAATACCCGGCACCGCAGCGCGCAGTTTGCGCAGCTTGGACTTGTACTCCAGCGCAGTGTGATTACGTTTCATCGCCGAGAGAATGCGATCAGAGCCCGATTGCACCGGTAAATGCAGATGCTTCACCAGTTCAGGTACGTCAGCGTGAGCCTGAATCAAGCTGTCCGAGAACTCAAGCGGGTGGGACGTGGTGTAACGAATGCGCTCGATACCGTCGATTGCTGCGACCACCCGGATCAGCTCCGCGAGGTCCGCCAAACGACCATCTTCGGTCAAACCGCGATAGCCGTTAACGTTCTGCCCCAGCAAGGTCACTTCGCGCACGCCGTTTTCAGCGAGGTGAATCACTTCGCTCAATACGTCGTCGAACGGGCGGCTGACTTCTTCGCCGCGGGTATAGGGCACCACGCAGAACGTGCAGTACTTGCTGCAACCTTCCATCACTGATACGTAGGCGCTTGGGCCGTCGATACGTGGCTCTGGCAGGTGGTCGAATTTTTCGATCTCGGGGAATGACACGTCTACCTGCGGCAGCTTGGTGATGCGCGCAGCGTCGATCATTTCTGGCAGGCGATGCAGGGTTTGTGGGCCGAATACCACATCAACATAAGGGGCGCGGTCGCGAATGGCGGCGCCTTCTTGGCTGGCAACGCAGCCGCCGACGGCAATCACCATTTCGGGGTTGGCCAGCTTCAGTTCGCGCCAGCGGCCCAGTTGCGAGTACACGCGGTCTTGGGCACGTTCACGGATTGAGCAGGTGTTAAGCAGGATGACATCAGCGTCTTCGGCGCGCGCTGTGACTTCCAGGGCCTGATGTTCACCCAGCAGGTCGACCATGCGCGAGCTGTCGTACTCATTCATCTGGCAACCGTGGGTTTCGATGTAAAGCTTCTTGGCCATGGGTGTTCATCAAGTGGTTCAAAGAACCGCGCATTATAGGGGGCATGGCCGCTGGTTCCTAGCGCTGCGCGTCTGGAGGCTATGCTATAGTTTGCGCCCTTTTTATTTCCACAGATGTTTACCCGCCCACCATGACCAAACGTGAAGCTCCAATCTACAAGGTGATTTTCCTCAATCAGGGCCAGGTGTTCGAAATGTACGCCAAGCAGATCTATCAAAGTGATCTGTGGGGCTTTCTGGAAGTTGAGGAGTTTGTCTTCGGTGAGCGCACGCAAATAGTCGTCGATCCGAGCGAAGAAAAGCTCAAGGCGCAATTTGAAGGGGTGGTGCGCAGCTTTGTACCGATGCACTCGATTGTGCGAATCGACGAAGTCGAACGTCTGGGAACTCCGAAAATCAGCGAAGCGAACGGTATGAGCAACGTGATGCCTTTTCCGTTCCCGATGCCCGACAAATAGTTTGGCGAGTTCGGATTAGGTCAAGGCAGAGGCGAGAACGGCGAGCGACCGTCGGCTGACTGCAGTTCGAGTAAGTACCTGCGGAAGATCTGGCCCAGGATCTGGGTGGCAGTCTCGAGCTGTTCGCGAGACATTTGTTCCGCAACCAAGTCGGCGGTGTCCAGCGCATCTTCGGCGCCATTGACGGCAGCCATTTTCAGCACGATGTAAGCCTGAATGTTGTTGGCCGGTACGCCTTCCCCCTTGAAAAACATCGACCCAAGCTGAAACTGAGCCATGGCGTGGCCTTGCAGTGAGGCTTGTTCGAAGTAGCTCAGGGCTTGATTGAGGTCTTGAGGGGCGTTTTTACCGTCGTAATAGAACTCACCTAGCTCGTATTGGGCTTCTGCATCCCCGGTTTTTGCCGCCTCAACACAGGTTTCCAGTGCCTCTTTAAGGTCCTCTGGCTGAGTATTGAGGGTGCAACGACCCATCGCTGGAATCAACAACGAGTTACCGCCTGCCTGAGCAAGCATAGGATGTAGGAGCAACAGGCAGCCCAGTGTAAGGGCGCGGCCGGTGCGGTTCATGGGAATCGACGTACCTCTGAAAGGCGGGCATACCCGACTAAGGGATGAATAGGCGCGCATTATGAAATAAGCGGAGGCAACCTTACAAAGTCTTTACTCGTTTTTCTGCTGCCTGACCGCCATATCGTTTGATTTAAGACGATTTTGGACGGGTGGCATAAATGATTCGCTAAAAACTGTAAGCAGTCAGCTCACGTGGAGCTGCCAAGGCACGAAGGCTGCGATCGTTTGATCATTAAAAGATCGCAGCCTGCGGCAGCTCTTACGTAAAGCAGGCCTTCTGCCTATTCAGACTTACTTCAGCGCAGCAAAAGCCCGCTCGGCAGCATCCAGTGTTAGTTGCAGCTCAGCGTCACCGTGAGCTATCGAGGTGAAGCCTGCCTCAAATGCACTCGGCGCCAAGTACACGCCGCCGTCGAGCATCAGGTGGAAGAAACGTTTGAAGCGCTCGGCATCGCTGGCCATGACGTCGTCGAAGGTCACGATGTCATCGGCTTGGCTGAAGTACAGACCAAACATGGCACCCGCTTGGGTGGTCACAAATGCAATGCCGGCGGCGTCCGCGCGTTCTTGCAGGCCAGCGAGCAGACGGGTGGTGTAGTCGGTCAGCTCGTCATGAAAGCCAGGACGGCTGATCAGGCGCAAGGTTGTTAAACCCGCGGCCATCGCCAGTGGGTTGCCGGACAACGTGCCGGCCTGATACACCGGCCCCAGCGGAGCAATGTGTTGCATGATTTCGCGTTTGCCGCCAAAGCAGCCAACCGGCATGCCGCCACCAATAATTTTGCCGAAGGTGCTCAGGTCTGGCGTCACGTTGTAGTGAGCTTGAGCGCCGCCCAGTGCGACACGGAAGCCGGTCATCACTTCGTCAAAAATCAGCACAATGCCGTGCTGGTCGCACACGCTGCGCAAGCCTTGCAGGAAGCCCGGAGCAGGCGGGACGCAGTTCATGTTGCCGGCGACCGGCTCGACAATGATGCAGGCCACCGTGTCGCCCACTTCGGACAGCAGTTTTTCAACCGCGTCGATGTCGTTGAAGGTCGTGGTCAAGGTGTGTTTGGCAAAGTCGGCCGGTACGCCACCCGAGCTAGGAACGCCTTGGGTCAGCGCGCCGGAGCCAGCTTTGACCAGCAAGCTGTCGGAGTGGCCGTGGTAGCAGCCTTCGAATTTCAGAATGTTGTCGCGCCCGGTAAAACCCCGCGCTAGGCGGATGGCGCTCATGGTCGCCTCAGTGCCTGAGCTGACCATACGGACCATCTCCATAGACGGCACAATCGAGCACACCAGATCGGCCATCTCGGTTTCCATGGCAGTCGGGGCGCCATATGACAACCCGTGCTCCAATTGCGCACGCACGGCGTCTAACACGTCCGGGTGGCTATGGCCCAAAATCATCGGGCCCCACGA
>NZ_LLWH01000160.1 GCF_001411475.1 Pseudomonas endophytica | reverse complement strand
ACGCCATACAACCCCACCATGCTTGCGCAGTACGCCACTAACAACCACGGCAATAACGTACGCCCCTTGATGCGCTGCAAAGCACTGCGGCAACCATAACCTCCGACCATAAACGCCAAAGTCGGCAAGGCATAGCTCAAACCAATGTCGCTCGGGCTGTACCCCATGTCTCCCAAGATGAAAGGCGACGCGGTTAACCATGCAAAAAAGCTGGCCGAACACGCCGCGAAGATCATCACGTTGCCGCTAAAACTCGCCGAACACAGCAATTTCCAGTAACTGATGGAGTGCGCCTCGTGCTTGGCAATCGGCTGCCGGGGTTTTTCTCTGAGCAAAAACGTTGGCACGATCAGCAGCAACGCCAAGCCCAGCAACACTGCAAAAATCGCTTGCCAACCCAAATGTTCCAGCACCACGGCCCCCAACAGAGGGGCTAGCGCAGGTGACAAGCCCATTAAAGGCATGATGCCAGCAAAGACTCGGTTAGCCCTGTCTGCGGGGTAACGGTCAACCACCAGCGCTTGCCATGTCACCGCCGCAGCGCAAATACCGATGGCCTGAATAAAGCGCAGACTTAGCAATAGCGCGGCATTAGCGACAAACAACATGCCCAAGCAGCCCAGCGCGAACATGCATAAGCCCGCCAGAAGTACTGGCTTGCGACCCAAACGATCCGACAAAGGCCCCCAGATCAACTGCCCAAAGGCGAAACCGGCCAAAAAAATACTCAGGCTCGCGCCCACAGCTCCTGCCGACAGACCCAATTCACTTCGCAACGTGCCAAAGGCTGGCAGGTACATATCCATCGCCAGATAGCCCAGCATGCTCAGCCCGGCGAGATAACAGGTAAAACCAAAAGAATTCTTCATGTGCACCCAAAAACTTGCCATCAAACAATTTGTTGACTGGCGCGCATTATCCAGCTGAGGATTGGCTTGTGAAGCGAGAATAATTGCCTGTTGGCATCAATTATTTTGAAGGCAAGGTATGTGGTCCCAATACTCTTTGGATGTGATTGACGCAGTCGCCCGACACGGCAGCTTCAGTGGTGCGGCGCAAGAGCTGCACCGCGTTCCCTCTGCCGTGAGTTACACCGTGCGCCAGTTAGAGCAATGGCTGGCCGTACCGTTGTTTGTGCGTCGGCACAGAGATGTCGAGCTGACACCCGCGGGGCAGGTCTTTGTCAAAGAAGCCCGCGACGTGATGAAAAAAATGCTCGGTACCCGCCGTCTATGCCAACAAGTGGCCAATGGCTGGAGCGGTCAATTACGGGTCGGAGTTGACGCCATCGTCAAACAGTCGCGGTGCCAGCAACTGGTGTTGGATTTCTATCGGCACTTTCCAGACGTCGAGTTACTGGTGCACTACGAGGTGTACAACGGCGTCTGGGACGCGCTGGTCGACGGCCGCACAGACATCGTGATTGGCGCCACACGGGCAATACCGGTAACGGCGAGCTTTGCATTCCGCGATATGGGGGCATTAGATTGGCTGTGCGTAGCCAGCCCCTCACACCCCTTGACGTCAATTGGCAGCGAACTGACTGACGAACAACTGCGCCCCTACCCGTCACTGTGCGTGGACGACACCTCTCGCAGCCTGCCCAAACGTGATACATGGACTCTGGATAACCAGCGCAGAATGATGGTGCCTGACTGGGCCACCGGATTATTGTGCCTAAGGGACGGATTGTGCGTCGGCATGCTGCCAGCGCACATGGCTCAACCCATGATCGAACAGGGCACGCTGGTTACGTTGCACTTGCAACGGCCCTTCCCCTCCAGCCCTTCGTGCGTCGCTTGGTCGCAAAACCGTTACTCTCCCGCCATGAGTTGGCTGCTGGAGTATTTGGGCGACACACCGACCTTGAACCTTGAATGGCTCAACGAATAGGGCTCAGAAGCGTAGGCGCTGGCAGATAAAACGGATAAGGCGCAGGGCTTAGCGTTTTGACTACATCGTTTTCACGTCACTTTCACATCAACGGCGTTACTTTAAAGCCACTCCTTTAGTGAATCCCATTTGGCCCGCTCCCCCAAGCGGGCCTTTTTTTGCCTGTTGCAATAGCAACTAATCTTCCAGTGCTTTAACCGTTTTGCCAGGTTTGACGGGCTTGGCCGGCGTGCCTGGAGTCGCAGTCTCAGCCGGGGCTTGAGCTTGTTTTTCACTCGGCGGCAAGGCGTCGATGAGGGCAGTTAGTTTTTCGATGTCGACAACGCCCTTGCCCTCAAACTTGCGCTCGCCATCCTTTCCGATCAAAAAAACTTTGGCATCATCAATGATCATCCCTGGCTTGAGCCCTCGGATCAGCGACATGGTGGATTGCGTTTCAAGGTCTTTACCATCGCGCTGGCCAGAAATACCTATTATTCGATAAAGCACTATATTTCGATCTTTAAAACGCTGCTGAATGGCCGGGTCATCCAGTGCTGTCTTAAGTGTGGCCAATGTTGAGTCAGCCGGCGTGCGGGCAACAATGATTAGCGGCCTCGACTTACCACGATCCTGTTCAAGTGGGCTTGGAACCTCAATGGCCTGAGCGATGCTCGTTACCAGCAAACTGGCGAGGATCAATAAACGGATAAACATCCATAGCTCCTTTTCTTAACGGACCGGATTCGCACATGCATCACTAGTGGCTTGAAACCCTTGGCGTTGAGCCTGTTGTAGGAAACATAGGCGTAACCGGATATTCGGACTTTGCCTTCCACGTTTATTTATTGCAACCGCAGCTAAATATCTTGAAATATCTGCGCCATCACGCTGCTCAGGCCTCAGCGCGGCGTTTGGAGCGCAAATGACGAATCAGGCCAATACCGACCATCAGTGCAATGACACACAAGGCTATGGGCAAGCGGTACGGTTTAAGGTCGCCAAAGACCCTTTGTAAAAACTCCCCAGCCCAATACCCGGCGTTAGCGAACAGCGTTGCCCATACCACCGCACCTAACAGGTTGATGGCCGTGAATTTCAACGGTGAAACCTTGCTGGCACCAATCACCATTGGCCCAATCAAGCGCATGCCATAGAGAAAGCGGACTGAAAAAATAGACACCGTCGGGTATCTATTAATTAACTGCGAAACCCGATCAATTGCGGCTTTTTGCTTATGTAATTTAGGCAGCAGTCGCGCTCCAAAGTAGCGCCCGATCCAAAACAACAATTGGTCCCCCAGCATCCCGGCCAGACTGGCGTAACCGATTACCGGCAACAGCTTGAGCACATGTTGATGCGCCGCCATTCCCCCCAAAATCAAGATGGTTTCACCTTCCAGGAAACAGCCAATGAAAATGGCCAGATAGCCATAAGTGGCCAGCAACTGGTTGAGGTCGAGGTGTTCAAACATGTGCGCTCTGGGGCTCCATTCGAATGTTAAGACTTGTTACGTTGCATCCAGCCGATCAGCATAAAAATCACCCCAGGAATCAACAGCCCTGGCGCTATGAAAGCGAACGTTCGATCAGCCAACAGACCGGTTAAACCAAAGCTGACACCACAAATTGCTAAAGGGATTCCGACGAGAAACAGTGGGTTTTTGAATGCATTGCCCATTCAACAGGCTCCTGAGTAAAAACTTAATTGATGGATGGGTATCCACGACACGCACCGATACTACCCGACCAACAACGTTCAACGCACCGCAGCGGTATCCACCCAGAAAAAAAAACTTACGCCAATACGTGCAAATCGACGTGAGCAAGCTTCACTTAGCGTAGAGATGAGAGAACAACCAGCGCCAACGACAGCCTGTCGCTAACTGCCCGATCCCTCAATGGCGATTTAAAGAGGACGTATCGGAGTGTGATCCAAACCCATGGATCACAGCCCGATACGTTAGAGGATGTGCTGTAGGAGCTACCGCAGGCTGCGATCTTTTGATCGTTTAAAGCTCAGGCCATATGAATCAATCCGCAGGATTGTTTTCTTCCAAGGTTTTGCTCAGTAAAGCCTTGATAGCGGTATCCGGCGCACCTAAAAGCTGGGTATTGAAGGAGCGATCATCAGCCGATCGAGTGGCTAACAACCCCCACGCTTGTTTCTTGTCAGGGCTAAAAACAACCACCAGTTGATTGTCGCCGCAATCGTGCGGTTTACACATTTGACCAAGGGTGTACTTCTTTCCTTCAAGCTCGACTTCTTGCAGCGGCGAAGACGTTCCTTGGCCACTGCTGACCCAGTCGGGGAAGGCCAACATCTGTTGATAGGCCTCTTTGTAGGGGCTCTTGTCTGTCACATCAAACAAGTACTCAGCCGCCTGCGCGGCAGTAAAACTAAACGTCGCTGAGGCACCCACAAAAGCCAACGCCATCAATGTCTTCATCGACTCACACCTTTTCAAATACGGCCAAACAAAAAAACAGGGTAGCCCAGCACTTTTCAAAAGCAAGCAAGCCGGCCCTACTCGCCTCCTCGTATAAAACACCGCCGAAGCGGGCTTTACTTCCTACTCGCAAAAGGCAAAGCTCCGAATCAGCCTTACCACTAATTCCCTAGCCCTCTGATTTTTCGACGATTTTAAGAGAGGCACCGATAAAAAAAGTTGCTAACCAACTTGCCTCATCGGCCAAGGCTCTATATATTCGTCCACCTGTCACGCAGGTAGCTACGTCATTGGCACGCAGCAGCATCTCTTGCTTGACCCGCTTTATAGCGCTACCGCCCGAATGGCGAAATTGGTAGACGCATGGGACTTAAAATCCCCCGTTCGTAAGGACGTGCCGGTTCGATTCCGGCTTCGGGCACCAAACAAATCAAGGGCTTGCATGAGATTCTTCATGCAGGCCCTTTGTTTTTTGTTCCGCAATTCTGAAAGCTGTTCCGCAATTCTTCTTTTTCGACCCTTGCTTGGCGTCCTGCTGACATTCAAAAATTCAAGACATCCAGACACAGCCCGCCGAGAAGCAAGCGATGAGCACTTTTAAAAGCCTCCATCACCAGCGAGGATAGATCTCAGCGTCCAGCCCGCGATCATGCAAACTAGACGTCAGGTAGGCGTTTACTCGCTTGTGATGGGCGTATTTAATCTCTGATGTATGAAACCATAATGGTCTAGGGTGCATAAGGCAGTCTCCCCCCACCACATGTTTTTGACTCCAAAATATTGCAGGGTCACGCCGAATTCATAACCTTCGACAGCTTGCAATTGACTGATGTCTTTCTCTAGCAGCGTTACCAGCCCCTCTAATCGCCGTACTTCATCTTCTTTTGCTCGAGCATGGGAAATCACATAGTTGAGGTACTCCCTATACCTATCAAGCTCATCTGCTTGGACTCCGCCAAAACCTGCCGAAAGGTAGCTATCACGGACTGAGTGGAAGGGGGACAGGGCACTTCGACGCTCATCAGTTCGTTCAAGAAATTCGATAAAAGCCACGGCTCGCATCTCCCCATCCAGCGCACTATCCATCTGAACCCGCTCATTTTTAAGCTCGTCATGCGCAACCTGAAGCATCTTTTCAGCTATATGGATCTGTTCAGAAATGACTTTGTTGTCCAGCGAAGGGCGTGTCCACATGTTGGTTTCTCAACTGCTCGAGGTGTTCGTAGGCTATCACTAGCAGCCAAGCCAGGCGCGTCAGGACTCTACAACAATCATCAAAGTGCCCCCCTTCTCTTCAGAAAGGAGTGCAGAAAAATGTCAACAGCAAAAGGTCAAAAATGGAAATGTCATCTGTAAAATCAGTGCTATTTCGCTGACTCCTAACGTAGAAGCCGTTGAAATTCAACAAAAGTAGATGGACACCAGCGACAAGGGAGGGCAACCTGAGCGCTGCTACAGATCTACGAGCACCAGCGCAAAAAAAGGAGCTCCTGGTGGGCCTAAGGGATTTGGCAAGGTTGATCTAACAAGGCACTGAAAATGGAAAATACCAATTACTGGAGACATGAAAGGATAGCTTTTCTATCTCTTTGCGCCTTAAAAGGGATTGGCTTTCGAACCCTTTATAAAATAGCCCAGTCCGAAATAAGCTTTAATGAAGCCTTACGTTCCCCCCAAGATGTAGGCTTAGACAAGATATTCCGCGATGCGAATATAAATAGCCTTGAAGACAAACAGGCTCTTTGGGCTAAAGGCCTAGTTGAAGCGCGAGCGCTCGCCAACATCAACGTGACCTTAATATTCAAACATGAGGATCACTTTCCTCAGAAACTAGCCAACATACCTGACAGTCCTGAATGGATCTTTATTCAAGGTAATGTTGAAAACCTTTATCTACCCGCCATGTCTATAGTAGGAACCAGAAAACCATCGGCAGACGGTATCTTTTTAACAAGATTTCTTGTCGCTGCGCTGACTAATCAAAAGTGCGTGACTGTTAGTGGTTTAGCCTTAGGTATTGACCAAACTGCGCATGTGGAATCAATCAGATACGGGATACCCACTATAGCTGTACTCGGAACCGGCATTCTGGAAAATTATCCCAGAGGTTCTGAAGGGTTACGATCAGAAATTATAAATAAAGGCGGCTCAGTAATAAGCGAGTATTTACCGCACCAATCGTATAGCGCTGAGAATTTCGTTAGAAGGAACCGGCTACAAGCAGCGCTTGGAGATATTTTATTCCCAACCGAATGGGAAATAAAAAGCGGCACTGCACACACCGTGAAATTCGCAAGCAAATATGGCAAAAAGATTATCAATCTACACTTACCTAGTACCTACATCAAAAAGCCAGAGTTAGCCTATGCCGAGACTGCTTATGAGGCATTGTCTCTTGAAATACCTAAAGACACTCAGCTATTAATTGGCTTGGTTTCATATTTTACAGATTCAGACCAGACCCATACAACACTTCCACCAGAACATGTTGTCATGCAGGCACTTGATGAGCCTGCGCCCGAACCGGAAACAAAAACTATCAGCAAAGAAAATTTTGACCAGCTCACTCTGCTAGACGAACTTAAAGACCCACAACTTTCTCTACTTTAATGGATTTTAGGAGTAAGGATGCTAGCCCTCATTACATCACCGGCAGCTTTGCTAAATAATGGAACACCCTCAAAAGCAACCATACAGTCGTTAATCAATATTTGCGCGTCTGGTAGTGCAGTCGGGATAACATCAAATCATAATAAGCCCGCGTGGTTTGACGACGAGTTTAAGGGCTCAAACGTTATATTCATCAAAACTGAAGCTCGTCAAAGTGGGGCAGTTATACGCAAAGCAGCAGAAACACTAAAGATAGAAACACACAACATCCTTGTGTTGGCTATTAAGCCAGAAGATATGCAAATGGCAAAGAATGGTCACGCTATGCTGATCGCAGCAGGCTGGTCTTCTGACAGGGGAATCAAAGGGCTAGGTATAAAAGTCAACAGCGGAACCGAACTTGAAACAGTTGTCAAATTGACAGAAGACTGGACTGGGCACTGGTGGTTTAAAGGCGACCAAGTAAAATATAGTGCTAGAGCCCTAGCTGACCTATCAGGATATGGCAACAACATAACAGCAACACAACAGGTTTTCGCAAAAAAACTGACTTCCACTGTAAAAAATGGTGGCGCACAGT
The DNA here is from genome assembly GCF_001411475.1 of Pseudomonas endophytica. Lineage (GTDB taxonomy): Bacteria > Pseudomonadota > Gammaproteobacteria > Pseudomonadales > Pseudomonadaceae > Aquipseudomonas > Aquipseudomonas endophytica. The sequence continues at coordinate 36,706 of NZ_LLWH01000160.1, read as the reverse complement.
TAATGGCTCTATCTCTACTTGCTTCTCGATCTCTACTAATTGATAAAATCTACAACACAAGCGATCTTCTCTGGGGAGTTTATCCGTCGTCACAGGTAACGACCGGCGACACAGAGGTACTCAGCGATTTCACTCATAGATTGAGAACCACGGTTTCTCTAGTACGATTTGCCAAACGCGAGGAACCTCTTTTTATACGCCACACTGCGTCTCAGAAAAGATCATCTAACAGAAGTGGGGACAGAACAGACCCCGCAGACCAAATCACGACCATCCACCTCAACCCATTCTACAAAACGCGCTTAATTAATAGAAATGTAATTGTAGTAGATGACTGCACAACATATGGCCTTTCATTTGGTGTAGCTGCTGCCTTCCTTAAAGCAGGCGGGGCTTCAAGCGTAACTGGGGTAGCTCTCGGAAAGTTCGGCAACACCATGAGGTATTACGATATAAACATTCAATCAGACCCATTTAAGCCTGTTGGCGCAACTCAGTACACTGCTCAGGCAAGCTCTGCATTTAGCGGCAGTACTGACTCGCGCGCCCAACAAACACTTATAAAGCTCATGCCCTAATTCACACCCTGCAATCTTATATCTACAAAGATTAAAACTAGAAAAACAACAACTTAAGAGGGGGCTCCCCCCTCTACGAATTATTAGATAAAAAAAGCAATCACCGCCCCCCCAACTTAAAAACAGTTTATCTTCGGACTTCTTAGGCATCACTAACCCGCACTTCAATCATCACAAAATCCGAATTTCTCCCGGTAAAAACATCTACTGCCTCAAAGCTCACTTGCTAGGACCATCATCGTTTCACCTCACTTCAGCTATAAGTACTTTGATGTAAGCTTGGCAGGCCTGAAGCGCAATCAGTCCTCGGTCTCCATCGCTGGTGATTCCGATAATTCGTTGAGCATGCGCTGGGTCAAGTTGGGCTCTACGGGGGCCATAAACCACGCCGCTGGTGCGGGGGGTGGCTTGCATTGGGTCACAACTAGCTGTGTCGGTGGCGTCGAGTAGGACTGACAGCCGCAGATCAGCACTAGCAAGGCGATCACGCAGGCGTGTTTGATTGGTTTTTTCATCGGTCAAGGCTCGATAGTGGGCTTGGTCGCTGGCTGCCAGCCATTGTTCAAGAGCAAAGCGCTTGCCCTCTTCTTCCAGGATTAAAGCGGAATTGACGTTGGCAAGGCGAGTGAGTGCTGTTTGATGTTCTGCGTTCAGCTCAGCCAGTTGCTTGCCGTAGCGCCAGGCGTCCACTTTCCATGTGGCAAAACACGCAATGGCCAGTAGCACCGTTAGGCCCAGCCAGCGCGCCGGGTTCATGCCAGCACCTTCAGCGCTCGAGCGTAAAGCGCCTGACGATCGGCCAACCCCGTCAGCCCGCCGTTCAAGCGCCGGGTGATGCTTTCAAGGTCGCTCTTGTCGGCCAGCGAGTTCAGCCCGTTGCTTGACCAGAACCACGCGGCAGCCATGCAGGCGTGCTGTGGTTTCTCCAGCAGTTCAGGCTGTGCGAGTAGGTCTAGGCCCAGAGCTTCGCCGCACAGCCGGTAGTTGGTCTTGCCGGTAAGCTGAATAAGACCGCGCCCGCGATACTTCCAGCCGTCGCCCGGCGCGATGTTACCCATGCGTCCGGCGTAGACGTTGTTGGCGATCTGCTCAGGTTTGTTAGCAAGGCTTAGGCCCAAGGCATTGGGCTTGTTGCGTGACCTGTCTTTAACCATAACTTTGACGTAGCCGCTCTTGCCGTCTGGCTCGGCGTAGCGATTGGGCCAAGTGTTGGCCAGACCGTCAGCGCTGTAGTTCAGGTTCTCCACCAGGCGCGTCAACTGACCGGATTCATGGCCAACCTGCGCGATAAAGGCTGCAATGCGCTTCTGACCAACGATCTGGTACCGGTTCATTGCGGTGTTTAGGACGGGAACAAAAACGCCGGCAACTTGGCCGGCGTTCGGGAGGATCTGCAGCAGTTGCTGCGATGTGATGGGCATGGGTTTCTCCGAGCAAAAAAAATCCCGCTCGATGGCGGGGTTCTGTGTGATGAAGAGTGTCAGATCGGGCGCGCTGGCCGTAGATTTGAATCTGGATAACCTGCAGCGCCCAACTTCCAGGCACGCACTTGAGTGCGGTAGTCACGCCACTCTCGTTCGGTACCCGCGACACTCTCGCCGTCTTCAATGGCTTCGAGTTGTTCACCTGCAAACTTGCGCTCTTGCTCGGCCCATTGGGTTTCTGCCGCTATCAAAGGCGCTAATCGTGACGCCTCTGTTTCGGCCTTGATGTCTTCGGCCTTGCGCAGCTGCGACCAGTCTATGTTATTCATTAGCTGGCTCCTGACGGGGTAGCGGCAAAGGTTTCGGCAGATCAAGCAGGCCGTTTTTAGTTACCCGTATCGGGGATGGAAATGCCTGGGCCTGACTGTAGTTCCATGGGTTAGCCAGAATTAGACTTAATTGAAGTTCTCCATTTGTCCGAGTCACGTCCCCTGAAAACCATTCTGACTTAATGGCCTCTTTCGGCAATACATCTCCTTCTTCAATTTTTGAAAAGTCAAACAACTCGCCGTTAACAATAATTACTTCTCCAGCTGTTTGATAAATAACTGTGTCATCTCTGCGCTGGGGGCTAAGTATGATCTGCATTACTTCCATCTCCCCATGGCCTGAATACATACAATATTCTGTGCGGATATGGTAGACCTGAACCCATAACCCGCAGGACCTGTCGCCCACACCATCCACGTGGTGTCGAAGGCAGCCGAGGGTTGTACGCTAGCTGCGACCGCTGGAGTCGCGGAGAACGACACCGGGAACAACTTGTCGTGGTTTGTGTTGGCGCTGTATCCGGTGAATCGAAACCACGCAATCATGGTGCCGTCAGCCCACTTTGTGAACTCACCATTAGCATTCGACCCGCGCTCTATGATCGCTCCGCTCGCCATGGTTCCGAGTATATTTGCTAAGGCAGCTGTTCCTAACTTCGCATTCTTTTCATATAACTCCAGCGTCATTGCGTTTATTTTCATGCTGGCGACGCGTGGAGGATCGCCGCCAAGACCTGTCGGCGGTGTACCTAAGATAATTTCTTGCCGTGCCATGCTGTTCTCCAAACGAAAAAACCCGCGACTGAGCGGGCTGATAATTGAGTAATAAAAAACGTTATTGATTACGTGCCCGGAAGCCTTGCAAAGACGCCCGCAGGCTGTCCAATGTCCAACCACGCACCGCCAGATGGCCTATTTGTTATGGCAAATATCTGCAGCCGGTTAGCACCCCAGTCAAAGCGAATACCGGCAGGCGTCCAGTTTATTTGTTGTGGCTGAAGGAGTCCGCGCGAGAATGGGTTGATCATGAAATACTCATCCTCGGCCATCGGCGCAACCATTGCGTTGTTGTATAGGTGTGAGCCTCCGAGTGTTGGATTTTGAATGAACCCAGCATATGCCCAACTTTGGTTGGCCTTTGTTACCACTACAGGGGTTGATCCAGAATCGAAAATTATCTCTCCAGCCGGCCCCCAGATTCTCAAACCGTAGTCGGACTGCGCAACGGAACCGAATACAGCAGCAAACCACTTACCTTCTGGCCTCCAGTTAATGTTATTTGCCGAGATATAGAAGCCAGTCCAATTGCCCTCTGAGCCTGTTATCACCATGGCGTCGTAGAGGTCATCGGGTCTGTTTGGAGTATTCCGAATAAATATACAGGGCGGCTCTTGAGTTGTTATCGGCGCGGGAAAGTTCACCGATGCAACCCTGCTTCCAACAGCTTGATATGTGCCGTTATATATCGCACATAGACGTGGACTGTCAGAATCAATCTGTAAATAGTTGTCTCCGTTTCTCGCTATCAGTCCGTAAGTCAATTTCTGTACCTCATGACCAGAAGTCGAAACCTCAACTGTGATGCGGAATCTCTTCCGGGCTCACTAGGGTTTTTGGATCTTATTATTACGCTGCCATTAGATACCGTCATGTATGGCATTGCGTCATTTGCATAAGCCCCGGAAGGCGCGCCTATAGGCAGTATTGCTGCTGAGCAGTTATCGGTTCTAAATTCGGGCACCTGAACTGTTATCATCTGTTCTTTAGCCAGTGCGTAAGTCTGGCTATGCAAAACCTGATATGTGAAAGTGCCCGTATCCAATTGCAGCGTGCCATTAGCACTCCACGTTCTAACTCCGTAACTCATGCGGTAAGGTCTCCCCACTGATAGCGTTTCACACCATTTTCATCGAAAACCTTACCCCCACGGTTATTAATGACCTGCCGCGCCTGCCCGCCGAACGCCCCATTAACTTCAAACGTCCCATCGAAGAACAACTTCCAGCCCGATACACCAGCTACATAATTATTCGACTGAATATAATTCCCGATCTTGGCATTAGTGATGGTCCCGTCCTGAATAAATGCCGACGACATAAACACTTGTCCATTCTGAACCACGAAGGGTGTGAATACCTCCCCTCCCGCGAGCGCTCCAACCACAGCAAAGCGATCTGCACTCACTAAAAACTGGCTCTGTGTAACGCCGTTTGCATCGGTTTCGATGCCCAGCCCGATTCCTGCCGTGACCAGCTGACCATTAGTGTTCACCTGCATCTTGACCGACCACATGGTGCTGGCTTTACCTTCGAAGTCAGCCTGAGCCTTGCTCACAACCTCGACAGCGGCAGAGGTATCGTTGACCTGCGCGATAACCCTGTCAGTACGCACTGATTGGGCAAAGTCACGCTCGGCAATGACAGACATCAACGACTCAGCCCCAGCTGACGAGCGCTCATCACCGGCGCTGCCGCTTTCATCACCCGCGGAGCCCGAGTCAATGACTGCGTAAACGCCGTCGACTTTTTCCGAAGTCGCCTTGATCTCGCCGTCCAGGACTTCCACCGTGCTGGTGAGCGAACTCAACCCGCTGGCCGTGGCTTCAAGCCCGGTCACCGGATCAGTCACCTTGGCGTTGATCGCGCTGAGCTGCTCGGCCTGCGCAGTAATCTTGCCGTCCTGTTCGATGATGCTGGCCGAGTTCTTTTGCACTTGCAGCACAAGCGCGTTGGTGGTTTCGGCCAAAGTGCCAATGTCGAGCCAGTAAGTCGCGTTCGGCGGCGGATTGCCGGTAGTGGCTGCGATCGCCTGAAACAGTCGATTACCCAAGCGCACCACTTCGCCCGAGGCGTAGGTTTTGGTGTCGTCGTACTCCAGTGCGTCGGTAATTTCGTCGATCAGGCCTTCCAGTTCCTTCTTGGCCTCATTGAGACGTCCATTCACAGAGCCCGGCCCATCGCCGTCGATCAGGTCGACTCGATCCAGCAAGTGTTTGCCCAGTTCCGTCTCGCCAATCTGCCCAGCGATCATCTCCAAAATCGGGCCCGCATCGGCGCTGGCCTGCCCCATCACGCCGTCTTTCACCGGGTAAAACGGCCCGATGTTGCCGGTACGATCGACCAGCCGCGCCCAGAAGAAGAACTGAGCGCCTGCGGTCAGGCTTTGCAGTTTGAAGTCGCTCTGGGGAAAGGCCAGATCCGACAGCTTGGCGGCAGTCCCAAGGTTGTTAGATTTGCTGTACCAGATCTCCGTTCTCTGGGTGTCCTCTGCACCTGCTGGGAAGCCCCACTTGAGGCCGATTTCGAATAGCAAGCTTTGTGTCGTCAAGAAGCTGACTGCCGGTGGCAAGCCTTCCTTGCCCTTGAGATTGGTCAGTTGCGATGACTTCCAAATCGAGGAAATATCGAACGAGCTAACCGCACGTACTCTGGCCAAGTACGCGCCCGCATAAATACCTGTCACGTCAACACTGGACGCACCGGTACGCTGCATCTTGATCCAGTTACCACTGTCCTTGCGCCACTCCACATCGTAGGCCACGGCGCCAGGTACAGACGCCCAAGCAATGGTCATGGTGGTTACAGCCAAGCCTTGGGCAATTGCAGAGTTTGATGTCAGCGTCACGCTCGCCGGTGGCGGCACAACAGTGATTGGAATCACACTGATAGGTCGTTCTTCTAGGCGGGCGCCGGTGTCGATATGCGCAAACTTGCTCGGGTCGTACTGCACGGCCGAGATTTCGAAGACGCCAGGCTCAGGCCGAGACACGCTGGTAACACGGTAAAGCGGAACCGCCAGATCATCAGCATCTAAGCACCAAACCAGTTCTGGCTCAGGCGCGACGGAGTAGGCCGTGGTAACCGTAAGCTTACGCCCGCTGACCATCTGAACTGTACGACCTTCACACTTGCCATCTGGCAAGTTGAGAATCAGACGATCACCGGGCTTAGCTGAGGTGTCACGGTCCAAGGTGATGATCCTGCCGCTGACCGCCGAGACAAGACCACCTACCGGACGCCCTGCAATCAACTCGTCAGCAATCGGAATGACGTAGCCAGGCAATGGAATACGCCCGGCTAGGCCCGTCCTGAACGTAACCGCCCGATCTTTGGCGTTGGTCAGTAACGCCCACTTACCACGGCGCTGCGCCTCGGATTCCCGCGTACAGCCAATGGCGCTGATCTCAAGAAGGTTGTCGCCATAGCGGCGCTGCAACTTGCTGTCAGTCACCGCGGTGACGTCGGTGTCGTAATTGTTGGCCGGGTTGTCGTAGCTGATAAGGGCGCGGCTATAGCGTGTACGCTCTGATGCGCCACCATAGGTGAACTTGCCGTCTATGACATTGGCTCGGGTGTAGGCGAAATCGAAGTCTGTCGCACGCGGCATGTCCGACAATGAGAACACTTGGCCTTGGGCCCAGTAAGTCATGCCGCGGTAAATTGCAGAAATATCCCGCAGAAGCGACCAAGCGTCTGCCTTGCTTTGCAGGTTCAGGTTGCAGATAAAACGCGGCTCCATCCCACCCTTCCCATCGGGCACCAACTGGTCGCAATACTGAGCAATGCGGTACAACTCCCACTTGTCGACCTGCCAAGGTTTGATTCGGCGGCCAAGGCCAAACCGATCATTCACGGTGATGTCGTAGGTCATCCAGACTGGATTGTCGGTCCATGCCTGTTTGAAGGTGCCATCCCACACACCGATGTAGGTTCGGGTACGAGGGTCGTAATTGCTCGGCACCGGCATTTTGCGCGCATCGCACTCGACCGTGATTGCCGGGATGTTGCGGAACTGCTCGGCTGAAAACTCAATGTAGAGCAGCGCGGTATTTGGATAGCGCAGCTTGGCGTCGATGACCTCAGTGAAACCGGCGATTTGCATGGTGTCGGCGATTTTGTTGTTGTTCTGGTTAACGGTGATCCGGGTCACCCGTAGCAGCCAGCCGCTCGCCGCCTTTGGCAAGTCAATACGCCGCGTGCGCTCGTAAGTGCTGGTGGTCTTGCCGTCTACGGCCTCACTCAGCACTTCCTTATAGGCGCCTCCATCCGTGGACAACTCAACCTTGTACTCAATCCGGTAACCGTTGATGTTGCTGCTGTCATCTATCGACTGCAGCGTTGGCCAAGCAAAACGAAGACGCACAGCGGAAAGCTGAGTATTGCTGATAGCCCTCACCCAAGGTGTACCGCTACGAAGCTCGATGCCTAGGGCGGTTTCGTTCTCTACCGAGGGAATGCCAGGGATATAGGGTTGCTCAACGGATCCGGTGCGCCACTCCCACTTTACATTGGGGAAGTTGTAATTGCCTTGTTCGTCCTGCAACGGAGTGTTGTCGAGAAAGATGTTTTTGGCCGTGGGTGTGCCGTCAAATTCGCCCTCTCCTACTGCGATAAGCATCTTCGCCAAAGCAATGGAACGAAGGCTGTCTGGAGCTTCACTTGGCGTCTTTGGCTTGTCTGATCCGCCCTTGGCGCCGCTGATGTCGATTAACTGTGCTGCGCCCATACTTTCCTCCAGGCGAAAAAAAACCGCCTTAGAGGCGGCGCGGTGTTCGTTGGTATCTACATCTGATCTTCAGCGTAAATAGCAGCACTGATGATTGCCCCGCCCCAGCGCCGACGGCCGTAACAGAGGGGCACTGGATTGCCGGAGGCAGTGGTGTTCTTGCCGCTGCCGAATGCGTAGCCGGGAGTGTTTTCGGGGGCTGCGCTGGTTTTGATCCCTTGCGCTTGGGGGCTAAGCATTTGGATTACGCCGCCGATGGCCATCGAAACGCCGACTGCACCAGCTATGCCCCAGCCTCCTCCCGCGCCTATGGCTCCAAGTCCAGCAGGGGCAAAAATAGCCACAGCAGCAATTAAGGCAACACCGACTATCGTCTGCAAAAGTCCGGCGCGCTTGCTTCCGGTGATAACGGGAGCAATCCGGATTTCACCAATACCACTGTAATCCAGCTCCTTTTCCTCAATATTTTTAACGCCCCTAAAGATGGCAAACTCCATCCCCCTGGACTTGGCATTAGAGATAAACCGCTCAAAGCCTGGCACCTGAACACACAGAGCCTTAACTGCCTCAGCAGGAGATCGAACGCTGAGTTTAAACTCTCGCCCAAACTGTCGGAGACTTCCATACAGCTTGATGGTCGTAAGGGGTTGATACTCGATGGCACTCATCAACATGGCTTTCTCCGAACTATAAAAAAACCGCCCGTAGGCGGCTTGATAAAACTCTATTCACTTCGAGAATTTCCTCGACGGTCGTATTGGTAACAACGATCAACGGGAAGCCGGCCATCGTGGCCCAGTGCGAGCTTACTACTAGGCTCAGTGTGCTACTTTCAGAATGTTGTGGGGTAAACGCTCACCCCAGAGATTCTGCGTCGCACAGATTCTCCTTTAACCACAGTTACCTCGGCTTCATATATACCGCTACCGCCGCAAATGCCGACGGGCTCTACTGCTAACACGTGATGCCCCTGAGTAACACCAAACCGGGCGACTTCACCGGAGTAAAAATCGGCTGCAGCCTTTCCATCAATGTGAAAGCGAAGCTTGCATCCCGACCCCGAGAACCCGGAATCCCGGGTAACTACCAGCTCAGAGTCCGATGCACCCCCAAAAGCATAAAACCTATCCTTTGGAACTGGATCTGCTTTGTCAGCTGAAATTGGCGAGGTTGCACACCCCGCCAGCATCGCTACTGTTACCGCCGCTATCAGAATCCGCATGTCGCTCCCTCTTAGGTTTGTCGAGACTTTAGCATTGGAGGGTAGATGCAAAAAGCCCAGCGCGGGCTGAGCTGAGTATCAAGCAGGTACCAAATTTCAACAAAGTAGCTCGAGTTTCGAGCGAAGTGTCATACAAGCTGCATATGGTCTTTGGGATTCAACAACAGAAAAAGAAGCGATCTTTATATCTAATTCACGCACATTTAGACTCATTAGCCCCTACTGATTCATTAACTCAATATCTAAGGAGTTGAGATGCTCGTCTACAAATACATGAGCCTAGAAGGCTTGGACGCGTGCTTGCGTAATTGCACTATTCGCTTTACGAAACCAGTGAATTTCAATGACCCTTTTGATTGTTCCTCCTCCGCTGGACGCATCGTGCAAGGCTTGAATATTCGAGCTTGCGGTTCAGCTAACGCCGACAAGTTATTCGCCATTCGGAATGCCATCGGAGTACTGTCACTGACGCGTAACCCCTTGAACCCTCTGATGTGGGCCCACTATGGCAGCAACCATCAAGGAGGGGTAGTAGCCATTGACGCTGAGGAGGCCGGATTGGAATGTGCCTTAACAAACATCATCACAGCTAGCAGAGGAAATATAATTTACACAACCGTGAGGCCAACAGTTGAGGGTGACCTACTGCCCTACCACGGTGAGTTAACAGCGATGAATGACAGGCTCATGCTGGAAAGACTTTTTCTATATAAGTCACTCCATTGGTCTTATGAAGAGGAAATTCGAGTCGCACGTCGCATCGACAACAAGCCTCAAATCAGATTCGAGGATTTTGAAATCCCTCAAACCGCCATAAAAGCTGTGTATCTAGGAGCTAAGTATTTTTTAGCACTGCACGAAGACTACGAAGGAAAGCTACCTAAAGTTCATCGAGAGCATAGCGCCTTTCAATTCCACCGTTGTTACGAAGATAGCCGTACATGGGACCTTCGATCTGAGCCGTACTCACCAAGTAACTAACATGTTTTGATTACATCTTTATGCCTGAGGATTAGGCGTGTGCGATCCAGCCAAGGCCCGCCATAGACGATCACTTCAGACGGTCGCCCATAAAGGTGATGCAGCAAAAACGGCCCCGGCCCGTACACATCAGACTCTTCACCAGGTAACGCCGGATCACCGCCAAGGTAAATCCCGGCATGATTCGGGTGCGCCGTCCGCCCGATCGCCATGACGATCATGTCTCCGCGCTGTGGCTGGTTGACCCGCACAAAGCCTGCCGCTTCGTAGTGAGCCTCGTACAGGCTGACGTTACCCGCACTCTCCCACCAGCCGTCCTCGCGCTGATAGTTTGGCAGTTCAATGCCCATCGCTCGCACATAGAAATCTCTCACAACTGCAAAACAGTCCCACGCCCCATGAACAAACGGGCGCTTGAGCAGCGGCGTATGTCCGGTCGGCGTGATCGTGCGCAAATCCCCTTCGGGCCAGCTCAAAATGTGCCAAGGCAAGGCCGTTGCTTCGCACATGGCCAGATCATGCGGTGACGGTCGGCTGGTGGCGTCCGGGTGCGAGTGAACAATTGCGATGACCTCGCCCAAGTCTTCCGCCGCGGCGTAATCCTCAGGATCGAGCCGGAACTCTTCGTTTGGCTCCGTGGCAGTATTGCGGCACGGGAAATACTGCTCTTTGCGTCCTACGATCAGCAGCAACCCGCAGCACTCTTTCGGGTACTCACCCGCCGCATGCGCCTGAATGGCGCTTAAAATGTTTTTGCGCATGGTCAACTCCGCGCTATGAGAGATACAGCGGGATAACCGCCATGACTGAGTTCTTCGTTTTCGCCGAAGCGCAATTTGCAGGACGACAGGCCGCCCTTGCAGATGTCCTTGCTGGGGTCGTCCGTTGGGTTGTCCTCATCGTCAAACATCAGCCCTCCGGTGTAGCCGCAGTTCGGACCGCGATAACCGCCAGTCATTGCCCAGTGGCAAAACGTCGTCATTTGCCTGCCGGGCAAGCCGTGGTTGTCGATCTCGCCCGGTGATGACAATTCCCACTGCACTTGCTCGCCGTCTTCGCCGGTCTTCTGGTCGATAAACCAGATTTCCAGCGCCTCTTGGGTTGGGTCAGCAGTTGGGTTGCCGCCGTAGAAGTTGTTTGCGTCCAAGTACTTCGCCATGGTTTCGCGCACGGTGAGCTTGAACTTGAGCAGATCCTCAAACGCCAAGCACAACGCCGTGACTCGACCGTTGACGTTGCCCGCAACCAGCGTCGGACGCGAGGCCGTCCCGTCACTGTCAGCGCCAATGCCTTCTATGTTGACGGGCCACGCAGCGTACTCGTTGCCCTGCCACCAGATGGACTTGGCGGCCAGCTCCATACCGTTGTCCGCGCTGTAGTAATTGCCCGCAAAGTCCAGTGTCAGGGAAGCCCCTTTCTGGTCATCAATACCGTACTGGTTACCCACAAAGTCCAACGACAGTGAAGGTCCGTCCGGGTCTAGCTCTTCGGGCTCGTGGGGTATCGCATGCCCGTGGAAGCGAAGGATATCGGCGCCATATTCGCTCCCGTCTATTTCAAACAGACGAATCTCGTCGCCGGGCTCCAGTTTCTGGATGTCCGTGATCAATGCCATGGGGGGTTATCTCAGGGGTGGAAGGCTTGTTCGAAAGTAGTCGTGATTGCGTACATTTGGCCGCCGCGGTGCGCGGGCTTGTAACCGGTGCACTTGTATAACCCCAAATCGCCGAGTGGTGGCACCCACAGAAAGGCTTTTGCTCCTTTGTGCCGGTCGATGAAGGCCATAACCTCCTTGATGCGCTCCTTCGTTCCGGTAAAGGTCACCGGCCAAGCTTGGGATTTGTTGTTGATTCCATCACCGACCGATTGTGCGTAACCGTCACCGAATTGCTTGGTTCTAACCCGGTGAGTGATATCCCCCTCTGCGCCCTTGTCGATTGCCCAAGTGAATCGCTCGATTGCCATAAATCATCCTTTTACATTTCGACTGCTGATGCCGCCCTGACGCCAAGATTTGGAGATTTCTTCCCGCGCAACGGTGCGCATCCGCTCCTGCATGTTGCGCTGGAATACCTCAGTATCGAGTTCAGCCCCTGCCGGACGACCTGACTCTTCGTCGGTCATTACCATGATGGGCATACTGAGGCTGACCGTAGTCCCCCCGCCAGCAGCACCGCCCACAGCCCTAACCCCGAGTTTGCCTCCTGCTGTACGGGTCAGCGGCATAATCGCCTCCTCCCCATCCTCGCCCATCACACCGATTTGGCCGTTGGCCATTCCGAACGCAGTGGGTTTGCTGACAATGGAGTTGGTGAACGCGCCACCGTCTGCAAACATCTGCACACCAGACTCCCAAGCGCCGCCATTGGCCTGTGCAATGCCCGACCACCCACCAATGACCTCAGGGCTATATCCAGCCTGAGTAGAGCCTGCTGATGCAGCGCCCCCGCCAAAGTAAGAACCGACAGCTGAGACGCCAAGCCCCCCCATAGAGCTAAGAATCCCTGAAGCTGCCTGCCGAGCTGCAATCCGCGCCATATCGGCCAAAATCGACTTAGTAAAGTCCGCAAACGAAGCCTTCCCGGTAATGGCGAAGTTGACGACAGAGTCTTCCATCGAGCTGAACGCATTGCCGAATAGCGACTTGGTCTGCCCTGCAACATCCCGCGCGCTGTCCAAGTAGTTCTGAAACGCTGAGGTTGCACCGTTACGCCAGTCGCTTTGCGCAGCCGACATATCCTCATAGTTGCTGAGCGTGGTTTCCTTAAGGTCGGATTCACTCTTGTTGATCGCAGCCAACTTATGGTTGTACTCATCTGCGCTCATATTGCGCGCTGCGTCGGACTTGTCTCGTGCCAGATCCAACCGTTGCTGGTTGGCTCTATCCGCGATGCCGTTGAGCTCGCCGTTCAGTGCGTTTTGCCGATCCCCTTGCCGGATACCCAGCGCCGCACGTTGTCCGGCCAGTTGTAGCGCGTGATTCTGCTGGTTCAACGCGTCGGTGTAGCTCTTAACGGCTTGGGTCTGTTTATTGATTCGCCCCTCTTCGCTCACCCGCAAAACTTCAAGCTGGCTATCGGCATCCTTTTGCGCCTTGACCATATCGGTTCGAGCGTTGGCGATTTTCTTGTCGAGTTCGATGGATTGGACAGCAGAAGTGGTTTTTCTGGCCTTGGCGGATTCAAGGGCTGCAATCTCAGCCTCATACGCGGCTGTGATCTCGTCCTTTTGGTTGCCGATCATTCCGGCACGCTTCCAACCGAACTCCTCCTGCGAAATCAGCCCCGCCTTTTGCAGAGCGTCCAGCTCTTTCTGGGCGTTAGCGTATTCAGCCAAGATGGTTTTGATTGCGTTTTGGGAGGTGTTGAACTCGGTTAGATCGACAGCGCCAGCGGATGCAGCCTTGGGATCTTTGAATTTAGCGTTGATATTGGCGATGTTCTTGTCAACAACACCCTTGTTCAGACGCGCGTCATCCGGATTTGCCTTACGAATGTCATCTAGCTGCTTTTTATACTCCTTAAGAGCCTCGGTCCGCTTTTGCTCATTAGTCCAGGCTGACTTTGTGAGCGCATCGACCTTGGTTTGAGCGTCAATGGCATCATCCTGAATCTTTCTCCGGTCACCCAGATACTTATTCTTGGTCTTTTCAGCGTCGATCTGAAGCTCGAGAAAGGCTAAGTCTGCCTTATCCTTTTCTTTGTTCCTGGTATCAAGCCCAAGCGCTGCCGCCCGACCGCCTCGTCCCTGATTGTTTGCAATTCGATCGCGCAGGGTTTGGGCCTGCTGCTCTAGGGTAAGGGCGCGACCTATGTTCAGCGTGGCATCAAGCGCACCAGCCGCTGCATCCTTAATGCCTTTCCATGCCCGCTCAATCGTGCCTAGGTTTTCAGTGATCTGCCTTGACCGATCCTGAACAGTTTCGGCGTAGGTCTTGGTGAGAAGGTCAGTAGCTGCCGTTGTGTTGCCCTGCTCTTTCAGCGCAACAATCTGCGAGTAAACCGAGGCTGTCAGGAAGTGATACTGATCATTCAGTTCTTTGGCCGCTGACACAGGGTCTTTGGCGATTTTGACGAACTCAGCAATCGTTGCGTCAACAGACCTGCCGGTTGCGTCCTCCATTGCCGCCGCAGCGTCAGCGATTTCCTTAAAGCTGCTGCTGGCAATGGCACTGCTTCCAGCAAGTTTAGCTAATGTGGCTGCGGCTTCTCCGGTCGTGCCATTTGTAGCACTGACTTGTCGTGCCAGATCAGCCAACTGGCCAGCGCTACTGCCTGCATAGTTGCCAGTCAAAATCAGCGATTTATTGTAGGCGTCGGCCTCCTTGCTACCTTGATAGTAGCCGTACGCCAAAACCCCTACAGCCGCCGCAGCAGCAACGACACCAACTGCCAAAGCAGCCATGCCAAGCCCTACCGGGCCAGTGCTTAGGCTAAGCGCTTCAAGTCCCTTTTTGGCGTTTCCGGTGGATTCAGCAGCCGTGTTGGACTTCTCTGCGAGGTCAGAAATACTTTCGCCCGCCTCACCCGCTTTTTCTGCCACATCCTTGGACTTGGCTGCAATGTCACCTAACGACTCACCAAGGACAGCAGCGCCGGCACCGCCTGTAAACAACGTGTCGAACTTTTCCTTGATGCCGCCTAGAACACTGCCGCCGCCTAACTGCGTAACCGCCCGAATACCGCTCGTCCAGTCGCCGGTTCGAACCGCATTGATGAGCTGCATCACATTTTGCTGTGACTGTTTCGTGCTTAGATTGAGCTTGTCGAAAGCACCTGTTGCCTCGGTCAGCCCTGCACGATCCCTACCGATTTTGGCCAGCGCCTCGGCGTAGCCGTTAGCATCAATCTCGCCGGTCTTGTAAAGATCGTTGAGCGCCTTTTCTCGCGCCTCAAGCTTGCCCAACTTCTGAGTAAGCGGATCAATGCCGTTAACTGTACGTTTTAGCGCCTCAATTCGCCGGTTCTCGGCCTCAATCGAGCGCTGTTTTTGTTGCTCTTCTTTCTGTTCGGCAGCGGTGCGCTTAAGCCGAGCGGCCTCAACTTTCAGCTCAGCCTTTTCAAGTTCGGTGTCGAGGCGAATCTCTTCTTCGACGGTCAGAAGCCCGCGTTCTTGGGCTTTAACGTAAAGCTCATTTGCCTTGGACAGGTTTTCTCTAGAGCCGGCCGCACTGCTAATTGCACGCTCAAGCTGACCCAAGATAGCCATTTCACTGGCCGCGCTTTCCCCACTGCGCTTGCTGGCTGCCGCAACGCGCTCTACGGCTTCTGCCGACCGGTCTGCACCTAAAGCAGAATCGGCATAACTGCCAACAAGTGCGCGAGACCCGGTCAGCAGCCCTTGCTGCGCCTCAGAGAGGCCAGTCGCGACCGAAGACAGCTCGCGCTGGGATTCAGCCGCCAGAACAGTTGCTTGAGCCAGCTCCTGAATGCGTGATGCACTGTCTGCCGCCGAATCTCCGACGACCTTCTGAGCGCCGCTCAAGCCAAGCAAAGAATTCAATGAAGCTTCGATTTTCTGCTGGTAGTTCGAGTAGGCGGCATCACCAATCAGGCCAGCCTTGCGAGCTTCCGCCAGTTTGTCTTCCTGAGCCGCCAGTTCATTAAGCTTTTTTGTCAGCGGGTCGACTTTACCGAGAAGCGAATCCAAGTCTTGACGCTGCTTTCGAGCGGCATCGGCAGTTCTGTCGAACCCACTTGCGACGCCTTCTGCAGCCTTTTCAGCCCTCTCTCCCGACTGAGAAAGTTTGTCCAGATCAGTCACGGCATTCGCTGCATCGGACGAGTCAACTTTTATGCCGAGCGACGCGATATCCATAACTCACCTTAAAAATAAATGCCCGTAATTACGGGCTGGGTTCTCGATCCTCCGCCATGACAGCCAACGCCTCGGCCTCCATGACTTGTAGGTCTGGAAAGATCTCTTTGATGTGTTTTTTCTTGATGCCGATGAAGTCGGCCACATCGCGAATGGATGTGTAGTCGAGGCCTGTTGCGCCGCATGCTCCGGTGCGCCACTGAGTCGCCATAGCATTGAAAAGGCGGAAGGCGGGCCAGTTATCAGGCCAAACCTCCACGTCCTCATCCAAATCCTCAGGCGCAAGGCCGAACATCAGGAGCTTTTCGGTTGGCGCGCTACCGCCATAGAGTGCGCGCGCCGCGGCAATCAGTTTCCCAAGCGGCCCGGCGTGTAGGCGTCCTGATAAGCTTTGACGATTGCATTACCCGCGCCAGCCGAGGTTTCAACCAGAGCACGAATCGACTCAGGCGAAAACTTGTCATCAAACCCCCAGCCCGCAACGATGTCTTGCACCTGATCAACCTGATAGTCGATGTGAGAGGCGGTGGTGTCAGCAATGGTCAGGCTCTCGCCCTTAGCTTTCAGCGCCTCTTGATCATTCTTCAGCCTCAGTTCCCAGCTATCAAATAAACTGGCCAAGCCCTTTCGGTCGCGATACTTAAACTCAAACGGAACCTGAATGACCTCGCCGCCAACGCGAGGTATCTCAACGTCAGCGTTAAAGGTCGGGTTCTGCGCAATTTTGAACGTTGCCATGACGGTTCCTTACGATAGGTAGCGGGTAATTGGCGCTTGCAGAGCCAAGGTGATGGTTCGGGTCATCAGGTTGCTACGACTCACGACCGGTTGCGGCGACCACGCGGTGATAGCGCCGTAATAAATCGTGTCTTTGCCGGGTAAGTTGAGGCGCGAAGCATGGACTGCACCGCCAGCATCGGCTGCTTGAACAATGGGCACGTAAGACTGAGCTGGATCATCGGCAACCGTTAGCGTCATACGCGCAGGCGATTTATCAGTTGGCAGCTCGCGCCCTTGGGCATCCTCAAGGAATGCGACTGTCAGGTAGTTCTGCTCACCACCCGAGAACGCGACGTCGCTCACCTGTGGAACCAGCGCCCATGCCAGAACCTTTTTGAGTGAGCCCGCGCCGTTAAGCGGGGGATAGACCTGGGTATCGCTGGTGTCGATACCTTCCAGCGTAATTGCCGTGGCCGTGGCTGCTTTAACCCGAGCAACGCGACCGTTCAAAGGTGTCCAGTTCGAGGACACCAATACAATATCGCCCACAACCAACGTTGCAGCCGCCACAGTGGCCACCGCTTCTGTAGCGTTGCTGATGCCAGAGAATGCTAGCGGCGCGGCATAGGTCGCAGCATGCTGGAACGTAGCGCCGTTCGGTAATTTGTAGCCCATTGGGTTTTCCTCTTTTCAGAAATGACAAAACCCGCTCAATGGCGGGTTTCTGGTTTGCCCTACGGGCGAATTAGAAGGTGTCGGCGCGGTATTGAAACGAGACGGGCAGCGAGTAGCTGGTGTCTTCTTGTTGCTGCGGGCCGAGCTCGACGGGAGTCATTACCAGCACCGTTAAATCTCCCTGGCTCAAGCGATCATTGAGGGGAAATAGCGCTGCCAGTTCTTCAGCCAGCCCCTCCCCAGTTCCTGAACCGCCACCAGCCGGTGTGACGATCGTGATCTGAAATAACCCTCTATAAGCGCGATGGTCACCGGCAAGGTCATCGCTTCCCGTCCCTGCGGGCATCAAAAACGCGCGCAGATAGGTTTCATTGGTGGCCGGGGTAAAGCTGACGTTCTGGAAAGCGATGCGCAGCGCTGGTTTTTTGAGCTTTGCCCAGTCGGCCAGCCGCGCCTCAAACAGTGAGCGAATGGTCTTATGACTCATACCCGGTTATTCCTGATGGCTTCGTCGACGATGCGCTGAAAGTCGGCCAGAGTCACGCGCACCATGCCGTGCGGGGCCTGTTTGGAGTGGCCATATTCAAGCGGAATGGCGTACGGCAGGTTGTTCACGATGTACGCCGTCTGGCCTATCGTCAGGCTGTTCACTTGCGCCATCAGTGCAGCAATCGTGGCGTTTCCGCTTGGGTCAATGGCTTCAATTTCTCCATCAGCCGGGGTGTCGATTGAGAACTGCCAGTTAGCCCGGAAGCGGCCGCCTACGTAGTCTTTACCAGCGACCAAGCCATTCACATTGAAGTTCTGGTCGCGCTCAGTTTTGGTCAGGGGCTTGGCGTACTTAACACCGCGCTTGAACCTACCGGACTTCGTGAAGTTGCTATCTGTCAGGTTGATGACGGTATTGCGAACAGCAACGTTGAAGTCGTAGGCGTCAGCGGTGGCTTTGTTTGCGGTCCGGTATGCCACATTAGCAGCCCATATTTCTGGATTACCCACCGGCGACATACGGATAACAGTGCTCCCGATCTCAATCACAATCTCACGGAATGTGGCATCTATCGCTTGCTCAGCCTTTTCAGCGAATTGCCGAATACTCTCGGCAAAACTTCCGTTAAGCCCAGAATATTTGGACATATGAACTCCTGAGTTAATCAGTCCTGCAACAAATTGTCCCGGATGCTAGCCCATTGCGCTTCATCCTCAAACCGCAAGAACACGGTCGGAGCGCCGGAAAATACCCGTACTGGCTTGGAAGGAAATATTTGGAACTTAGCCAGTTCTTCGGGGAAATCCACCGGCGTGAAATTTACAAACCAGCCGTCTAGGTAAGTTGGGGGTTTAATCTCTACCCCCTCTTGCGTGTACTCACTCGGTGAGTCAACGATTAAGCCGATTTCGCTGTACTCGATCATGTGGTTAGCGCCTCGAGTTCAGAATCTGTTAATCGGCGAGGGTAGTAACTGATGCTCAATATGTGGCCATTTAGGAGCTGGCTTTGGGATTGATTACTACCAATTTTGAGCGAGGTAACCTCTGGCGGCGTGAAAGCAATACGAGCTTTGGAAAGCACCGACCCTGCAACCCCCGTCAATCCCTTCGAGTCATAGCTAAGGGCTGATTTTCCTAGTTTGTTGATATTAGGAGGATAGGCCGCCGGTATGGAGGGGACTGGTACCGATATATCACCTGACGAAGCCCTAAATTCGGCGTTGCCTGCTGGAGCTGCCATATAAGCTTGTAATCTGTTGCGCGCAGTACCGTCATCTAGAGACATAATTGCTCGAAATTCTGTTGTGCGCGAAGCTGCAGGTTTGAATACGGCAAACATAGTACCTTCGCTCCTGTTGTACCAAGGACTTAGTGTGCTTACACGAGCAATGTCGCTAGTGCGTGTTACTTGAGAACCTCCAGTGGGTATAAATGAGGTTTCAAATGAGCCAACCTCAACTTGTGTAGCATCAAGAAAAACCTCTGAACGCTCGGCGGGTGATATATCAACTGCGCCACGCCTATCTTGAGGTGCCAGCAGAATAGAAGACCATGGCACGGCCCCCGAAGTGGCTGTACAGATACATCTCCACACTCCTCCCCCGACTGGAACCATCCGAGCTGAAACTGCTGATACGTCACCAGTAGTGGCGTACGAGAAATCACCGGTGATCAGGTTGAAAAAAGCGTCTACACGATTGGCATAGTTGGTTTGTACTCTCATAGCCAGCCATCCGCCTATCACACCGGCTTTGGCGTGTTGAGAGGCAGTTATGGTAGAGCCTGCCGCACTAGCGAAAGATCTAGTTAAATACCTTATGCCTAAATCATCACGAGAGATTCGACTCATCGTTGATAAACCAAGAGGGCCATCAGATTGAGAGGGCGCTATGACTAAAGAAGCTCCTGCTCCATTATTGTTCCAAAGGGAATAGTCACTTGAGTTAACGATTAAGTTGGTTCGATTCTCCTCGATAAGCAGCCCCAATGGCTGACGCGTGATCGGGTCGTAATCAAAACGCGGTTGGTTAGCCGGAACCATCTCGAATAGCCCGCGATCATTGAAGCGACCACCAGCAGACGAGCGCGTAAATGTAATCAGATCGCTAAATTGCTTTTGCACCAAAGCCATTGCTTACCACTCCACAAGCGCAGCGCGCTTCCATTGATTTGCGCCCGTGGCGACATAGAGATAATTGGCATCTACAGCGATGTTTCCGGGCTTACCGGGTGCTGTAGCGTTTGCAGGTACGGCGACAATTTCCGCCGACTCGGGCTGCACCCTGACCAGCTCCAGCGCACCTACGCCATAAGAGTTGTTGGCAAAATCCAACGAGAGGCTTGCACCCGCATCCAGCCGCATGACGTACCACGCTGAACGGCCTGCGAAGTTCTCATCAGCCACGATACGCACCGGCTGACCATCAACCAATAAAGCAAGGTCAGCGTTAGCGAGCGCCTTGGTGGTGTAAACCCTTGCGCCCGACAGCTCAGCGTAGGTTTCAGCGGCAACAGCGGAACCCGCTGCGTTGGCTGCGGATGTTGAGGCAGCACTGGCCGACTTAGATGCATCGGCCTTACTGGATTGAGCCGCAGACTCAGACTGCGCCGCTTGCCCTGCTGAACTCGATGATGCAGATGCTGACACGCCAGACTGTCTGGCTGACTCGGCAGCGCTGGACTCGCTCGATGCAGCGGCATCAGCGCTGGACTTGGCGGCTTGCGCGCGAGTGCCAGCGCTTTCAGCAGACTGAGCCGCTTCGCTGGCCTTAGTCTGGGCTGCACCGGCTGATTGGGATGCAGATTGCTGGCTAGCCGTAGCCGAACTCGCGGAAGTAGCGGCCCCAGACTCGCTTTGTGCTGCCTGACTGGCGCTGCCGTTAGCGCTTGAAGCTGCCTGCTGCGCTATGGTGCTTTCTTGGGCAGCAACACTCGCACTTTGCGCTGCTGCTTGACGACTCTGCCCGGCGCTCTCGTCATGCCTTGCCGATGACAACTCAGACGCGGCAGCGGCCTTTTGGCTGGCAGCCGCATCATCCCTACTTCGCTCGGCAGCATCAGCCGCCTGCTGGGCCAAAACTGCGTTTTCGCCTGACTCGGTAGCGATACTCTCAACCGAAGCCGCGCGCTCATCCATGAATGCAGCAAGCGCATTCGCCTCAGCTCCGAAGACAGGCAGCGCAGAGACAAACAGATCCATCTTGGGCGTAAAGTCCCGCGGGGCTTCTGTTCGGGCAGGCGGCACCGGCAACGCGGTGATTGTCGGAACGCTCATTAGCGCCTCCCTTGAAGTTCGAATATAAGCGGCGCGCCAGCCGGGTTGGTCTCTTTCACGTTAATGACGGACCAGACCGAGGGCGGCAGGAAGAAGTAGTCGTAGAGGTTTGATACCGCGATGTCAGAGACTGCGACCGTTGAAAGGGTCGGTGGCAATACGTCTCGAGCGGCGATTTTGATTTTCTTGTCGCCCTGCTGAATCAACGTGCTGCGCTGAAACTCAAGGCCAGTGAAATCCAGAACCATGCCCTCCGCGAGCTGCTCGCTAAACTGCTCTGGACCTGTCTGACCCGTTTCAGGGTTGTACTCACCAGCGATCATCTCTC
The DNA here is from genome assembly GCF_001411475.1 of Pseudomonas endophytica. GTDB lineage: Bacteria > Pseudomonadota > Gammaproteobacteria > Pseudomonadales > Pseudomonadaceae > Aquipseudomonas > Aquipseudomonas endophytica. The sequence continues at coordinate 15,361 of NZ_LLWH01000160.1, read as the reverse complement.
GCAGCAGGATGGGCTGACCGAACTCTGTGAGCATATCCAGAGCCATCACGGCCATTTCGTCGTAAAAGGCCATGGTGGCTCCAGATGTGAAAAGCCCAGCTCTATGGCTGGGCTTGCAAGCCTTTTGCGGCTCTACAGTGTTCCGAGGTTATGAGCTATGCCTCGATCATTCAGAAACTGGAGAACCTCTCTCAAGGTTTCCACTCCGACTCGATGTTTGCCAAGAAGCGCAGCCTGATTAATTGTGGTCAAGTCCCCCACTGTTGAAAATCCGCAGGTGGCCACCAAATTATTTCGTGTCCTTGTAGAAAACTTCAGGTCGTCAATAGGAGTGTTAAGAACGCTGGAATTGCCCGCAGCTTGAGCGGCGAGGGCCGAAACAATTTGCTCGGCAGACTCTCGGTTATCAACTTGAGCTACAGGATGAGTACCGCGGTCATCATATTTAGTAATGACGTAACGCGTTACTTCTCGAATGCGAAATTCGGGCTTCATAGTGAACCTCCGGCCTGCGCACAGGCTGAGTTAGATAGGGGAAGTTGCCGCGGCAACTCCGCGATAATACCCCCTATTCATTCGGATGTCATAAGGATGCCCATCACTACACGCGAATTGAAAACAGCCCGCGCGTCTGAAGATAGTCAGCAAACTGAGTAGCGCTCGGCCGATCCGGCGCCGCTGGCAGCAGCCGGTTGCTGGTGGAAGGGATAGCTGCGTATTCGCGATCTACAGCGCCCTCAACCCGCTCCCGGACAACTGCGCCTTTGCGCTTTTCTACCGGGTCGATATCGTCCTGATGAATCTCAGCAGCCAGAGCCATCTGGCCATACTGGATACGCGCCGGGAGGTAGTTGTGCGGCTTATTCTCGCCGTCCAAATGGATTTCCCGGCGCGGCCAAGACAACGCTTGTTCACTTCTGGTTTTGCGCCCTTTCCACGTCATGCCATCCATCGCCAAGGCAGCCCGGCGCAACAATGCTTCCTGTACCGCTACGCCCGCAGGAATGACAACGCCGAACTTAGTCGCGTACATAGCCAGATCCTCAGCCGTCGCATAGCTTTCGGCGTCAGGCTTGCCGCTGCCGTCCTCAATGATTAGCGTCATGAATTAACTCGCTGGAATGGGTTTAACGGTCGAGAGTCGCAGACTCCGATGACTCGCATTATTACGCTGTAGGCAACTCAGCAACGAGCTTTTCCAGCGCTTCTTTTGAGGCGTTGGCGCGATATTGAACGTTGGCGGCGTCGAGCTTGGCCTTGAGTGCTGCGATTTCGTTCACTTCGCCATCTTGGCCCGCAGGGCCAGTTGAAGCCTTCTTCAAGACTTCAATCTCTTGGCGCAGTTCTTCGGCTGTGGTTGCCAGGCCGTTACGCTCAATGGTCAGTTGGCCAACATGCTCATGAAGGCTCTCAAACGCCTCAAACAAACAGATTGCCAGTTCGCCGGTTTCTGGGCGCACAACTTCACCCGCTTTTAGACCGTCAACCAAAAAGATAACCGCATCGTTTTCAGCTCGAAGTCCTTCAATACGCTGGTCACCCCAGCTTCGGGCTTGTCGAAGTGTTCAGGGTTGCGATAGCGTTTGTCCGGGTCAAAGCCCTGAAGCTGATTGCTGTAAGTCAGTTCCATGTGTTTCTCCAAGGCGGCCATTTCTGGCCGCTCGTTGATCCTGAGGCTTACTCGCCGGTTTCAGGAGGCGTGGAAGTCAGCTTAATCATCACACCAGCAGTCACCTTGTTGCTGCCTGCGTGCTTGATCCAGTTGGCGGCAGAGCCAACAGCGGCCAGGGTTGGGTTGGCGCCGCCAGCGGTGGCTTTCCAGCTATAGCCCAGCACGTCGATGTTCACGGTGCCTTCTGCGCGGTAGCCAATACCCAAGTTCTCTTCGTCGTTCACTTCATAGGAACGGAAGCCGGGTGCCTGAGACTCAGTGATGGTCACAGCGTTTGGCAGCAAGCCGAAGATCACGTCTGCCGGAGCGGTGTCGGTCACCAGTACAGGCTTGCCGAGGGTGCCAGGCAGGCCGCCGTAGATCACAACGCCCGCTTCTTCGTAGATCTTGTTGGTGATCGCCTCGTCGACAATGTCGAAGTAGGCAGACGAGTGCATAACCCACAATGCGATACGGCCAAACTTGTCGCCAAACTTGCGCATACCGCGAGTCAGCGTCTTTTTGCCGTCGGTTTCGATGTTGGCCTCAACCACCATGTCGGCGTTGGAACCGATAGCGGCGCGCAGGCCAGCAGTGGCGTATTGGATGAAACCCTCAAGGGTTGCATCGGCAACGTCGGCGCCAACGATCTGGGAAAATTCCTCGACCGGACGACCACGGCGCTTAAACGCCTCTTCAGTTGTCTGGTACGGGCCGTATTTCCACGGAGCCTTAACGCCCACGGCTTCAGCGGCACCGATCTTCTTGGCGGTTACTTTGCCTTCGGAGTTGACGTCGCGATGCTCAAGAGAGCCGTTCAGCTTGTAGAGCGCACGCTTGCGGAAGTCGCCTTCGATCAGTTCGTTATCGAGCACCATCGCGCCATTGGATGATGCGTTGAACACATCGAGGTTGTCCTGAACACGCTCCAGGTATGCGGTTTGCGCCTCATCGTTGTAGATGATCAGGTCGCTGTTAACAGTTGTAGGCATGGGTCAATCCCCTTACTTGGGCAATGCGAGATATGCGGTTTGGCCGTGCTTGCGCTGAAAGTCGCGCTTCTGCTCGGAGGTCATTTCGGAGCGCTTGAATGCAGCCTTGCCGCCACCCCCGCCCGGGGCAAATGTGCCTGAAGCCCTTGGCCACAGGTGTGGAGCAGTTTCACGAAGCGACTCAGCCCATTCGAGCGGAGTCAGTGGGGTTTTGCCGTCTTTGCCGAGGATGGTCTGGCCGGACTCATCAACGGCGACGGCTTCGCCATCTTCGTTTAGCGTGAACACGCCTTTGGCGCGCAGGATGATGTCGTCTGTTGCTTCCGGTAGTGCACCGGCTTTCAGAGCTGCGCCGCGTACCGAGTCGCCTAGGACTTTGCCCTGAAACTTGGCAGCGAAGGACTCAGCCTTCTCGGCGCGCTCAGTGATGGTCTTGAGCTGCTTGTCGTAGTCGCCACGAAGACGCTCAGTGCGGCGGTTGAATACTTCATCCACCTTGCCCTCTGTCAGCAGCTTGGTTTCTTCGTCTTGGCCCGCACGATTGAGCAGCCCTTTAACGGCTTCAATGTCGATGCCTTCGAACTGGGTTTCAAACTGAGTCAGCTTGCCAGAGGTATCTTTAAGCTTGCCCAGCAGCTCGGCGTTCTTGGTTTTCAAGCCTGAAACGGATGTTTCAACGGCAGTCGCGATAGCGGCCTTGATTGCCGGGTTTTCCAGGTCGATTTCGTTTTCTTCTGCCACGTTGATGCACCCCTTAGGTTTGGTTTGCCCGCTTTGCAGGCGTAAAAAAGCCCCGGCTTTGCCGAGGCTGGAAATGTGCGCGCCACGTTTTCGTAGTTACCGTTTCGTGGCGCGGATTAGTTGATCCCTGCTCGTTCGAATGCCAGCGGCTCCAGACCTTTCATCTGTACTAGCGTCAGCGGCGTAAAGTTGCGGTCAAGCTGTAGCTCAGCGAAGCGCTCCACGCTCAAACCGCCCTCGCGGAAGAGCTTGGCCCGGACAGGCCCGATGGCCACGTCTTGGAATGCTGCAGGCTGCTGTTGCAACCAGTGGTAGTAATCGAGGCTTGCGCTGACCTGCTTCGGCCCGTCATCACCCACCGAAGCCCGTGTCGCACCTTGGGTGAAAGTCTCGCTCAACCTGGTCAGCAGAATGAATGTGGTGCGGCAATTGGGGTGAAATGGCGGCCTTGGGCCTGAATCCACAGGAAACTTGCGCTTGTCCATCGAGCGGCATAGCTGGCTTGTCTTGCTATCGAGCGTGGCCACCATCTGGATCTCTTGCACAACATCCGTGTTGGCCTTGGCAACTTCCATGCGAGCTTGTGACGACACATGCTGAATCGCCGTGTGCACAATCGTACTAGCATTGCGGCTGGTCGTAGCCAAGATGCCGTCTTTGTATCCCGCAGCCTTGGTGCCACGAATATTGCGGATAATCTCGAAGTTGGTCTGCCCTTCGAAGAAACCCTGCCGGATCACACCGTTAACGCGGTCACGCTCGGCAACCGTCCAACCTTTGATAAACGCCTTAAGCAGCTTTCCCCCGCCGATGCCGCGCACGCTGAGAGGATTCGTGAGTACGGCAGCCCTGATAGCCGTAACCGTCGGCATTGCTGCATCAAACGACACTCCGGCCGGGGCAGATCGGGTGAGGCTTAGCGCTTCAAACTCTGCCTCGTAATTGGCAATGTCGATCAGATCAAGGTTCAACTGAGCGCTGTAGCGGTCGAAGATGCTCAGTAGCAGGCTATCGACCTCTTTAAGCAACGCTTCAAGCCGTTTGACGTTGTACTCAGAGAGATCTGACTGGGTAAGCCGCTCGCGGATAGAGCGATCAATCTCCTTGAGAAAGGGACCAAACTTGCCCACCTCTCCCGCTTTGAGCTTCTCGAGGAACACCGCATGCCGGATCGTGGCATCCAGTATCAACTGACTTGCCGCCATCAGGTTAACCCTCGTCGTCTAAGTCCAGGCCGTCTGTTTGCTCCTGCAGCTCACTGTCGATCTGAAGGTCAGTGCGCTCTGGTGCGATCAAACCCAGCTTGCGCAAATATGCCCGCAGGTCTGCTTTAGCAAAGCCGCCGTTCTGCCACAGTCCAACCAGCGCCGTGATCATCTGCGGGTCAGCCGTCAGCTCGACAAACTCTTGGTTGACCTGGTAGCCGACCTTCTTGTCGGCTATGCCCATGTAGGTGCAGCACCACATGATTGCTCGGGTGTAAGCCTCGCTAACGTTGGCGACACAGCCTGCCAACACCGAAGTGGACGCTGACTGGTCCCCGCGGGCCTCGGTTGCAGTCTTGGTCGACAGAGACGCGACAACCATCCGTGCGCCAAGCTCAATCATCATCTGGTTCTTGTCGGCCATGGCCTCTTTAACCAGCGTGTTGGGCAATGGCTGTGCGTAAGCGAAATTCCCACCGACAGGCAGCAACATCGGCGCTCTGGAGCCAACATATACGCCGTTTTTCTGCATATGGTCGCGCCAGTTTTCATCAAGACCCGAAATGTAAGGCTGAGCCTGCCCACACCAGAACACGCTGTCTTCGTAGTCAGCGCTGTTGCGGTAATGGCCTAGGTTGATCATGGCGATGTCGTAAAGTGGCGATTCGTCGATGGTTGGGTCGTTGTTCTGAGCGCCTACAAAAGTAAACGGAATTTCTTTAAGGCGGCCAGTCACACCGCCCGGCTTAAACTCTTCAGTGACCGCCAAAGGGCCGCCATTTTCCGGCCCGGAGCGCCGCCAAACCCTGCATACAAAGCCGTCATCCTCTAGCGCCAGCTCCCGGTACTGCTCAACCGTCTTGAAGCCGAAGCCGTCCGGAATCTCCGGCGACTCGCGTAGAACCACCAGCGTCAGCACGCTGTGACCATTCACCATCCCAGTGCGCCAGTTAATGATGTCCTCTGCGCAGTAGGAGAGGATTACAGCGTGCCCACCAGCGCCTTTGTCCTGGTGGTAATCGACATACAGACCGTGACGGCCAGCTTCAAGCACCTTTTCCAGCGTGCCTTGTGAGTGCTGGTAAATGCTAACGCCTGAGCCGTTTGCATTGTCTTGCAAGTACTCAAGCTTCTTCGACACAGTTAGGGTTGGATCTTTGTGATAAGCCAGACCCAGCAATCCGTTACGTGTATGCCCGGTGGCATTCTTGAAGACTGCTCGCTCGCGGTAGGCCCGGTTCCGATCTTTGTTTTCAGGCGACTCGTCGTGTGCATTGATATACGGCAGCCGCGACACCACCCGGTGTTGGCCAGCGCAGACATCGCGCACAGTCTCCCATCGGCCTAATGCCTCAATGTATTCCGCCCGCTTGAAGGAGACGTCGTTGCTCATCGGGCGTATCCCATTTTGATAGAGGTTACGATCGCTTTGATCGGATAACGCTTGGCGATGAAGTAACCAGCAGCGTCGTTCATGTGGTCATGACCCTTTTTCGGGTCTTTATCCGGCTCGCCTTTGTCTGTGTAGGTCTGCCGCTCCAGGCACAAGGTGAGCTGTGGGCACTGGTCGATATTTACCTTTAGGCGGCGCTCACCGTAGGTGTTCAGCAGCATTGCGTTAACAGCATTCACGCGGTCTTTAACGCCCGGGTTTGTGGAGTCAACTACCACGGTAAATCCGGCCTTTTTCAGCAACGAAAGGTCGGACTCACTGGCATTCTTGCTGCTGGTGTTCTGGCCGCTGGCATCCGGGTAAACAGCAACGGTGTGACCCGGGAACCGAGCCTTAATCTTCTCGATCATTTCCGGCGTGTCTCGCACGGCGTGAAACTCATCCAGCGCCAGCGGCAACCCATCGCGCACCACATAGACCACGGCGCTCATCTTCATGACGTTGAAGTCCATGCCGATGTGCAGCGCTTCGCCTGGCTTGATTCTCTCGGAGGTCCGGCATTCATCACGATTAAACGTGTAGTAAACGACACCTGCGTAGTTCTCAAAGCTGGCTTCGTACTCTTGGCGGAACGTGCGCGGGTCCATCTTGCGCCGGGCAGCGTCCAGTTCCTCTGCCGGGACGTTACCGCCATCGAGCGAAGTGTAGAGCCAGCTCTTGTGGTCAGGTTCGTGGCCGGGCCGCCCGTCCTGATACGTGTCGTAGCAGTGGTTGAAGCCCTTTGGTGTGCCAATTCGCAACGCGTGGCCGCCCTTACGAGACTCTCCGCTTGGTATTGTGTACTGGCAGGTCGAGAGCATCGGGCGCAGTACTTCCTCCCACGCTTCCCATGGGCAGTCCGCCCATTCATCCACCAGAACAAAGAACAGGCCGGAGCCGCGCAAGTTGTCGTAGTTATCAAGCCCAACCACGCGCATGACGTGGCCAGACTTCAGCGTGATTGAGCATTCCGTCTCATTGGGACGGTGTGCACGCCATGCCTCTGGAATAGCCTGCTTCAGACGCCGCCAGAACACGCGCTTGGCCTGTTTGAAGGTCGGGGCGCCGTACCAGATTTCATCCTCTACGCTCACGCCCCACTCAGCAGCGAGACGAGCAGCGCGGCGCATTTCGGCTTTACCCAAGAAGGTTTTGCCAAATCGACGACCGCACACCGCGTCACGAAAGCGGGCTTCCGGCTGAAAACCCCACACGTAAATGTTCGCCTGCTTGGGCGTCAGCTTTACCGGCGGGTCATAGGTACGGGGTAGTCGGGACATTCTCATCTGGCTCCAAGGTGTACTCAGCAACGGCGTGCTGCTGGTCCGCTTGGGAGCCAAGAGGTTTCTCAGGTTCAATTCGGCGGTTTACGTATACGTCGCCCACTTCTTTAGCGGCTTGCTCGTAAAGCTGAGCCGTCAGCGCTAGGTTGCGCATGCTCTCAGCCTTCTCCGCCATACGACCCAAGCCACGCAAACGGTAAGCTCGGTTCGCAATCGGGATCTCAGCCGTCTCTTCGCGGAAACGCTTGCGGGTATCGTGGAACAGGGTCTGCCACTTCACCGCAAGGCCCTTCCCAGCCGACTTAGTTGGGTCGTGCGTCTCGACCTGTTGGCGACTTACCACAACCCCGTATTCGTTCTTGACGGCTTCAACCACCTGGGACGGTGTGTCAAAGCACGCCAGCGCCTGAACGATGAAGCTCTTCACCTCATTTTTCAGGACTGCCATAAATTCTCATCCGTCTAGAGCCTGTCAATAATCAGGCCGATCTGAGCAGACAGGTTCCGCAGGCCCTCGCAATGTTCAATTTAAAGTCATTCGACGTGCTTCCAGGTTCGCTTAGCAGCTACATCCATGACAGTTGCTACTGAGATGCCGTATTTCGTAGCCAGCTCAGCTTGGGCTGACCTTGTAAGCGGGACTCTGGAGCGGATCTCGCGCACACCTTGCTCGGTTAGTTTCGAGTGTCCATTGCGCTCACCTTTCGCGTCGTTCGCCCCATGGTCATAGCCATGCTTGCGGTTGCCTGATGCGCTGACCCACTCAAGGTTGGACACTTGATTGTTCGAGCGAGTGGCGTCGATGTGATTTACCTCTGTCGTACCTTTCGGCCTTGGCAGAAAGGCTTCCGCTACGAGACGATGCACTCGAACAGACTTGCGACGACCAGTATCAGTGAAGTTCACCGACGGATAGCCGCAGACAAGAAACTGGGAAAGAATGGCTCCAGCTATGCCGCTTTTCACCGTAGTCAGCCTCTTGATCCGACCACAGTTGCTCACCGCGTAGTGCGGCCAATTACTGATCTGCTTCCATTGCTCTTCCACTACACAGCCCTCAGCAAGCAAGTACCGCACGCACTCGCTATCGAGGCGCGGTTAACAGATGGTGGTTTTTTGGCCGCTTCGACCATTCGGGCAACATCGCTATCTGGCGCACCAACACCGTATCGCTCAACGATGGCTACGAACTCACTGACGTCATGGCCTCGCAGCTCCAGCTTCGGCATTCCATCTTTCGTAAATTTTGGCTGCCCGTATTGATCGCGAGCTTGAGCGATATGCATCAGCTCATGCTCGACCAAGGCACAGAAGTCGGTGTCGCTGCACTGGGAGCAGTAGTCGGCAGCTAACGTGATGATGAAAGCCGGCACATCGCCGAACCAATCACGCATCTGTTGCTCCATACGGGCTTTCTGCCAACCACCGGCGCGGAACGCTACTTGTTCAGCCTGACCCAGAACCGTTCGGCCTTGCTTCTCAAAGCTAGATGACGCCCACATGATCCGGATGTCTGCATCCAGGAGGTGGGCGTGGTCTGGGTTGTGAATGCTGCCGGTGTCGTCGAGGATCTCGGCTTGGAGCCAGTCCCATACTTCCGGAGCTGGTGTCAGGCGTATGCCGAAGTCAGAAAGCTCTGACAGCTCGATCAATGACGATGGAGGGTATGGCCTGTCCATGGGTCACCTTGAGCTTGAAATAGTGGCTCGTTGCCGCAAGTTAATAGATAAACAAATTAGGAGCCGACATCAATGGACGCTGCTGAACTGCATGAAGCCCAACTAATTGCCAACGAACTACGTCGCCTGCATGAAAATATTGACGGACTAATGAGAGACACAGGAGATAAGAGACGCTTTTCAGACGACGAAGTCGCTCTGCTTCAGGCTCGTCTCAGATCAGCGAAGGAAGAAATAAAAGCTGCTGCTAAAAATGGGACCCTCTCTAGGAAAAGAGAACCATTGAGCGAGCTAGAAAGCGCTTTCTTTGAGCCCGCCATTCGCAAGGCTGCCGCAAGATTTAGTCTTGCTATAAATGCCAACCCAAGAACAACAAACTGGGTTAGCGGCCTGTATGACGTTGCAGGAGAGCTCTCCTATATGCTCTACAATCTAGAGGAATACATCGCCAAGCAGTAAACAATTCTCCGAGGTAATGCCAGTCTTCATATCAGATGATTAAACACGGCTGAACACGACCTTTACCCTAGTAGTGGCCGCCGTGTTCGCCTGGTTGATCGCTCATGCAAGCACCACCCGGAAGTGAGAGAAGATCCAGATCAGGCTTTCAATCACTACCCAACCACTGACGGCGCAGACACCACAGATAATGATGAAAGCACCTTGGATATCTGAACCACCCATAGCGCTTACTCCACTAGCTGCCAATCATCAGCGAGCACGTCTGTTTGCGAGGCCAGCCACGGAACAAAGCATTGATCGGCAGTCTTCATGCCGATCCACGGGAGTGGTCGTAATGCCTCATGCTGAAACGAGATCGCTTCGGCAAGTTCTTCGGGAACCAACTTCAACCACATACCCTTCCCGTTCCAACTTGCCCGTTCAACGCGCTTGCCCAGCTTCAGCGCCTCAATGGCGAGACCGAAGCTCATGCCGCTGGTTTGACGGTAGGCGTTATCGAACTGCTCCTTTGGCGACCAACTGATGTAGCCGGCGTGATCTGCATGGTTTGGCGAGCCGCCGTCGGTGTATTCGACGAGATACCCCGCGTCGTCGCCATTCTCGTCAGCAGGTAGCGCCCAGCCGCGATAGTCGTTGTAAGCCAGCCGAGTCATTGCCACGGCCAGAATGATTTTGGTGCCGATAAATTGCTGAGTCATGGCCTTTCTCCAAGATTTGGCGCATTCGAAAATGTGGCGCGGGTTACTGCGAAACCCGGTTGAGGGCTTCATCCGCCTTGTCGGCAGCTTTGGCGGCAGTGGTTGCGGCCTTCGATGCCTTATCAGCTGCCGTGCCGGTCTGGCGAGTCAGCTCCTCAAGGCGCTTATCCCGCTCAGTCATGGCCGCGTCGTAAGCCTTGCGGATGTCCTGTACTTGGCTGTTCTGGTTCTCGGCGAGATACCAGTACGCGGCCTGATAACCCAAAACAGCACCACCGCATACCAGTACAACAGCAATGGCCCAGACCTCAGTCCGGCGCCACCAGCGGCGAGCGATAAACTCCAAAGCGCATCTGTCCATCAGGCAATACCTCCCAATTTGGTACGCAGCCGGTTGATTTCGTCGCTCTGTTGCGTCACTCGATCGGTGAGCTGAGCTACTTGGCTGGTCAGCGCTTCAATCTTCCCTTCCATCCGGCCAACGGCTGCGGCCAACTCATTCCGCTCTTTTGCAAATTGGTCAGCTCGGGCCTCCGCTTCTTTGCGGGCTGCGCGCTCTTGATTCAGAAGCTCGTTCAGGCGCGTCAGCGTTCCAATATCTGCGCTGTCCATAGCCCGATCAGTTGCGTCCTTAGACAAAAACTTGCGCAGCCACAGAAAGGCACCAAGCAATACGGTTCCAGTACCGCCCAGCCAGGTGGCTGTGCCTGGGCCGAGGTCAGTAGGATCCATCGTCACTCCAAGTTAAAATAAAACAAATTTGTTGTATTACCACAAAATCGTTGTATAATGGACTCATCCAAACAACGAGGCGAGGTGATGAAGTTCAGCGAGTTCAGACGATGGTTGAAGGCCCAAGGGGTGACCTTCGAAGCAGGCAAAGGAAGCCACTTCAAAGTCACCGCCCCAAACGGCAACAGGACAACCTTCGCGGATCACGGTAGCAAGGAAATGCCAGAACCGACCCGCAAGGCGATTATTAAACAACTGGGGCTCTAAGAGCCCCCTTCACCCCATCTGAACGCTGAACAATCACCTCTAGGGAGTGACCATGTACGACTATGCAATCCGTTTTGAGCAAGACAGCACGCCAGGCCTAGCAGTGTTCTGCCGCGATCTGCCAGAAGTGAACAGCTATGGCGACGATAAAGAACATGGCATGCGCGAAGCCGTAGACGGCATTGAAAGCGCTCTTTCCCTTTACGTGGAACAGCGCCGCGCCATTCCAGAAGCATCAGCGCCACAGCCTGGCGAACACGTGATCCACCTGCCAGCCGTTACGGTGGCAAAAATATTTCTGTGGAACGAGATGATCTCGAGGGGTATGCGCAAGGCCGATCTGTGCCGATTGCTGGGGCTGGCTCAGACTCAAGGGGATCGGTTGGTCGACTTTCTGCATACATCTAAGATGGAGGCGATAGAGAAAGCCTTGGCCGCGCTCGGAAAACGCCTTGAAGTGGTAGTAAGCGCCGCTTGATTCAGTTCAGACCTAGCAGCACTTCCAGCTCGGAGCAATCGCTGTGGTGGGACCGAGAACGAAAAAAACCCAGCGCGATGGCCGGGCTAAGAGAATGAACAGAGATTTAAAATCTACCTGCTGAACGCGTTCCATTCGTCAATAGCATCATCGGCCGCTGACTTGTGCTTCCGGATTGCGTCTTGCTGCTCTTCTACAAATTCAGTAATGCACGTTTTGTATTCTTCAACATCGACCTGAAATTGATCTCGCTCATACTGATCTTCAAACTCGTATGGTATGTCCGGCTGATTGCAATCGTGCGAGGGCTCAATCAGGTCGGCAAACGAAAAGGGCGACAGCAACAATCCGAGAAAAAAGAGGTTTCGCATCTTCCTACGCCTTAAATGAAAAAGCCCGACTTCATGTCGGGCTCTACTGTGCAACCTCAACGCGCAAGATCGACAGGATGCACAAATACTCTCTCACTTTCTCACTCATTGCAATGGCTTTTTGCTACGCCGCGCAACTCTCGATTAATCCCTCAGCGTCGAGCAGTTCCTGAGCGGCAGTGAGCGCATCGTTCACTTGGTCATCCAGCGTCTTGCGGATTCCCGAGCGCCACCGATACCGAGTTGATTCTGGCTTACCGTCGTTGCCCCAATTGGTGATGTCGTACCAAGCGGCTGGCAGCACTGCGGCAGAACGCTTGCCCTCGGCACCGGCAACTTGAGGAATGGCCCAAGTCAACACCGCGCATTCCCGGAAGCGTTTCGGCGCAGGTGTCTTCACCGAGTTAAGCAGCTCCAGTATCGCGCCATGCTTGCGCTCCTGATGCGTCGAGTACTTCGCCACGAGTGCCCGCCAGTGCGCCGGGGTAAGTGCCTTGTGCAGCCGACCGAATACCCAGCAGTCTTGGAGAAACGACGCCTCCTTGCCGACGATCTCCCCCTTCTGCTTGACGCATTGCACCTTGGGCTCGAAGTCGCAGCCGCCGGCGGAACTGATAGTCTCGGCAGCAAGCGCCCGAACTACTGCTGAAATAACGTTGCGATAGGTCATGCTTCCGCCCTCGGCCAGGTGTTCAAACCCTTGTTTTCGCCCGCGTCATAGCAGTTGCGAGCCCGGTTGTGTCGGTCGTTCCAACGCTCAATCGCGATCCGCATCACGTCAGCTACCTCGAGGTCGTAGATTTGCTCAAAGGTGCCAAGCGAGCATGTATTGATGTTTGGGCCTTGGGCGCCACAGTCATGACACCAGACATGCGCCTCGTAGGCTTCGTCGCAGTCTTCGTTCTGCTTGTGCCCCTCGCCCAACTCTTCCTTGGTGATCCAGTTGCGCGCAGTGATGCAGGGTGGCCCTTCGCAGAACGGACAAGGGTTCATCTTGATGGGTTCGATCATGCTGCCGCCCTCTTCAACTCTCTTGTTTTTTCCCGGTACTCGGCCTTGATGGCCTTGATCTCTTCGATGGTGTACTTGCGCGCAGGATGTGGACCTTCCAGCCAAGTCACTTTGTCGGAGCCGATACGCAGCACCAAGCGGGTGCGGTACTCCACGGTATTTCCGGATAAGTTGCGATTGCACTTCACGCACTGGCGATGAATGTTCAGCGGCTCAAAGCGCAGTTCTGGGCAAGAGCCAACAGAGCGATAGTGCCCCGAATCCCAGCGGCTCCCGGTCATGAGGTCGCTGTCGTTCGGAGTTGAATCACAGCTGATGCACGGAAGGTCGGCATCACGCAGGCGCACATATTGGTTAACCGCGGCTTGAGCCTCGCGCAGATGGTCCGCCCTGCTCTTCAGCTTCGCCTTTCGAACCTTGATTTCTTTGCGCTCAATCTGAGCGAGCGACTTGCGGGCCTTCTCTTGGTAGCGAGGTGCGTCGATGATTGCGCAGGCTGGGCTGCATACCGACTGGCCGAGGCGTGCAGGGACGAATGAGACCCTGCACGTCTCGACTCGGCATTTCTTGGGTTTGGGCTGCTTACGCTCGATCGTCATGCGGCCTCCACGAACATTTCCAATTGCCCACGCGGGAAGTCGAGATAGGTTTGCGCTCGGCGGTGAGCCATATTCCGGCGAAAAGCTGCGCGCTCAAGCCGGATATCTGCCGGGCCAGCACCGACATAGCGAGAGCACGCAAGGTTGAATCGCGCACGATCACTCCAGAACTGGCGGTTTGCTTTCGGGCATAGGCTGATTTCTTCAAGAGTGGTCATGCGGCCTCCTTGCTCAGCAAGTCAGTGAACACCACACCCAATTCGGTAAAGTGGGCGGCGATGCGATCGGTGTAAGCCACGCCCTGGGCGCGGTTGAACAGACGGGTTACCGGGAAGCCATCCGGGCCAAACAAAGGGTTGCCGCCCATAAGGTCGAGCTTTTCCTCGTAGTTCAGATGGCGCATGGTCCGGTACCAGGCAGCACGGAAGTCTTCGTCCTCGTTCAGCAGGATCTGTACACCAAAGTGCAATTTGCAGTACTTGCGCGCGTCCTCGATGTCGCCGATCTGGGTCATTTCGGCAATGCGCTTGTACATTCCGAACCACAGAGAGTTTTGATCAAGCGTGCGGTCTTTCCCCGGGCGAAGGGACACAACCACGTACTTCTTCTCCCGGTACATGGTGGTCAGGCTAGTAATGGCCTCGGAAAGCTTGGCTTGGCAGTTGACGGAGATTTTGTCAGCCATGGATAGCCACCTCTGACTTAATCAGGCAACGATCGTGATAAACCAGCCCGCGCGTCTTGGCGTGCAGAGCAAGTCGGCGAATCGTGTCGTCGTGATGATCTTTGAAGCCTTCCCAAGTCGAGTACCACTGTTCAAGCATGGAAAGCGCGATCTCGATCACAAACACTCTACGAGGATCAATCATGACTGCTCACCCTTGCCTATGGCGGCGCGTCGGCCTTCGTGGAATGCCATAACCTCCTGCATTCCATCATCCACAGCGACAATCTCGCGATCAAAGTAAGCTTGGCTGTCGGTCTCACCTTCTGGAGGCAGCTCTCCCGGACCAGCCAGCGAGTTGTAGATCCACTCCATTGCGGCGGCCGGGCCCTTCCCATGCTCTTCCTCAATGAGAGATGAGCGCATGGCGAGGATGTAGCGACCGAACAACAGATCCAGCTCCTTAATACGCATGCGGGCCAGTTCGTTCTCGGCGATCAGAGCCTTGATTGCGATAGGGTTGGCGGCAGCGATGAAATCAGCGTTCGCGCCTTGCTCGCCCTCGTGCATCCAGTCAGCACCGACAGTCATCGCGATTTGGCACTGGCTTGAGCCATTAGCGAATTTAACCGCGGGTCCACCCTTGATGACTCCATGCTTGAAATGAGCCCATTCACCCTGGGTTGCAGCATCGGCCAGCCGCTTCAATTCGTTATTGTCGGTCATGCCAGTAACTCCTTTGGCACGCTTAGGGTGTCGCCAAGCTCGAACTGAGCTATTGCTCGCATGGCAACGATTAGCGGGCTGTCCGGGTGATGGAACGACGCACGACGATGCTTGCGCTCTTTGCCGAAGATGGTGGAGCCCCAAAAGCCACTCTCATACCAACCATTACGCTTATCGAGTGAGCCAAAGTTCCGATGTACCAAGTTGCTCGGAGGGGTAAGCAACACTTGGTACTTCTCAATCAGCGGGCCGCCCTGATTCCAGTCGGCAGACGGTCGATAGCCAAAACCTTCTGCAGCACCACGAACGCTGATGCTGGTGAACACACTCTTTGGGCTGATCACTGAGCGGCCATCACCCTCAGGATCAA
>NZ_LLWH01000159.1 GCF_001411475.1 Pseudomonas endophytica | reverse complement strand
TGGGCCGTTACGCGATTTACAACACGCTGGCGCTGGGGGTTGATTGCACTGACATGCCCGCTTTCGCAGAGCAGTTGGACGATCGTCAGCGGTGGGATTTGGCCACCTATGTGGCGGGCCTGAGTGCTGATCCAGCGGCGACTAAAGCAGACAAAACCTACGACCTCGCCGACTTGGCCCGTCAGACCCCTAGCGAAGTGCTGGCCGCTGAAGGGTCGCAAGCGGCTGCCACATTCCGCGCGCAGCGGGCGCAGCCGCCTCAGGTCGAACGTGGCCCGGCGCAGTTGCTCGATTACACCAGCCAAACCCTGGACAAAAGCCTGGCGGCCTATCGCAAGGGGGATCGTGAGCAAGCCTACGACCTGTCTGTAGCGGCCTACCTGGAAGGCTTTGAGCTGGTAGAAAGCTCGCTGGACAACGTCGACAGCAGCGTGCGTAAAACCACCGAAAAAGCCTTGATGGCTTATCGACAATCGTTGCAGGACAGCTTGCCCATCGGGCAGGTTGAGCAGCGTCTGGACGCCGCCAAAGCTTTGCTCAAAGAGTCGGCCGGGCTGCTGGGCAGCGATGGCTTGAGCTGGTTCCTGAGCTACATCTCGGGCTT
>NZ_LLWH01000158.1 GCF_001411475.1 Pseudomonas endophytica | reverse complement strand
GTCGGCGCTAGGCCGAGCCTGCAGCACCGGCTCACTGCTGTGCGACGACAGCCGCGTGCCCCGCGCATGCTCGGCGGGCACCGCGTCCAGTAGTGCTTGGGTATAGGGATGGTTGGGGTTGCGCAATACCTGCTGCATGGGCCCCTGCTCGACCACCACTCCGTGACGCAACACCAGCACTTCATCGGCCAGTTGGGCGACCACCGCCAAGTCATGGCTGATGATTAGCAACGAGTCGCCACGGGCTTTGATCTCTTGCAGCACCTGCAGAATCTGCGCCTGCACGGTGGCGTCCAACGCTGTGGTCGGTTCATCGGCGATCACCAGACCCGGGCTCAGCGCCAGCGCACTGGCTATTAGCGCCCGCTGACGCAGGCCACCAGACAGTTGATCGGGCCGCTGGCGCGCACGCAGCTCTGGCTCGGGCACGCCGACTTTGCCCAACAACTCGATCACCCGCTCAGCACGGCTGCGGCGGTCGCCCCATTGGTGGGTCGTGAGGACTTCAAGGATCTCTTTGCCGACCGGGCGTAGCGGGTCGAGTGACACCAGCGCATCTTGCAGCCCCAAACCAACACCTCTGCCGCGCAACCCACGCCACCCCCGCTC
>NZ_LLWH01000157.1 GCF_001411475.1 Pseudomonas endophytica | reverse complement strand
CACCAGCTATGCGGGGCTGAGTGGTTTTGGCATGAGCGGTGATGCGTTTCACATGACCTCGCCGCCGGCGGATGGTGCAGGCGCTGCGCGTTGCATCACCAATGCCTTGCGCGACGCTCAAGTGAACGTCGATCAAGTTCAGTACATCAACGCCCACGGTACATCCACACCCGCAGGCGACTTGGCAGAAGTGCAGGCCATTAAGTCGGTGTTTGGCGATCACGCCTACAACTTGGCAGTAAGTTCGACCAAATCCATGACCGGTCATTTGCTGGGTGCGGCGGGCGCGGTTGAAGCGATCTTTAGCGTATTGGCCATCAACAGCCAAGTAGCGCCGCCGACCATCAACCTCGACGAGCCTGATGAAGGCTGCGACCTGGACTTTGTCGCGCACACTGCGCGCGAAATGCCTATCGACGTTGTGTTGTCCAACTCCTTTGGCTTTGGTGGCACCAACGGCTCGCTGGTATTCCGTCGGTACGCTGACTGATGCACAGCTGGGTCGACGGTCAGCCAGCGAGCGCCTTGGCGTCGCTTAAAGATCGTGGGCTGGCTTACGGCGATGGTCTGTTTGAGACCATCGCGGTCAGTGCTGGCCAACCCATGCTGCTGGACCTGCACATGCAGCGACTGGCGCAAGGGTGTTCGCGGTTAGCCATTGCTGCGGATCACTCTCTGATTCGCAGCGAAGTGCTGGCCTATGCGCAAGCGATGGGGGAGGGTGTTCTAAAACTCATCCTGACCCGTGGCGACAGCTTGCGCGGCTACAGTGCTTCTCCCGAGGCTCAGCCTCGACGAATTCTTCAAGCCAGCCCTGTTGCGGCTTACCCTGAACACTATGCCTCGCAAGGGGTTCAGTTGTTTAACTGCGCCACACGATTAGCTGAGCAGCCGCTACTGGCGGGCCTAAAGCACCTCAATCGTCTTGAGCAGGTGATAGCACGTTCCGAATGGCAAGACCCGACCTATGCCGAGGGTTTGATGCGCGATACTTCGGGGCGGGTGATTGAAGGCGTGTTCAGCAATCTGTTTTTAGTCTGTGACGGGATGCTGATGACTGCCGATCTGCAGCGTTGCGGAGTGGCCGGGGTGATGCGTTGCGCTTTGCTGGCGCAGGCTGAGCATTTGGCCATCCCTGTTCATATCACGGACATTAGCTTAGATCAGTTACAGCAGGCCGATGAGGTCTTCCTCTGCAACAGCGTTTATGGCATTTGGCCTGTGCGGGCGTTTACAGACCTAAGCTGGTCGGTAGGGCCACTCACCCGTAAACTGCAAGGCATTGCTCGCACCCTATTGGATGTTTGATTCATGAAACGTAAATTCTTGGTGCTGCTGGAGATGGGTCTGGTGCTGGCGGGCTTGGTGCTGGGCGCAAGCGCCTGGAAGCTCAATTCAGCGCTGGAACAACCACTGAACCTGACGCAAGAGCAACTCCTCGACGTACCGGCAGGCGCCACCCCAACCGGTACGTTTAACCGACTTGAAGCCGATAACACGCTGCACGATGCGTTTTGGTTGCGTCTGTATTGGCGTTTTAATCTGGCTGGCCAGCCTCTGCACAGCGGTGAGTACCGCATGACGCCCGGTATGACTGCACAAGACTTGATTGGTTTGTGGCAGCGAGGAGAGGTCGTGCAATACAGCTTGACTCTGGTGGAAGGCTGGAACTTCCGTCAGGTGCGTAGCGCTCTGGCCAAGCATGAAAAAATCGAGCAGACCCTTGATGGCTTGAGCGACAGTGAAGTCATGGCCAAGCTCGGGCACCCTGGGGAATTTCCCGAAGGCCGATTTTTTCCAGATACCTATCGCTTTGTTCGTGGCATGACGGATGCCCAGTTACTGGAAAAAGCCTACGATCGGCTGGAAAAAGTTTTGGCGCAAGAGTGGGCGCAGCGCGCGCCCGAAGTGACCTATGCCGATCCTTATAAAGCGTTGATCATGGCTTCCTTGATTGAAAAAGAAACCGGTGTGCCGCAAGAGCGCGGAGAAATTGCCGGGGTCTTTGTACGTCGCATGAAAATCGGGATGCCTCTGCAAACCGATCCGACGGTGATCTATGGTCTGGGTGAGCGTTACACCGGCAAGTTAACCCGTGCTCATTTGCGCGAACCTACGCCGTACAACACCTACACCATTCCTGGACTACCGCCGACACCGATTGCGATGGTCGGGCGAGAGGCGATTCATGCCGCTCTGCATCCAGTGTCGGGGAGTAGTCTGTACTTTGTCGCCAAGGGCGATGGTAGCCACACATTCTCCGATGATCTGGATGCGCACAACAATGCGGTGCGCGAGTACCAGATCAAACGCCGGGCTGATTACCGCTCGAGCCCTGCACCGACGCCCGCGGCAAACCCAGCCGCTGAGCCGGCAGCGGCTCCTGCGCAAGAGCCAGGCTCGCAATGACAACGATTAAGGATTGCTGCCTGTGACTGGCTTATTTATTACCTTGGAAGGCCCTGAAGGCGCGGGTAAGAGCACTAACCGCGAGTATCTAGCCGAGCGCTTACGCGCTGCGGGTATCAACGTTGTGCTGACCCGCGAACCTGGCGGTACACCGCTGGCCGAGCGGGTTCGCGAATTACTGTTGGCGCCCAGCGATGAAGCCATGTGCGCTGATACTGAGCTGCTGTTGGTGTTTGCGGCACGCGCTCAGCATTTGGCCCAAGTGATTCGCCCGGCCTTGGCCCGTGGAGCGGTGGTGTTATGTGACCGTTTTACCGATGCCACCTACGCCTATCAAGGCGGTGGTCGAGGCTTGTCCCAAGAGCGTATTGGCGCGTTAGAAACCTTTGTTCAAGGCGCATTGCGTCCAGACTTCACTTTGGTGTTTGACTTGCCGATCGAAGTCGGCATGGCCCGTGCAAGCGCTCGTGGTCGACTGGATCGCTTCGAGCAGGAGGGCCGTACGTTCTTTGATGCGGTGCGCAGCACTTACCTCAAGCGTGTCCAAGCGGCTCCCAAACGCTATAGGCTGGTTGATGCTGCGCAGTCGTTGGAAAATGTTCAGCGGCAACTGGATGCCTTGCTGCCCCAGTTAGTGGATGCGTACCGTGGCTGAAGCCTATCCGTGGCAGGACGGCCTATGGCAGCAGTTGGCGGGACGAGCGCAGCATGCGCACGCTTATCTGCTGCACGGCCCTGCGGGCATCGGCAAGCGGGCGTTGGCTGAGCGTCTAATGGCCAATTTGCTGTGCCAATCGCCAGTTGGGCTTGAGGCGTGTGGCCATTGCAAATCCTGCTTGTTACTGGCGGCTGGCAGTCATCCAGATAACTACATTCTTGAGCCCGAAGAAGCTGACAAACCCATTAAGGTCGATCAGGTGCGTGATCTGGTCAGCTTTGTGGTGCAAACCGCTCAGTTGGGCGGGCGCAAGGTGGTGTTGGTCGAGCCGGTTGAATCAATGAACATCAACGCGGCCAACGCCCTGCTCAAAAGCCTTGAGGAGCCGTCCGGCAATACTGTTTTATTGTTGGTTAGCCATCAATCTAGCCGTTTATTACCGACTATTCGCAGTCGCTGCGTCCAGCAAGCCTGCCCGCTGCCGAGTGAGGCCGTCAGCCAAGAGTGGCTGGCTAAAGCGCTACCCGATTGCAGTAGCGAGGAGCGGGTACAGTTGTTGACCTTGGCCGCCGGATCCCCGTTGGGCGCCGTTAAGTTGCAGGCACAGGGTGTGCGTGAGCAACGGGCGGCGGTTGTGGACGGCGTCAAAAAGTTGCTCAAGCGTGAAGCGTCGGCCACTCAGTTAGCCGAAGGGTGGAATGCCATACCGTTGCTGTTGTTGTTTGATTGGTTTTGCGATTGGTCGAGTCTGATTCTGCGTTATCAGTTAACCGAGGACGAAGCCGGCCTCGGATTAGAAGACATGCGCAAAGTCTTGCAATACCTGGCGCAGAAAGCCCCGCAGAGCAAGGTCTTAACTATTCAGGACTGGATTCTTGCGCAGCGACAAAAAGTGCTGAGCAAAGCCAACCTCAATCGTGTGTTGTTGCTAGAAGCATTGTTGGTGCAGTGGGCAAGTTTGCCCGGCCAGCGATGATTTGACGCAAATAGGCTCTATTAAAAAGTAGGCAGGTAATTTTTGTATGTTGGTTGACTCCCATTGCCACCTTGATCGTCTTGATCTAAGCGCCCACGACGGTTCACTGGATACAGCGCTTGAGGCTGCCCGCCAGCGTGGCGTCGGGCACTTTCTGTGCATTGGTGTGAGTGCTGACAACGCGGCGGACGTTAAAGCCCTGACCGAACGTTATGTCGATGTAGATTGCTCGGTGGGGGTTCATCCACTTGACGTTCAGCCTGGTGCCGCGCCTGCGCTGGACTGGCTGCTGAGCGAATTGAACCATCCGCAGGTGGTTGCGATTGGTGAAACAGGTCTGGACTATCACTACGAACCTGAAGCTGCCGAGCTGCAACAGCTGTCGTTCCGGGTTCACCTTGAGGCGGCTAAGCAGACTGGCAAACCCGTGGTTATCCACACCCGGGGTGCCCGGGCCGATACCTTGGCTCTGCTGCGAGAAGCGGCGTTGCCTCAAGCCGGTGTACTGCACTGCTTTACCGAAGACTGGAATATGGCCAAGGCTGCGCTGGACATGGGCTACTACATCTCGTTATCGGGGATAGTGACCTTTCGCAACGCTGATGCTTTGCGTGATGTAGCTAGCAAGGTCCCAGCCGATCGCTTACTGGTCGAGACTGACTCACCTTACCTGGCTCCGATTCCTTATCGCGGCAAGCCGAATCTGCCGCAGTACGTGCGTGAAGTGGCTGAGTTTTTGGCAATGTTGCGCGGTGAGTCCTACGAGCGTTTTGCCGAGCAGACCACGGAAAACTTCAAGCGCCTGTTCCCATTGGCCCGCGTTGCCGCCTAACCCTAGCGCTATAGATACCCACTCGACACAGGCCCGGTAGCAACGCTGGGCTGTAGGAGCTGCCGCAGGCTGCGATCTTTTGTTTTTAACGATCAAAAGATCGCAGCCTGCGGCAGCTCCTACCAAAAGCAGAAGCAACGCAGGCGACACAAAAAAGTGGCTTTTGATCTAAAAAAAACCCGGAATCTGGGGAGTCCGGGTTAAGACCATTAGGAGTAAAACAAAGGCACACATCCACTGCTGCCTCAAATGTCGGCCTGGCATTTGGGGGGGACGTCATGCCGACATGCTAAGTATTGGTCAGCTTGGCGCTACGTCCAGTGACGTATTGATCGTTTTTTAAACAGATTTGGAATACTAGCAATTCGTTTGAGTGCTCAATCTTTCGGTCTGACTTGAGCGGTAATCATCGAACTGTAGGATGGTCCGTGCAATTTAGCGTGACTAATGCATAATACTGCGCTTCTATTTTGACCCCTACAGACCTTTTCTTATGCACAAAGAACCCCGTAAGGTCCGTGAGTTTCGCCGCCGCGAGCAAGAAATTCTCGATACCGCGCTCAAGCTGTTCCTCGAACAAGGTGAAGACAGTGTCACCGTCGAGATGATTGCTGATGCCGTGGGTATTGGCAAAGGCACGATTTACAAGCACTTCAAGTCCAAGGCTGAGATCTATCTGCGGCTGATGCTCGACTATGAGCGAGACTTAAACGAGTTGCTGCACTCCGCCGATGTAGACAAAGACAAGGAAGCACTCTCACGTGCTTACTTTGAATTTCGCATGCGCGACCCACAGCGCTATCGACTGTTTGATCGCTTGGAAGAGAAGGTCGTTAAAGGCAATCAAGTGCCTGAGCTGGTTGAAGAGCTGCACGCTATTCGTGCGTCCAACTTTGAGCGACTGACGCTGCTGATTAAAGGTCGGATCAGTGAGGGCAAGCTGGAAGATGTGCCACCTTACTTCCACTATTGCGCGGCTTGGGCCTTGGTACACGGCGCAGTAGCGCTGTATCACTCGCCGTTTTGGAGCAATGTGCTGGAAGATCAGGAGGGATTCTTCCAGTTTCTGATGGACATTGGTGTACGCATGGGTAACAAGCGCAAACGAGATACGGACACGCCTGCTGTCGAGTAATTTCCTTGCATGGCAGATTGCCGTGCAGCCTATACTCAGGCTAGGTCGTCCAGAACTAGATAGGTTGTCGGGTTTTGGCGCGGCCTTTGTCCCCGTGCCGGAGTGATTCATGATTGTTGACCGCCAAGGCAGACGCTTTCGCAATTTGCGCATCAGTCTGACTTCAGCTTGTAATTACGCCTGCACTTATTGCGTGCCCAACGGTAAGCGGCTGGTCGCGGCGCAAGATGAGCTCTGCGCCGATGCCATGGTGCGCGGCGTCGCTTATATGATTGAGGCCGCCGGAATAGAGCGTTTGCGCATCACTGGCGGTGAGCCTCTGGTCAGCCCCAAACTTGACACCTTCATGCGTGAAGTCGGGCAGTTGGGCTTGAGTGATATCAGCCTGACCACCAACGGCCAACTGCTGGCCCGTAAACTGCCGTTGTTACTCGATGCGGGCATCCGCAGGCTTAACGTTTCCCTAGATACCCTCGACCCCACGGCATTTCGCAGCATTGCCCGTGGCGGCGATTTGCCGACGGTGCTTGATGGCATGCGGCAAGCCAGTGCCGCAGGCATAAAAATCAAGGTCAATATGGTACCTCTGCGCGGGCAAAACTTTGATCAAGTGATGCCCTTGCTGGATTACTGCCTTGAACAAGGCTACGAGCTGCGCTTTATCGAACTGATGCGCATGGGGCACTTGGCCAGTGACGGGAATAGTTTTTTGCAGCAGTTCGTCAGCCTGCAGCAGCTGTTGTCGTTGATAGGCGAGCGCTACGAATACCTGCAAGCCGATGCCCCGATTGACGCTACGGCAGTGCGCTATCACATCCCGAATCACGGTTATTTTGGCGTTATTGCCAATGAAAGCGTGCCTTTTTGTCGAACGTGCTCGCGCTTACGCTTGTCATCGACCGGCTGGCTGCATGGGTGTTTGTCATCCAGCAATCGTCACTATATCGGCGACTTGCTGAACAAGCCGCGTCACGAAGCCTTGCCTGCCTTGCAAGGGCTGCTCATGAAGGCGTTAGGCGACAAGCAAGACATCGCCTTCTCGGGTGGTGCGACCGTGATGAAAATCATCGGCGGTTAGCCCCTGCAGCAATCAGATTGGCGCGCAAACTGCATTACGTGACTATTCGCCGGTTTTTTGTCACCGGCCACCGGGGGAATAGGATGCGTAGTCTGTTTGTGGGGCTGATGGTGTTGGCGCTCAGCGGTTGTATGACGGTCAGCGACATGGGCGAGGGCGTTCGCTATCAGATGAGCGACGCTGGTTTGCTCGATCACAGCAATACCCGACGCAGCAACTCGCTGCGCATTCAGCCAGACTCCTTCATTTACATCGCTCAAGGCCCCTTTGCGCCCATCGGTGATCCGTATGCGCGACCCAATATCGTGGCCGAAGAGGCGTTTAACGGTTTTGTTGAGTACTTCCCCATGGTGCGCCGGGCCAAGGCGCCGCTGGGGCTTGATCAGGCAATGGCCGAAGCCCGTGGTTTTGGTGCGCATTACTTGCTGTACACGCGCTTTGCTCGGGCCGACGACCGCATCGGCAACAGCGACGAGTGGCTCGATCAAGAGGAAATAAGCCGACTAGGTATCGACAGCGGCGTGATTCAGCTCATGCTGATCGAAACCAGTACTCAGTACCTGATCGATACCGCAACCATCCGCAGTCGTGGTGGTTTGCTGACTCTGCATGACAACAAGCCCGAAAACCTAATTGGCCCGCCGCTGGCTAAGTACGCGCGCAGCTTGATAGGCTTGAGCGATCAATAAGTCGAGGAGAGCAGCATGAGTGAGCCGCTAGACGTCAGTAACCTGTTGGCGCAAATCCCCAAAGCCGACAAGGGGCTGCCTCCTGTTCATTTGTGGGACACGGCTTTTTGTGGGGATATCGACATGCGTATCGCTCGTGATGGTACGTGGTACTACATGGGCACGCCCATTGGTCGTAAGCCAATGGTCAAGCTCTTCTCGACCATTATTCGTCGTGATGGTGATGACTACTTTTTGATCACACCCGTGGAAAAAGTTGGCATCAAAGTCGATGACGCGCCGTTTGTGGCGGTCACTTTAGAGGTTGACGGGCAGGGCGAGCAGCAAGTCTTGCGTTTCACCACCAATGTGGACGAGCAGATCACCGCAAGCAGCGAACACCCGTTGCGTGTCGAGATCGCCCCTGACACCCAAGAGCCTGCGCCTTACCTGCTGGTGCGGCGCAACCTGGAAGCCTTGATCCATCGCAACGTGTTCTACCAACTGATCGAACTGGCCGTATCACGAACTATCGACGGCCAGCAGTGGCTGGGCGTGTGGAGCAGCGGCGAATTCTTCATCATCGGCCCAGAGCCGGACTAACCCCAATCACACCTCACTTGTCATTTGATCGTTAAAACATAAGATCGCAGCCCTGTAGGAGCTGCCGCAGGCTGCGATCTTTTGATCGTTGAATGCTCGCGCCCACAGAATTTTGCGCACTCATAAATCCCACTATATGGGAGAGATATTTATATATTGAGATTTTATCCCGCTCAGGTTTATAGTCGCCCGCATTGACTCACAGCATTCACTGCTAAAAACAAAACAGGTGAAGCGATGCAGGCGCAATTGATCGCGCTCGATTGGGGGACCACCTCCCTTCGTGCTTACTTACTCGGTCCCGCAGGGCAGGTGCAGCAAATGCGCTCGCTGGCATGCGGGATCATGCAGTTGCCCAGCACAGCTCGGCAGATTGCAGACCAACTGTGCGTAGATGGCTTTGAGCTGGCGTTTGATGAAGCGTGTGGCGACTGGCTGGATGCCAACCCCGGCATTCCAGTCATTGCCTGTGGCATGGTCGGCAGCGCCCAGGGCTGGTGCGAAGCCCCTTACCGTGACACTCCGGCCAGCCTCGCGGCGCTGGGCACCGCGCTGCAAGTGGTGCAGAGCGTGCGCGGGGTTCAAGTGCACATCGTGCCGGGGGTGATTCAACGCTCAACGTTGCCCAACGTGATGCGCGGCGAAGAAACCCAAGTGTTGGGTGTGATGCAAAGCCATCCGCATCTCAATGATTGCCTGATCGGCCTACCCGGTAGCCACTCCAAATGGGTACAGGTGCAGGACGGCTGCCTGATGCATTTTGATACCTTCATGACCGGCGAGCTGTATGCCGCCGTCTGTGAGCACACCATCTTGGGCCGAACCCAGCAGCACTCCGAGCAGTTTGATGGCTTGGCGTTCGAGCGCGGCGTCCGCGTCGCGTTGTCACCAGACGGCCAACTTGGACCGCTGTCGACCCTATTCAGCGCCCGAACCTTGGGCCTGACCGGGCAACTCACGCCCGTGCAACAACCTGATTATGTGTCTGGCCTATTGATCGGCCATGAACTGTCTTCTTTAGGCCGCGCGCTGCGTCAGCGCCGAGGCGACCAGCCGTTGCCCGCGATCATTTTGATTGGCAATTCGCAACTCTGTGAGCGTTACCAGCGAGCGCTTCAGGTATGTGGCTTCGCCGACGTGAGCCTGGCAGGGCAGGCCACCGAACAGGGTTTATGGCACCTGGCCCAAGCCGCCGGGTTACTCCACCACACGCAACCGGAGGGCTGAGATGCTCAAGCAAGCACTGGCAAAGAACGGATTGATCGCGATTCTTCGTGGTCTGCTTCCGCAAGAAGCGCAGGCCATTGGCAAGGTGCTGTACGACGCGGGTTTTCGGACCCTCGAAGTACCGCTCAATTCCCCGCAACCCTACGACAGCATTCGTATTTTGCGCGACTCATTGCCGGCTGATTGTCTGGTCGGTGCAGGTACCGTGCTAACTCCTGAGCACGTGCAGCAGGTCAAAGCTGCGGGTGGGCAGGTGATTGTCATGCCTCACAGCGATGCAAACGTTTTGCGTGCAGCGAAGGCGGCGGGCTTGTACCTCGCGCCGGGTGTCGCCACGCCAAATGAAGCCTTTGCTGCACTGGCACAAGGGGCTGATGTGCTGAAAATGTTCCCCGCTGAGCAAATGGGGCCGGCGGTGGTCAAGGCTTGGCTGGCCGTGTTGCCAGCAGGCACCTTATTAATCCCGGTCGGCGGGATTACCCCGGACAACATGCAGGTCTTTCTTGACGCAGGCGTGTCCGGTTTTGGTTTGGGTTCGGGGCTGTTCAAGCCCGGTATGAGCCCTGAAGACGTGTCAGTTCGCGCCAAGGCTTATATGAACGCTTGGAATGCACGGCGTCAGGCTGACTGATTGGCGCTTGCGCCTCCATCGAACAAGAGAGACAACACGATGAAAATTACCAAACTCACCACGTACCTTGTCCCACCGCGTTGGTTGTTCCTGAAAGTTGAAACCGATGAAGGCGTGACTGGCTGGGGCGAGCCTGTGGTTGAAGGGCGGGCCCATACCGTGGCGGCGGCTGTAGATGAGCTGTCGGATTATCTGATCGGTAAAGACCCGCGCAATATCGAAGATATCTGGACGGTACTCTATCGCGGCGGCTTTTACCGTGGCGGAGCCGTACACATGAGCGCGCTGGCCGGTATCGACCAAGCGCTGTGGGACATCAAAGGCAAGGCGCTGGGCGTGTCGGTTAGTGATCTGCTGGGCGGGCAAGTGCGCGACAAAATTCGCGTGTACTCCTGGATTGGCGGTGACCGCCCGGCAGACACGGCCAAAGCGGCCAAAGAGGCGGTAAGCCGAGGCTTTACCGCAGTCAAAATGAACGGCACCGAAGAGCTGCAATTTGTCGACAGCTTTGAAAAAGTCGATCTGGCGCTGGCCAATGTGGCGGCCGTGCGTGATGCAGTCGGCCCGAATGTGGGCATCGGCGTCGACTTCCATGGCCGTGTACACAAGCCGATGGCCAAGGTCCTGATGAAAGAGTTGGACCCTTACAAGCTGATGTTCATCGAAGAACCCGTGCTCAGCGAAAACTATGAAGCGCTTAAAGAGCTGGCGCCGTTGACCAGTACCCCGATTGCTCTGGGTGAGCGATTGTTCTCGCGCTGGGACTTCAAACGGGTTCTCAGCGAAGGCTACGTTGACATCATCCAGCCGGATGCGTCTCACGCGGGCGGCATCACCGAAACCCGCAAAATCGCCAGCATGGCCGAAGCCTATGACGTGGCGCTGGCCTTGCACTGTCCACTAGGGCCGATTGCACTGGCTGCGTGCTTGCAACTGGACGCGGTTTGCTACAACGCCTTCATCCAAGAGCAAAGCTTGGGTATTCACTACAACGAAAGCAACGACCTGCTGGATTACATCAAGGATCCGGCGGTGTTCGATTACGACAAGGGTTTTGTCAAAATCCCTAACGGCCCGGGGCTGGGCATTGAGATCAACGAAGAGTACGTGCGTGAGCGCGCAATCGTTGGCCATCGCTGGCGCAACCCGATCTGGCGCCACGCCGACGGCAGCTTTGCCGAATGGTAATCAACGCGGCAATTTTTCTGTAGGAACGAGCGTGTTCGCGATCTTTTGACGACCAAAAGATCGCAGCCTCCGGCAGCTCCGAGATCAGTGTCGATATTGGCTCCCTAAAAGCGTCCTCAATAACCATAAAAAAGAGGCATGTCCTATGACTAGCACTGTCGCGTCTGCGCCCTTGGGGGCGCCCAGCCGCAAGCGTTTTTTCATCATGGTTCTGTTGTTTATCACCGTAGTGATCAACTACCTAGACCGCAGTAACCTGTCGATTGCCGCCCCCGCCCTGACCAGTGATTTAGGGATTGATCCCGTTCACGTCGGGCTGATTTTTTCGGCCTTCGGCTGGACCTACGCGGCCATGCAAATCCCTGGTGGTTGGTTAGTCGATCGCGTGCCTCCGCGTATTCTGTACAGCGTGGCGTTGTTGCTGTGGTCTGTGGCCACGGTGATGCTAGGTTTTGCCGCCAGCTTCATTGCACTGTTTGTGTTGCGCATGGCGGTCGGTGCGTTGGAAGCGCCTGCGTATCCGATTAACAGCCGCGTAGTCACCACCTGGTTTCCTGAGCGTGAGCGTGCGACGGCCATTGGTTTTTACACCTCTGGGCAATTTGTCGGGCTGGCGTTTTTGACCCCGGTGCTGGCGTGGTTGCAGCACCATTGGGGCTGGCACATGGTGTTTGTCTGCACCGGCGCGGTGGGTATTATTTGGGCCGGGATCTGGTACGCGGTGTATCGCGAGCCGCGTGACTTCAAAGGCGCTAACCAGGCCGAAATCGACCTGATCGTTGAAGGTGGCGGGTTGGTGGATATTCAGAGCCAGACGGCCAAGCGCAAGGCGCCGTTCAGTTGGCTGGACTTGGGTATCGTACTCAGCAAGCGCAAGCTGTGGGGGATCTACCTCGGGCAGTTTTGCTTGAACTCAACGCTGTGGTTCTTCCTCACGTGGTTCCCGACCTACTTGGTTAAATACCGCGGCATGGACTTTATTAAGTCCGGTCTGTTGGCGTCGTTGCCCTTTTTGGCGGCGTTTGTGGGCGTACTGTGTTCGGGGTTCTTTTCAGACTGGCTGATTCGTCGCGGCTACTCGGTGGGCTTTGCCCGCAAACTGCCGATCATTAGCGGGCTGCTGATTTCGACCTCAATCATTGGTGCCAACTTTGTTGAGTCGACGCCGCTGGTGATTGCGTTCTTGGCGTTGGCGTTCTTTGGCAACGGCTTGGCTTCGATTACCTGGTCGCTGGTTTCGACGTTGGCCCCGGCGCGGCTATTGGGCCTAACAGGCGGTGTATTCAACTTCATCGGTAACCTGTCTGCCATTGCGACGCCCATCGTGATTGGCTTTTTGGCCAGCGGTGACTCGTTTGCCCCGGCAATCACCTACATTTCGGTACTGGCGTTGCTGGGAGCGTTGTCTTACATCTTGCTGGTGGGCAAGGTTGAGCGAATCGAACTGTAGCCTCCGGTTAACCGGGCGACCATAATGCCGCCCGGTTCTCTCCCTTCTACGCAAAGGCTGGCTATGCAGGACGACGCTCCAAAAACTACCCCAACTGGCACCCAAACCCTACTGCGCGGGCTGGCTGTGGTTCAGGCTGTGGCTAACGGCGCACGTGACCTTAAAGACATCGCGCGTGCCATCGGCACCACACGCAGTACTACCCACCGGCTGGCCAGTTGCTTGGTGGATGAGCGTTATCTGCGGGTGTTACCGCAGGTGGGTTACTTGTTAGGGCCAAAACTGATCGAGTTAGGTTTTCAGGCGCGCGAAGAACTGCCGCTGGTGACGCTGGCCGGGCCGTATCTGGACCAATTGTCGGGTTTGACTGGCGATACCATTCACTTGGCCATTCGCGAAGGTGACGAAGTACTGTATCTGCATAAGAATCCGGGGCGTAACGGCCCGGAAATGCGCTCGCGGGTAGGTCATCGCATGCCCTTGGCGCGCACCGGGATCGGTAAAGCCATGTTGCTGGATGCGCCGCCGGGGGAGTGGCAGCGATTGTATGAAAAAAGCCATCCTGCGGGTGGTAAAAACCCGTTATGGCCGGATCATCAAGAAGTGACGTGGGCAGAGTTTGAAGAGCGCATGCGCCGCTACGTGGCGGGTGGTTATGCGTTTGACCTGGAGGACAACGAACCGTCGATCCGTTGTGTGGCCGCCCCAGTACGTGACGCCAGTGGCAAAATCGTCGCCGCTATCAGTATTGCCAGTACCGTGCCTTACATGTCACTGGAAAAAATGACCGGGTTAATCCCGGTCATTATCCACGCCGCGCAACACATATCGGCAGAGTTGGGCTACCGCTAATGCGCAGCTTTAGCCGACAAGCTTGAGGCTTACAGCTGCTTTCAAGCCTTCAACGTCTTCATGTCGATCACGAAGCGATATTTCACGTCGCCTTTAACCACACGTTCAAACGCTTCGTTGATGTTTTTGATGTCGAGCATTTCGATGTCACAGGTGATGCCGTTGGCAGCGCTGAAATCAAGCATTTCTTGGGTTTCTGCAATGCCGCCAATCAGCGAGCCAGCCAGTACGCGGCGCTTGAACACTAAGTTGAAGGCATCCAGAGCTGGGTCGACCGGTTCGATCAGACCAACCAAAATGTGTACACCGTCAAAACGCAGGGTCTGCAGGTAGGGGTTCAGGTCGTGTGGCACCGGAATCGTGTCGAGCAGAAAGTCGAAGCTCTCAGCTGCGGCCTTCATCTGCTCAGGGTCGGTAGAGACGATCACATGATCAGCCCCTTGCTTGTACGCCTCTTCTGCTTTGGCCGCCGAACGGGTGAACAAGGTGACTTCTGCGCCCATGGCTTTAGCGAACTTGATGCCCATGTGGCCCAAACCGCCCATGCCTAAAATGCCGACCTTATCGCCCGCTTCGACACCGTAATGCTGCAGCGGAGAGTAGGTGGTGATACCGGCGCACAGCAGAGGGGCTGCGCTGGCTGGGTCAAGATTTTCAGGGATGCGCACCACAAAATGCTCGCTGACCACGATGCTGTCCGAGTAGCCGCCCATGGTGTTGCTGCCATCAACGCGGTCAGGCGTGCAATAGGTCATGGTCGCGCCTTCCAGGCAGTATTGCTCAAGGTCCTCTTTACAGGCCGAGCACTCGCGGCACGAATCGACCATGCAGCCGACACCGACCAGATCGCCGACTTTGTGCTTGGTAACGTTCTCGCCGACGGCGGTTACTTTGCCGACGATTTCGTGGCCAGGCATGACTGGATAAACGGCAAAGCCCCACTCGTTACGTGCCTGATGGATGTCGGAGTGGCAAACGCCGCAGTACAAAACTTCGATGGCTACGTCGTCCGGGCGCGGCGCGCGGCGATTGAACTGCATCGGAGCCAGTGGCGCTGAAGATGTTTGAGCGGCATAGCCGATGGCGTTGTAGGTGACGTTAGACATCAGGAACCTCAAGTCGCGTTAACAGTGAACAGGGTGCAATTGTGCGCCCACTGACCTTGCAGGACTATGACGATTCCTCCGTCAGTTATGCCTATTCGTCCGAACTCATGGAGTATCTGTCGCTTTATAGGTCAGTTCTGCGAAGATGCGGCGTTCTATAACGGCTATGAAAAAATCGTCATGCTTTTGACCCGTCACCTCGATGAGAACGCCACGTTGGTGTCACTTATCAAGCCGCTGGCCACCCGCCTGGGCTTTGTTCCCACCTTGATGCCTGAAGTGCGCGTTGTGTCCGCCTGCAACATCGTGCCGCGGATGCCGCAGATCTATGAACCCAGCCTGATGGTGATCGCTCAAGGCAGCAAAGTGGCTTACCTTGGGCCGCGCAGCATGGAATACGGCGCTGGGCATTACTTGGTGCAAGCATTGTCGGTGCCTTTTGAGTGCGAAACCTTTGCCTCGCAAGACATCCCGCTGTTAGGCGTTGCGATCAGCATTGATCGGGCGATACTCGGTGAGTTAGTGCTGGCCATGGGCTTGGCCCCTGAACGCAGCGCTGCCCAGACCCCGGAGTCTATGACCTCGGCGGTGCTCAATGACGAAATGCGCCAAGCGGTCGAGCGCTTGTTGCGCTGCCTGCATGACCCGCTGGAGTGTCGGATCATGGGGCGAGCACGCTTGCGCGAAGTGTTATTCGCCGCGCTGCGTGGCCCGCAAGCCAATGTGTTGCGCGCATTAGTTGAGCAGCAAGGGCAGTTTGCTCGAGTGGCCGCTTCGCTGACGCATTTGCACGAACATTTTGCCGAGCCGCTGAATGTCGAGACGTTGGCGCGTTGCGCGAACATGAGCGCGTCTACGTTTCATGAGCATTTCAAGCGCAGCACCTTGCTGTCGCCTGTGCAATACCTCAAGCGCCTGCGCCTGTTGCGTGCACAACAACTGCTCTTAAGTGATGAGGGATTGGGCGTGGCGAAAGTAGCGGAGCGGGTCGGTTACCAAAGTACTTCGCAATTCAGCCGCGAGTACAAACGCTATTTTGAGCGCAGCCCAGGGCATGAAAGCTCGGTGTCTGTATAAGGGCTGCCGCAGGCTGCGATCTTTTGATCTTAAAAAGCGAAAGATCGCAGCCTGCGGCAGCTCCGGACTTACATATTCGGGTAAGTCGGGCCGCCAGCACCTTCTGGAGTTACCCACGTGATGTTCTGCGACGGATCTTTAATGTCGCACGTTTTGCAGTGAACGCAGTTCTGCGCGTTGATCTGGAAACGCTTCTCGCCGCTTTCCTGCGTAATCACTTCATACACGCCAGCCGGGCAGTAACGCTGGGCAGGCTCGTCGTAGAGCGGCAGGTTAACGTTGATCGGAATACTTGGGTCGCGCAGCTTGAGGTGGCACGGCTGCTCTTCTTCATGGTTGGTGCTAGACAAGAAGACCGAGCTGAGTTTGTCGAAGCTGAGTTTGCCGTCTGGTTTCGGGTAGTCGATTTTCTTGCAGTCTTTGGCCTGCTTGAGGCACGCGTAGTCGGGCTTGGTGTCGTGTAGAGTGAACGGCAGTTTACCGCCGAAGAGGTTCTGATCGACCCAGTTAAAGCCTGCACCCATGATCGGCCCGAACTTGTGCATCGCCGGGCCGAAGTTACGGCTGGCGAACAACTCATCGAACAACCAACTGGCTTTAAAGGCTTCAACGTAAGTGTTGAGCGCATCACCGCCTTCGGAGTCTGCGAGCAGTGAGTCTGCTACCGCCTCGGCAGCGAGCATGCCGGACTTCATGGCCGTGTGGCTGCCTTTGATTTTGGCCACGTTCATGGTGCCTAGATCGCAACCGATCAATGCGCCACCGTTGAAAACCATTTTCGGTAGCGAGTTCAGGCCGCCTTTGGCCAATGCTCGTGCGCCGTAACTGATGCGCTTGCCGCCTTCTAGATATTGCTTGAGGACCGGGTGATGCTTGAGGCGCTGGAACTCATCGAACGGCGACAGGAAGGTGTTGCTGTACGACAGGTCAACGATCAACCCGACCACTACTTGGTTATTTTCCAGGTGGTAGAGGAATGAGCCGCCGGTGTTTTCGCGGCTCATGATATCCAGCGGCCAGCCCGCGGTATGAACCACCAAGCCAGGCTGGTGCTTAGCCGGGTCAATTTCCCAAATTTCTTTCAGACCGATGCCGTAGTGCTGGCTGTCAGCTTCGCTGTCTAGCTTAAAGCGCTCGATCAGTTGTTTGCCCAAATGGCCGCGACAGCCTTCTGCAAACAAGGTGTACTTGCCGCGCAATTCCATGCCAGGGGTGTACAGACCTTCTTTCGGGTTGCCTTCGCGGTCAACGCCCAGATCACCGGTGATAATTCCGCGAACCACGTTGTTTTCGTCGAACAGTACTTCTTGAGCAGCAAAACCTGGATAGATTTCTACGCCCAAGTTTTCTGCCTGCTGTGCCAGCCAGCGGCATAGGTTGCCCAAGGAAATAATGTAATTGCCTTCGTTGTGCATGGTTTTGGGCACAAAAAAGTCAGGTACTTTTGTCGCATCGCTGTCACTACGCAGTACATAAATGTCATCGCGGGTGACCGGTGTGTTCAGCGGTGCGCCGAGCTCTTTCCAATCTGGGAATAACTCATTTAGGGCGCGGGGTTCAAATACCGCACCAGACAGAATGTGAGCGCCGACTTCGGAGCCTTTTTCAACCACGCAGACGCTAATTTCTTTACCGGCTTCGGCGGCCTTCTGCTTCAAACGGCAGGCGGCGGACAAACCGGCAGGGCCGGCGCCGACGATGACCACGTCGAATTCCATGTATTCGCGTTCCAC
Organism: Pseudomonas endophytica; assembly: GCF_001411475.1. Taxonomy (GTDB): domain Bacteria; phylum Pseudomonadota; class Gammaproteobacteria; order Pseudomonadales; family Pseudomonadaceae; genus Aquipseudomonas; species Aquipseudomonas endophytica. The sequence goes on along the minus strand of NZ_LLWH01000157.1, from coordinate 27,285 downwards.
AGGCTATCTCCTACTCAAGGCTCAACGGTATTTTTCTAATTGGAGGTTTGGCGTTTCATCCATTATCCCCTCGGCTTAAAACCAAAGATGCAATGGATGAGGCGCCGCTCTCTCTATGGGCGGGCATTATATCTACACCACTAGCAGCGTCCAATACAAACGTTTGTTTGAAATCGCTGTAAGCCAGACAAATCAACAGCACACGGCTTTAAAGTGGCCGATTTGCTGTATTGACCGCAATAGGTGTTCCGGTCAAGATACGGGCGGTTTTGCGCTCGCCGTAGGCTGATTGTTGGTTTCAAGAGCACCTCTAAAGACATGGCGTAGGCACAAGCCTGTAGGAGGCTGCCATTTTTTGGGCGAAGTTTACACGTCCTTTCGATGTATGACTTGGTAGTCACATCCGATAGATGGTCGCAAGAGAAGGTTTTGGCACTCGTCATTCTTTCTATAAAGATGGGCACAGCAAAGATCTTTGGAGGTGCCCTTGTGCTGATGAACAACAACCGCCAGGTTCGCCTAGGCGACTTTCTTTTCACCGGAGAGTAACGAGGAATCCATGAAGGTTCTTGTAGCTGTCAAACGAGTGGTCGATTACAACGTTAAAGTACGCGTCAAAGCGGACAACTCCGGCGTTGACCTCGCCAACGTCAAGATGTCGATGAACCCCTTCTGCGAAATCGCTGTGGAAGAAGCCGTGCGCCTGAAAGAGAAAGGCGTTGCGACTGAAGTCGTCGTCGTCTCAATCGGCCCGACTACCGCTCAAGAGCAACTGCGCACTGCGCTGGCTCTGGGTGCTGATCGCGCCATCCTCGTCGAATCCGCCGAAGATCTGACCTCGCTGGCTGTGGCCAAGCTGCTTAAGGCTGTGGTTGACAAGGAACAGCCTCAGTTGGTGATCCTGGGTAAACAGGCTATCGACAGCGACAACAACCAAACTGGCCAAATGCTGGCTGCACTGACCGGTTACGGTCAGGGTACCTTCGCTTCTAAAGTTGAAGTGTCGGGCGACAAGGTTGCTGTGACCCGTGAAATTGACGGCGGCGCGCAAACTGTTTCGCTAAGCCTGCCAGCTATCGTCACCACCGACCTGCGTTTGAATGAGCCGCGCTACGCGTCTCTGCCAAACATCATGAAAGCCAAAAAGAAGCCGCTTGAAGTGCTGACGCCAGACGCGTTGGGCGTTTCGACAGCGTCGACCAACAAAACCGTAAAAGTTGAAGCACCGGCTGCACGCAGCGCGGGCATCAAGGTTAAGTCGGTGGCTGAACTGGTCGAGAAACTGAAAAACGAAGCGAAGGTAATCTAATCATGACTATCTTGGTAATCGCAGAACACGACGGCAAAGTACTGGCTCCGGCCACTCTGAACACCGTCGCCGCTGCCGCGAAAATCGGTGGCGATATCAACGTCCTCGTCGCTGGCCAAAGCATCGGCGCAGTGGCTGAAGCGGCTGCAAAAATCGCTGGCGTGGCTAAAGTGCTGGTGGCTGACAACGCCGCTTACGCGCATCAGTTGCCAGAAAATGTTGCGCCGCTGGTCGCAGCTCTTGGGCAAGACTACAGCCACATCTTGGCTGCCGCGACCTCCAACGGTAAAAACATCCTGCCGCGCGTTGCCGCCCAGTTGGACGTTGACCAGATCTCCGAGATCATCTCGGTGGTCAGCGCTGCCACGTTCACTCGCCCAATCTACGCCGGTAACGCCATCGCTACCGTGCAGTCGACTGCGCCGGTCAAAGTCATCACTGTGCGTGCTACCGGTTTCGACCCGGTGGCTGCTGAAGGTGGCTCGGCTGCCGTTGAAGCAGTAGCAGCTGTTCACGATGCAGGCACTTCGTCGTTCGTTGGCGAAGAGCTGGCCAAGTCGGATCGCCCTGAACTGACCGCTGCTAAAGTCGTCGTTTCTGGCGGTCGTGGCATGCAGAACGGTGACAACTTCAAACACCTGTACGCACTGGCTGACAAACTGGGCGCCGCTGTGGGTGCTTCGCGCGCTGCCGTTGACGCTGGTTTCGTACCGAACGATATGCAGGTCGGTCAGACCGGTAAAATCGTTGCGCCACAGCTGTACATCGCCGTCGGCATTTCCGGCGCGATCCAGCACTTGGCCGGGATGAAAGACTCTAAAGTGATCGTTGCGATCAACAAGGACGAAGAAGCGCCGATCTTCCAGGTAGCCGATTACGGTCTGGTTGCGGACTTGTTCGAAGCAGTACCTGAGCTGGAGAAACTGGTTTAATCCAGTCGCTTCACTTATAAAGAGCCCGGTTGTCCGGGCTGTCTAGAAAAGCTGAGCACTCAATGCTCAGCTGTCTCTTAACAGCCTGAACGACCGGGTTTTTTATGCGTTTGAATAATGTGATCGGAGCGTAGAAATATGGATGTGCGACAGGCAGGCAGGTTGTTATTGGGCTTGGCATTGGCCCCTTTGCTGTCCCAAGCAGCGGGCAAGTGCGAGCGCCTGATCGTAACCGGTAGCCCCGACGCGCCGCCTTATTTGTGGCGTGATCCCGCCGATCCAACGCACCTGATCGGTGCCAGCGCCGATCTATTGCAACAGGCCGCCCAAGAGCTTGGGATCAAGGTGCAAGTGCTATACGCCGGGAAGCGCTCCCAGGCTCAGGATGAAGTGCGTACCGGGCGCATGGATATGTTGTTGGACGCACCGCTGACGTTGGCGGGGTTAAACGCCCTGGACTACATTCACCCACCACTGGTGCGTAATGACTATTTGGTGTGGACGCGCAAAGACTCGTCCTTGATCTACGAAACCCCAGCCGATTTACATGGGTATAAGGGAGCGCTCTCGCAGAAGGCGCGGTTGACGGAACCCTTTGAGGATTTTGCTAAGCGTCAGCTAACCCTCATGCCTCAACCCAGTCTGACGCAGGCGTTCCAAAAGTTACTGTTGGGCCAAGTGGATTACGTAGTTGCCGGGCGGTACGCCGGTATGGCGACGGCTCAAACCTTGGGCATTGCTGAAGACTTGCTGGCCCATTCGCAGCCGATTGACCAGCCGGGGCTGTTTTTAGCGATCTCCCATGACTCGGCCTGCAATGAGCCGTGGTTGCGCGGACAGCTCGCCAAAAAGATGACAGAATTGCCCGCCTCCGGCCAGGCCGAAGCCGCCTTGCAACGTAATCTGGAGCGGTGGAAATCGCAATTGCAGCAACCGCTAAGCGCCCCAAAACAGTAGGAATTTTTAGTGACGATTCGACCTTTTATCGCAGCCTTGGCTGTTCTGGCTTTGGCGGGTTGTGCGAACGACCCAGCACCGAATCAACAAATACGCTTGACCGAGCAAGCCGTGGAGCAAGCCAAAGCTGTCGGCGCGACGGCCGATGATGTACCTGAACTCCAACAGGCCGAAGACAAACTGACCCACGCCCGTGCCGATATGGCTGAACAGTCCTACAAAGACGCACGCATTCAAGCAGAGCAGGCTGAGCTTGACGCTCGCTTGGCTGAGGCGCGGGTTCTAACGCAAAAAAGCCAGGAACAATTGAACGTGCTCAACACCCGGATTACCCGCTTGCACAAACAACTGGCGCAGGCCCAATGAGCGTTAAGTCCGTGGTTTTCAGCAGTGCAGTGGTGTTAAGTGGTATCAGCTTGACCGGTTGTGCCGGGCACCACGCCAATGATCGGGCGTTGCAAGAGGCCAATAGCGATTTCCAAGCGGTCAAAGAAGACAACAATGTGCTGCGTATTGCGCCTAAAGACGTGATTCGTGCCGGTGAATCGCTGGCGCGAGCCGATCGGTTGTCCAGCTATTGGGGCAGTGGTGATGATGTCGCGCACTACGCTTACCTCAGCCAGCGCTATAGCGAAATTGCCCGTGAGCACACGCAAAAAGTGCTTAACGAAGAGCGTGCAGCCAAACTCGAACTCGAGCGTCAACGCTTGCAACTGGCATTGCGCGAAACCAAGTTGCTCAGTGTTCAGCAGCAGGGTAAATGGCTGGAAGAGCAAATCATCAGTCTGGCTACTACCCAAACTGACCGCGGGTTGGTCATCACCTTAGGTGATGTGTTGTTCGATACCGGCGCGGCTGATTTGAAAAATTCGGCTAACCGCACGGCCCTCAAGCTGGTGCAGTTTCTGCAACTCAACCCCAAGCGAATCGTGCGTATTGAGGGCTACACCGACAACACCGGCGTCTCTGACGATAATCTCACCCTGTCGTTGGCGCGGGCTCAGTCCGTTGCGGATGTTTTGATTGATTTAGGTATCGACGAGAAGCGCGTCCAAGTCGCCGGTTATGGCGAGCAATACCCTGTGGATGTGAACGCCACCGAGCGTGGGCGAGCGCAGAATCGCAGGGTCGAAATCGTCTTTTCCGACGAGAAAGGCCAGTTGGGCGCCGCTCGTTAAGCGCATTAACGACGACACAGTAGGAGCTGCCGCAGGCTGCGATCTTTTGATCTTTAAACGGAAAAAGATCGCAGCCTGCGGCAGCTCCTTGCGCGTTTGTGACGACCATAACCATACAGTTGAGCTCCCCTGCGCCCTGTACGGCCCAGAAGAGTGGCAACTGTGCCCGTACACTTCTAAACTGTTCCGGTATTGTTCGTGACACCTATGCTTCCAATAAAAAAAACGACTGAACATCGAGTCTCGCGCCATGACCAATCTTTTGCTTTATCAACGTATTGCTCAGCAACTGGCTGAGGATATTCGGCGTGGCGTCTATCAACCGGGCGAGCGTGTGCCCTCGGTGCGCAAGATGAGTTCACAACTCAATGTCAGCCACGCGACGGTGTTGCAGGCCTACGCCAATCTTGAAGATCAAGGCTTAATCCGGGCCCGGCCTCAGTCGGGCTATTACGTCCATCAGACCCCGGCCCTGACAGCCTCGACCCCTGACATCGCCCGTGTTGAGCGCCCAGGGCTGGTAACCCGCAGTAGTATTATTCAGCAAGTGTTGGTTGAGTCGCGTCGCGAAGGGGTTTTCCCGCTGGGCGCTGCGGTGCCGAGTGTCGACTATTTACCGGTACGCGCCCTGCATCAGCAATTGGCCAAAGTCACGCGCTTTCACAGCCCACGTGCTTTCAGCTACATGTTCAGCCCTGGTTTTGAGCCGTTGCGTCGTCAGGTTGCGATCCGTATGCGTGACGCGGGTGTGGTGGTCGATCCTTCGGAAGTCATCATTACCCACGGCTGTGTGGACGCTCTGCAAATGTCGCTGCGGGTACTGACCCGCCCTGGCGACTTGATTGCAGCCGAGTCGCCCACGTATTACGGCTTACTGCAATTGGCTGATCTGCTGGGCCTGAAAGTCATCGAGATCCCTAGCGATCCAGCCACCGGCATGAGCCTTGAAGCCTTACAACTGGCGGCTAATCAGTGGCCGATCAAGGCATTGGTCTTGACCACGCGCTTGAGTAATCCACTGGGGGGCACAATGCCTGAAGAGCGGCAAAAGCATTTGCTGCGTCTGGCTTCAGACTTTGACATTCAAATCGTTGAAGACGACATCTATGGCGAACTCATGTTTGAGGTGGGGCGCACCAAAGCCCTAAAAGCCTATGATCGTCTTGATCGCGTAGTGTACTGCTCGAGTTTTTCTAAAACCTTGTCACCTGGCGTACGAATCGGCTGGATGATCGCGGGTAAATATCAGCAAGAAATCCAGCGACTGCAAACTTTCACGACTCATTCGGCGTGCAGCGTGACGCAAATGGGGGTGGCGGCTTACCTTGAAAACGGTGGATACGACCGTCATTTACGGCATATCCGACAGGAATACCGTAAAAATTTGAGCGCATTCCAACTGGCGGTTCAGCAATTTTTTCCCGAAGGCACACAAATATCGCGCCCGAGCGGCGGGTTCATTTTGTGGGTCAGTTTGCCGGGTAGGGTTAATACCCAAGAGCTGCACGTGCGGGCTTTGCAGCAAGGTATCAGTATCGCCCCCGGGCTTATTTTCAGTAATACCGAGCAGTTTAATCACTGCATTCGACTCAACTGTGGCACGCCTTGGAACAAAGAGGCTGAGCGGGCGCTGATGACGCTGGGCATGCTTGCCAGTCAACTGTGCCAAGAAACAGCAAGCCTGTATTAAGAGGGTAAGGGCTGTGTGGTATGGCCATTTGGTTACATTAGACTTGTCTTGACGTGTCATACGCGCCAGCATGGGAGCCTAAACGATCAAGACCGTGGGAGTTATGAGAGCGACTTATTGTGTAGGGCTTATCTTGGCAGGTGTGCTGGCTGCGTTTAGCGCGCAGGGTGCGTTGGCGAGTCCGTCGGCATCCGAAACGACCACTGCTCAATCGACAGCCGGTAGTACGCCTGTCAAGTCTGCGGCACCTACGCAAAAAGCACCGGCTAAAAAGCCTGCCTCCAAGTTAAAAAAATCTCAGTCGGCGTCCAAAACGAAAAAGAAGCGTGTGCCGGAAACTGCGATTGACTTGAGCTTGCCACCTGAAATGGTCCGCCAACTGCGCCCCTTAGGGGCCGTCCCTATGCCTGTGCACAAACCGTTGCTGCCCAATATGTTTGCCGAAAAGCAGCCCGATGAGAGCCCTTTTCAATTGAACGGGCGTTTGCTAAGCAATGAGATGGGCCTGCAAATGCGTAACGAAGCGCGACAAAATGAAATCGAAGGCGCAGCGCTCGACTTTGAATTCAAACAATAAGTGCCTAATGACTGAAAACCGGCTTCTAAACTGACTGTTCAGTCACTTAGATTCTGCTGAACGGCCAATTTCAAACGCTCGTTCTAGCGAGTACTATCCCTTGTCATCAATGCACTTTGCCCCTACCGAGGAGCTCACGTCATGAATTGCCGTGAAGGCTGTGGCGCTTGTTGTATAGCACCCTCCATCAGTACACCGATCCCCGGCATGCCTAATGGCAAACCCGCAGGGGAACGCTGCTTACATCTATCTGTCGATTATTTATGTGGTTTGTTCGGCCAGCCAGAACGTCCCGCTGTGTGCGCATCGTTTAAGGCAGACATAGAGGTGTGCGGCAGCAATAGAGAAGAGGCTGTCAACCTGATCGGTTGGTGGGAGCAGATGACGGCGGCTTAGTGCATTCGTGTTCAGTGTACAAACCTTCAAAAATAAGGAATAAGACAATGGGTTCGTTACATCGAGTAGCAATGGCGTGTGGTTTGAGTGTTCTGCTAGTGGGCGTGGTCCATGCTGAAGATTGGAAAGTGGCCAAGAACGAAGACGGCATTAAAGTCTCTTTGAGTGAAGTCCCAGGCTCCGATTACAAGGCCTACCAAGGCGTGACTCTCATCAATGCGCCGCTGGCCAAAATCAAGGGTTTGCAAGAAGACGTTGCAGGCGCATGTTCTTGGATCCATGAGTGTAAAACCCAAAAGCTGCTCAAGCATGAGGGAGACAAGAGTTGGACCTACACTCAGTTCAATACGCCTTGGCCTGTGACCCCTCGCGACTCCATTCTTGAAGTGACGACGACCGTTGCGCCAGACGGTACGCTGACCCGCAACTTAAAAGGCGTCCCCACTTACATGCCTGAAGAAAAAGGCTTTGTGCGCGTCGCTCAGGTTGACGGTTTCTGGAAGCTGGTGCCTAAAGGCGACAACCTGACTGAGGTCACGTATCAGGTTCACACCGAGCCAGGCGGCAGCGTACCTGCAATGGTTGCCAACAAGTTTGTGGTAGATGCCCCGTTCAAGACCCTCAAAGCGCTTAAAGAGCGCGCAGAGAAGTAACTCACGGCCAGCAAGGCCGTTGGGCTGGTCCTGGACAGCGCATCTGTCCAGGTGCCGAGCCCTGTGCTTTTGAGTGTGATCTGTATTCGTTTAAATGCACTAAATTTTATTTTCCCTCTTGGCAGAGATTATCTGACAGGTCTACTCTGCACCCAGACCAGCGAAGTATTCGACTGGCTCTGATCTTGTTCGCTACATGCTTATACTCTCTGCCCGGCACATCGGCTGGCGTCACGAGAGCGCTGAATGTCTATCCATTGCGAGGAGGACGTTTCATGAGCACAGCCCATCAAGAAGACCTCAGCAGCTTTGTGCTGCGCCGCATGAAAGAAGGCGGTTTTGATTTTGCACGTATCCATCCTATTGAGTTTTACGCGATCTTCCCGGATGAGGAGCGGGCGCGCAGAGCAGCAGGCAAATTTTGTGGTGAGTCCCTGAATGCTCAGATCAATGTGAGTGAGGACGGTACTTGGCACCTTGAGTTAAGCAAGGTGATGCACGCGACCTATGGGGGTATCGGAGACTTTGAGCAGAATTTCGAAGCGGTTGTTGCCCCGCTAGGTGGAATTGTTGAAGGCTGGGGTGTTAAGCAGGAGGTGCGTGGCCTTCTGAACTAACGTTATTGGAGGTTGTGTAAACGGCTAGCCTTGGGCTAGCCGTTTTATTTTTTACGTGACGCTGTTGAGTGAATGAGGTGTTGATTTTGCGTTCTGTCATCTGCTGCAACTGAGTGTGTCGTAGTGGATTGAAAGCCGTTTAAGTACCTAGAGCCTGCATACAAAAGCGGCACCTTAGCCGATAACCTTGGTCAGGTTCGGCACAATCAACAGCAAGGTAGTTGCGAAGAGGATAAGCCCGGCTTGACGTAATTTCGTGTGTTTGAACATGGCGACCTGCCTATTGTTGTTTTTCCTGAACCCCATTGTTCTGCGATAAGGGCGTAAATCTCTTAAAAAAGCGTCTTGCCCATTGACAGGCTTAACAGTAGAGGCGGCGTAACACGGGGCTTAGAACCTTTTCAAATCATTCAAGTGCATTTAGTTTTTAAAACGCTATTAAGCGTTTTGTGTGTGCTCTGTAAGGCCGTTGCTAGACACCATGCAAGCCTTAACCTTGAAAATCATTAGTCACCTACCGTTCGTCCGGGAGTTTGTTTCTGGCGCCACTGACTCGGTGTGTTTGCGCCCGGGCCTTTTCAGTACGCGCAGTACTTGCCATCAATTAGTGTTTCAGGGCAGGCTCTAGCGAGTTGCAGTCATTCATTTCGCCTTTTCGTGCCAGGTATTTTTTATGTCACTACGCATCTGCATTTTGGAAACGGACGTTCTGCGCCCCGAATTTATTGACCAGTACCAAGGCTACGGGCAGATGTTCAAGCGCTTGTTCTCTGAGCAACCCATTGCTGCGCAATTCACAATCTTCAACGTAGTGAGTGGGCAATACCCATCGGATGATGAGGTGTATGACGCTTACCTAGTGACCGGTAGCAAGGCTGATTCTTTTGGCACCGACCCCTGGATTCAAACCCTCAAAGAATACTTGCTGACACGCTATGAGCGCGGTGACAAATTGTTGGGGGTTTGTTTTGGCCACCAGTTGTTGGCGTTACTGCTGGGAGGTAAGAGCGAGCGGGCAACCCAAGGCTGGGGCGTGGGCACCCACCAATACAAATTGGCCGCCAAAGCGCCGTGGATGAGCCCGATGGTTGAAGACCTAACACTGTTGATCAGCCATCAGGACCAAGTCACGGCCTTGCCGGAAAACGCCACAGTGGTTGCCTCCAGCGATTTCTGCCCGTTTGCGGCTTACCACATCAATGACCAAGTGTTGTGCTTCCAGGGTCACCCCGAGTTTATCCACGATTACTCGCGTGCCTTGCTTGATCTGCGCCAAGAGCATTTGGGCGAGCAGATTTACAGCAAAGGCATCGCCAGCTTGGAAAACGACCATCATGGTCGGACCGTTGCCGAGTGGATGATGCGCTTTGTGGCGAACAAGCCGGCGGCTAAATCGGCCTAATACCCCAAAGTGTATGAGCGAGCTTGCCTCGCGATCGTTTGCTTATGAAGATCGCGAGACGCCCTCGCTCTCACAGTGTGCGGCGTCTTTACAGCCAACCCGAACGTTTGAAACTCGTCCACAAGCCTGTCACGCCCACTGCAATAAAGCCCAATATGCCGAAATAGCCATAGTGCCAAGTCAGCTCTGGCATGTACTGAAAGTTCATGCCGTAGATGCCTGCGACAGCCGTTGGAAACGCCAAGATAGCCGCCCACGCAGCGAATTTGCGTTGCGTAATGCTTTGCCGTGATGACTCCAGCAACACCACCATTTCAATGGTTTGGCTGGCAACGTCGCGCAACGTGGTGAGGTCTTCCATTTGCCGGGTGACATGAATTTGCACATCGCGAAAATACGGGCGCATATTTTTGTCAATAAAAGGGAAGCTGAGGCGCTGCAGTTCCTCACTGACCTCGACCATGGGCGCCACGTACCGACGCAGTCGCAGCACATCGCGGCGTAAACTGTGAAGTTTTAAGATGTCAGCTTCATTGAGCGTATTGCCCATGATCGTGTGTTCAAGCAACTCGATTTCGGCGTGGATAGCCTCACTGACCGGCTGATAGCTTTCGGTGACAAAATCGAGCAAGGCATACAGCACAAAATCCTCGCCATGCTCCAGCAAAAGCGGGCGCGCTTCGCAACGTTGGCGCACAGAGCGGTAGGAGGCGGAGTGACCATTGCGGCTGGTGATGATGTAACCATTGCCAGCAAAGATATGTGTTTCAACGAACTCTAATTTGCCTTCATGGCGAACAGGCGAGTAGGTGACGATAAACAGCGCGTCGCCAAAGGTTTCGAGCTTCGGTCGGCTGTGTTGCTCCAAGGCGTCTTCAATGGCCAGTTCATGCAGATTGAACTGGCGTTGCAAGTTGCTCAGCTCTTGGGGGTCGGGTTGTTCCAAGCCAATCCAGACAAAGTGCCCAGGCTTGGCTGCCCAGGCGCTGCCTTCATCCAGCGTAATATCACTGACTTTTTTGCCTTCGCTATAAACCGCAGCAGCAATGACTCTCCCCATAGTTCTAATCGCTTCTTCATCAAAGGGTTAGGGCGCAAAAGATGCAGCTTAGCGCGCAATCAAACACTTTGACGTGACAAACGTTTAGACGTTCGGGTTAGAGGTTGTGGTTTTACTGTTAGCGCGCGGGGGCAGAAGCTTTTTATGCTGGGCCAACAGCTCGCGGTCCATGGCTTCGATACACTCGCGCATTTGCTCGCGGCACTGCTCGATCAGTTGGGGCATGTCGTCTTGGGTCAGGCCTGCCGTGGGAATGGCTGGCAAGGAGCGGATCAAAATATCGGCACTGTGCCAGCGGTTAAGCTTGAAATGCTGGCTGTAAGTACTCACACACACCGGCACAATCGGCACTCCGGCGGTGATAGCCATGTGGAACGCGCCCTTTTTGAACGGCAGCAACGCTTTACCAAAGTTGCGTGTGCCTTCTGGGAACACCCATATAGAGGTGTCTTTTTCCTGCAAGGTGCGCGTTGTCGTCAACATAGATTGACGCGCTTTGCGAGCATTACCTCGGTCGATTAGCACATTACCTGCCAGCCAGAACAATTGACCGAACAGTGGCACCCATTTCAGGCTTTTTTTACCAATGCACACCGTGCGGCGCGGAACCACATTGCCGAACACAAACAAATCGTAATTGGACTGATGATTGGCGATTATCACGCAGCTTTGCGGCTTATCCATCAAGGGCCCGACTTCTGTCTTGAGCTTATAACCCAAGATCCATTTCGAAGGCCAAGCATAAAACCTAGCGCACAGTCGGCTGTTATCAGGGTTGAAGGGGCGGCAAATGCCCAGCAGAACACCGAGTACGCCAGCAGCGACAAAGTGCAGGCCCAGCAACAGCATACGGAACGAAAGTAGCATTTACAGGCTCGCCAAAACAAAAGGTGGCGAAGTGTACGGTCGTACACTGAAAACGGCAATTACTCCGATACCTGCAGGAGACTGTGTTGTTTAAGCACATGTTTCAATCAAGGCTGAGAGGGGCCAGCTAAAGGTGTAAACGCAGCGTAGTAGAGGAGAGGAGGGAGGCATCCCGACCACTTAGAGCAATCGGGATATAGGCTTTAACGTTGAGTTCAGAGCGCGTGGTGTTGATCCAACTCGATGGCCTTGTCGAGCGTCTCGAGCAGCTCTTTGCGGACTTTAAGTTTGGTGTTCTTGTGCGCCTTCATGTTGATCTTCTTCAACTGGCGGGCCGCCTCAAGTGCGGTGGCTTGCAGCGCTTCAGGCTTGACGACGACATCAAGAAAGCCTGCATCCACCGCTGTGTTCGGGTTAAACATCTCACCGTTAATCACTGAGCGGTGGAAAGCCGACTTGCGCAAGCGGTCACGCGCCAACTCAATACCCGCGTGGTGCATGGTCATGCCAATTTGCACCTCGTTCAGACCAATACTGAACGGGCCTTCAACACCGATGCGGTAATCCACCGACAGCAACAAAAATGCGCCCTTGGCCACCGCATGGCCTGAACAGGCGATGACAACAGGAAACGGATGCGCCAACAGGCGTTGAGCCAACGTCGAACCCTGCTTTACCAACTCAATTGCCTGCTCTGGGCCAGCAGTCATCACCTTTAAGTCATAGCCGCCCGAGAGAATGCCCGGCTGCCCGGTGATAATCACCACCGCTCGATCCTGCTCAGCTTGATCCAGCGCAGCATTAAAAGCAGCGATCACGTCCGGGGAAATAGCATTCACCTTGCCGTTGCTCAAGGTCAGCGTAGCGATACCGTCTTCCTGGTGATAAGCAATCAAGTCACTCATGGCGCAATTCCTTGTAGTTAAGTGAGTCAGACGTTACCCAGCCCCATCGCGCAGGTAAAGCGCTGTGACTGACTGGTTAGTCAGGTAAACGCTGCGATCTTTCTCTATAAATGCCCGCCTACTTGGGCTTCGCTAGACCCAAGGCTCGGCGACAAAGCTTGAAAATGGCAGAATCAGCGGGTTGGGTGAAAACAGAAAACGGCCAAACGGCGTAAGCGCATGAAAATTCTGAAAAAAAGATTTGTCATATCGAAAATTTTCGACTACATTAGCGCGCCTCGACAGACAGAACATGTTTGAAGAGATACGGTGAAGTGTCCGAGTGGCTTAAGGAGCACGCCTGGAAAGTGTGTATACAAGAAATTGTATCGAGAGTTCGAATCTCTCCTTCACCGCCATATTAAGTAAACATAAACCCCTGATTTTCCTAGAGAAAGTCGGGGGTTTGTGGTTTTTGGCGTGTGGAAATAGGGCCGGACAAGTCTGATACGCGCCAGCATCAATGCATCCAGATGGAGCGCGAATGCACCTTCACGTTAGCTCTCAAGGTCTATCAGTCGTTTGGAGTTATCAGCCCGACGGTTCGTGCAACACGGGCTTTGGATGCCAAATCTACCGGCGTTAAACGTGTCACGTGTTATGCCGATGTTGTTGAATATGACGACTCGGCGCCTTTCGACTTTAGTGTTCAATACATCATGACTGAGCCCGATTGACGCCCATGTTGCCCCAGATTCGCGGCTGTCCCTCCCATCGCAAGACAGGTTTAGAGGCGTGTCACTTCGTCTTTCTTCCAGCGTTGTTAGGCAAAAGGGCGGGACATCCGGCTGAAAAATCGGATAATGGCGCCCCTATTTTTCAGCTCGTTATTCTGGTAATCCCCCCATGGAAATTAAGGTCAACTTTCTCGACAACCTTCGACTTGAAGCCAAGTTCGATGATTTCACGGTGGTGGCCGATCAACCTATTCGCTACAAGGGCGATGGTTCGGCGCCCGGCCCGTTTGATTATTTTTTAGCGTCGTCGGCATTGTGCGCGGCTTATTTTGTGAAGTTGTACTGCCAGACGCGCAATATTCCCACCGAGAATATTCGTCTGTCGCAGAACAATATTGTTGATCCCGAAAACCGCTATAACCAGATATTCAAGATTCAGGTCGAGTTACCTGCCGATATTTCTGAGAAAGATCGGCAAGGCATTTTGCGTTCTATCGACCGCTGTACGGTAAAGAAGGTGGTGCAGGCGGGGCCTGAGTTCGTCATTGAAGAGGTTGAAAACCTCGATGCCGACGCGCAAGCCCTGCTGATGCCTGCGTCCACTGCTGGCGCGTCTGAAGGGACTTTTATCGCGGGCAAAGACCTGCCGCTGGAACAAACCATCGCCAACATGTCGGGCATTTTGGCCGACTTGGGCATGAAGATTGAAATCGCTTCGTGGCGCAACATCGTGCCCAATGTTTGGTCGTTGCATATCCGTGATGCGCAATCGCCGATGTGTTTCACCAACGGCAAAGGTGCCACCAAAGAAGGTGCGCTGGCCTCGGCGCTGGGCGAGTTTATCGAGCGCCTTAACTGCAACTTCTTCTATAACGATCAATTCTGGGGCGAAGACATCGCTAATGCGCCGTTCGTGCATTACCCAGAAGAGCGTTGGTTCAAGCCCGGACGCAAAGACGAGTTGCCGACCGAGATCCTCGATGCGTATTGCCGCAAGATTTACAACCGGGACGGCGAACTGCGCGGTTCGCATCTTATTGACACTAACTCGGGTAATGAAGCGCGCGGTATTTGCTCGCTGCCATTCGTGCGTCAGTCAGACGGCGAGGTGGTTTACTTCCCCTCCAACTTGATCGAAAACCTGTACCTCAGTAACGGTATGAGTGCGGGTAATACCTTGGCTGAAGCGCAAGTGCAGTGCTTGTCCGAGATTTTCGAGCGGGCGGTCAAGCGCGAAATCATCGAGGGTGAGTTCGCGCTGCCAGACGTGCCGGTTGAGGTGCTGGCGAAATACCCCGGCATTCTGGCAGGCATTCAGGCGCTAGAGGAGCAGGGTTTTCCGGTGCTGGTAAAGGACGCGTCGCTGGGCGGTGAATTCCCAGTGATGTGCGTGACCTTGATGAACCCGCGCACCGGCGGTGTGTTCGCTTCGTTTGGTGCGCACCCAAGCCTTGAAGTGGCCCTCGAGCGCAGCCTCACCGAGCTGCTGCAAGGCCGCAGTTTTGAGGGGCTTAACGACTTACCTCAGCCGACCTTTGCAGGTCACGCGGTGACTGAACCGAACAATTTCGTCGAGCACTTTATTGATTCCAGTGGAGTGGTGTCGTGGCGCTTTTTCAGTGCCAAACCGGAATACGAGTTTGTTGAGTGGGATTTCACCAGTCAGGGTGAAGACTCCAATGCTGAAGAGGCCGCGACGCTGTTTGGGATCCTCGAGGGCATGGGCAAAGAAGTGTACATGGCGGTTTACGATCATCTTGGCGCCAATGCGTGCCGCATTTTGGTGCCCGATTACTCTGAGATCTATCCGGTAGACGACCTGATCTGGGACAACACCAATAAAGCGCTGTTTTTCCGCGAAGACATTCTGAACCTGCACAGCTTGGACGAGGCCGGTCTGAAAGATCTGGTTGAGCGCCTGGTCGAAAGTGAGCTGGACGATTACACCGACATCACGACCTTGATCGGGATCGAGTTTGACGACAATACCGCGTGGGGGCAGTTGACCATTCTGGAGTTGAAACTGCTGATCTACCTGGCCTTGCAGCAATACGAAGAGGCAAAAGAAGCAGTCGAAATGTTCCTTCAGTACAACGACAACACCGTTGAGCGTGGCTTGTTCTACCAAGCTGTGAATGCGGTGCTGGAGATGTACTTGGATGAAGACCTGGAGCTTGAAGACTACGAAATCAACTTCCGTCGCATGTTTGGCAATGAGCGCATGCATGCAGCCATCGGCTCGGCTGACGGCAGTGTGCGCTTCTATGGTTTGACCCCGACCAGCATGAAGCTGGAAGGTCTGGACCGGCACCTGCGCTTAATCGACAGCTACAAAAAACTGCACGCGGCTCGAGCCAAAGCAGCAGGCATTTCGTTGTAACCCCCGATCAACTGTAGGAGCTTGCTCGCGATCTTTCAAACGCCCAAAAGATCGCAAGTCAAGCGCCTACAGATTTTTAGCCGCTTTAGAACTTCGCCCTTAACGCTAGGTTGAAGTTGCGCGGCGCGCCGTAGAAGTTCCAGTAATCGGTGTTGCCCGTGCTCTGGTAGTACTTCTTGTCAAACACATTGTCCAGATTGTATTGGACTTCGAGGTGCTTATTGATCTCGTAGATGGCGTGCAGGTTGGTCAGGGCATAGCCCTGTTGCTGGATTTTGTAATCGTCGCCCGGGTAGGTGTTGGTCATTTTGCTTTGCGCAAAGAAACTGCCGCCTACGCGTGTCTGATTCATGACGCCCGGCAAGCGGTAGTCGGTGGTCACTTTGAACAGATGGCGGGGTGTCAGGGCTGAATAGTCTTCGCCTTTTTGGCTTCCGGCCACGTACTTGGATTGGGTATAGGTGTAGCCCGCCGAGAGGTTCCAGTCTGCAGTCAATGCACCGTTAAGTTCGAGATCAATCCCGCGGTTACGCACTTTCTCCGATGCGCGGTAGCAGCCGTTCGGCAACTCCGGGCACAGCGTTTCGGCTTGAGCGTTGCTATAAGCTTCTGCACGCCCTATCTGGTCAGTCTGGAACACCGCCGCCGAGGTGTTCAGGCGCTTGTCGAGGAACTCCCCTTTAAGCCCCAACTCGTAATTTGAGCCGGTCATCGGCTTGAGGACCGAGCCGTTGCTGTCGAGGTTGTTCTGCGGCTTGAAGATTTCAGTGTAGCTGGCGTAGGCCGAGACGTTGTCATTCAGCTCCTGGACCAGACCCGCGTACGGGGTAATTTCGGCGTTTTTTTCGTACTCGTTTTTAATCTTCTTGCTGACGAACGACAGGCTCTCATTCTTGAACCAACTGATACGGCTACCCAGGATCAGCTTGGTGCTGTCTGTCAGGCTAAAGCGACCTGCGGCGAAGATCCCGGCCTGTTTCTGCGTGATGTTGTACTTCCACTGGTTGACGTTCAATCCGGTGGGCGTCGGTGGGTTAAAGTTGCCCGGATCCGTGATGTCGAACACGTAGTTGTAAGACGCATCGCGGCCACCGTGGTAGTCGAAATCATCGACCCGCACGTTACTCCCCACGACCAGATCGTGCTGCTTGCCCATAAAACTGAAAGGCCCGGACAGGTAGGTATCAACGCTGGTTTGCGTGTCGTCGTAACGGAAGTGCCTTGGGTTCAGGGTAAACATGTTCTCGGTGCCGTTCACACGCTGGGTGTAGTTGGCGAGAAAGTCCGACTTGGCCCAGGTCTGGTTGGCAGCGACCACCAGTTTCCAATCATTGGCGAAGTAGTGCTGGATGTCCCCAAACACCGTGGTGTTGCGTTTATCCAGGTGATCCCACTTGCCGGTCAGCGACGTTGAGCGCGACAGCGGGTAGAACTTGCCACTCTCCTGAGTCGGTAAGCCGGACCAGTCGTACCCCGAGTTACGCTCTTTCTGATAGCTGAAACCGAGTGTAGCGAGCGTGTCTTTGCTGATGTCGGCTTCCAGCAGGGTATAGAACACCTGATTTTCTTTTTTAGCGGTGTCCATGTAGCTGTTGGCGTTGTTGTAGGTAATGACCGTGCGCCCACGCAACGTCCCTTGATCGTTCAAGGGCGAAGACAAATCAACCATGGTTTTGTAGTCGTCCCACGAGCCGACCGAGGTCTCGATCAGCGCCTGCGGCTCGGCCGTAGGACGCTTACGCACCAGATTGATGGTAGCGGACGGGTTACCGGCACCCTCCAGCAAACCGGTCGCGCCACGCACGATTTCGACCCGGTCATAGATGTCGGTGGTGGGCTTGGAAATTGCGTCCATCGAATAGGCGTTGCTGATGTTGGTGGGCACGCCATCAATTTGCAAGGTGTTGACCAACTGGCCGCGCGCCATGTACAGCGAGCGTTCGCCGCCGTTTTTGACGATGGTGATCCCCGGCGCTTCTTGCAGCACGTCATCTAGGTTTTTCATGCCTTGATCGTCCATCTGCTGACGGGTGACCACACTCACTGATTGCGGCGTTTCGCGCAGACTCATTGGCAGTCGTGTTGCGGTGCTGGTAGCGCCTACGGTGTAAGCACGGGTTTGTTCGGAACTCATGCCCGCATTGTTGGCGTTGATTTGTGTAGCGTTCAGTTCGATCGCGCCTTGAGCTTGCCCCACGGCCATCAGCACATAGCCATCGCTGCTCGGTACGGCCTGCAGACCGTGCTCACGTAGCAGCGCAGCAAACCCTTCATCTACCCCGTAATCACCTGACAAGCCCCTGCTGCTTTGGCTGGCTAACTGACGCGTCTCGAATGAAATGGCCACTCCGGACTGGCGTGCATAGCGGCTCAAAACCTCGGCCAATGGCCCGGCCTGGATGTTGTAGTGATTTAATTGTTCTGCCATTGCCGGGGCAAACGCTGTCAGCGCTAAGCTACCAACACTGAGCTTTAGTGCCTTGGTCAAGGCGCTGGAAGGGTTGAACGGGGGACGAATGGACGAGGTTGAAGGCATTTTCCCGACTCTCTAGTGGATTGGCTACAACAAGGACGGTCGGGAAATGAGAACTGGAAGCAGCAGATAATAATTTTTATTTAGGGGCCGTTTGAGGCTCTAAGGAAACGCGAGTCATCCAAGGTGTGTAAGACGTGATTTTGATCGGCAAGCTGCGGGCTAGCAGACGTAAAGCGCGTGGGCTGTCGTCGGCAGGTAGCACGGCGGTGACCTTAAGGTTGGCCAGTTCGGAGCGGTCAAACATCAGGTAACCGCTATGGTAGCGGTCGAGTTGATCAAGGACTTGCGACAGTGGCTGATCCTTGATGATGAGTTGGCGGCGGGCCCACGCCTGTTCAAGCTCTGCGCCATCGACGGCGCCCTGCGGGTAAATGCCCAACTGATCGAAACGCACTTGTTGGCCTGCATGCACCGTGCGCTGATGCTCGGCAGTTTTAACCTCGGTGCTTGACTCGATCATGGCCAGACGCGTAGCACCGTCTAGGCGTTCCACCACAAAGCGGGTGCCCAGTGCGCGCACACTGCCGTGGTCGGTGATAACCCGGAACGGGCGATGAGTGTCTTTGGCTACGTTCAACAGGATTTCACCGCTGATCAAGCGCAGCGTCCGGTTGTGTGTGTCGAAATCCATATCAACCGCAGAGCGCGCATCAAGACGCAGCCAGGTGCCGTCCGGCAGTTGTTGTTCATGCCATTGCCCAGTGCCAGTGCGAATGTCTGCCATCAGATAAGCCGGTGGAAACTGTTGCAACGCCAGTGCGCCGGGGACCAGTACCAGCGCGGCCAACGCCAAGGCCTTGAGTGCACGCCTGCCCGGCGAGTGGTGGGGCAGGGTGGCCAGCGCGGCCCGCGTGGGGGCGAGCGGCAGGTCGCGCAACGGTGCCAAGCTACCTTGCAGGCGTTCAATCGCGTCGAGATGTTCTGGCGCGACGGCCAGCCATTGCTCGAAAGCATGCTGGTCGGCTTGACTGGGTTCATCGTCCAGTCGTACCAGCCATACCGCGGCCTGACGCATGATTTTCTGGGACGGCCGGCTCACAGCGGTTCTTCAGTTGCGGCATGGCAATGCAATAAAGCTTGCACCAGATAGTTCTGCACGGTTTTGGTCGACACGTTTAGTTGCTCGGCGATCTGCGCGTGGCTCTGGCCCTCAAGGTGGCGCAACACAAAGGCTTGGCGGGCGCGCGGCACCATGCTCTCAAGCGCGCGGGCAATGTGCTCTAACGCTTGCACTGCCGCCAGTATTTGCTCGGGGGAGGGCGCCTGCTCAAGATACTCAACATGCTGCGCTAAGGCTTCGCGATAGGCCTGCTCAAGTTTTTGCCGACGTCCGCGGTCCACCATCAAGCGCCGCGCCACGGTGGCGAGGAAAGCCCGTGGCTCACGCGGGGTGACGTAGGCACCCGCGGTCAGCAAGCGGATGAAGGTTTCTTGCGCCATGTCGGCAGCGTTGTGCGGGCAGCCCAGGCGTCGGCGCAGCCAGACTAGTAGCCACCCGTGATAGCCCTTGTACAAGGTATCGAGACTGTCCGTGTCGGTGCTTGACGAAGGCTTCATGGGCGGCAAACTTAAATGGGAATGATTCTATATTAGTATCATCTTGAGCCTTCTGACAATGCCCGGGCGCTATGACCTGTACGCATACCCCCATGACTTTTAATGGTTACAGCCTGCGCATCGCGCAGTGCTAAAAATTGCAGCAACAGCTCAACCACAACAAAAAAGAGCGCTGCAACCATGACTGATTTCCCTCTCGCCAGCCCTGCGCTGCGCTCTTTGACTGCCCCTGTTCGCCCTGTCTGTCATAGGACTGGCCTGTGCGACTGACCCTCCAACAATAATCCCTCTGTCCAAAGAGTAATGACTCATGAAAGCACTCGACCTGTACATCGGTGAAGGTTTCGAAGGCCCTGGCGTGAATGCCGCGCATATCAATATTTTGATCGGGCCGCGCAATGGTCCAGCGGGTCAGGCGTTCGCCAACAGCCTGGCATCGCCAAGCCAAGGGCATTGCCCGTTCATGGTGATTGCGCAACCCAATATTCCCGTCAAGCCGATGACCTTGTACGTCAATAAAGCCGAGATCAGCAGTGATTTGCACGGCAACGCGACCTGGGGCGCCTCGCAAGCCGGGATCGCCAAGGCGGTACTGGAAGCGTTGCTTGAGGGCACCTTGCCGCCTGAAGCTGAAGACGAGTGGGCCATCGTCACCGCTAACTGGGTCAACCCTGCCTGTGATGATTTGGATGCGGTGTACCTAAACAACTACAACGCCTGCCGCACGGCGATTCGCGCAGCCCTCACCGGCCTGCCGCACACGGCTCAACTGGCGGATGTGGTCGAGCATATTTCAAACCCGTTCTACACCCCAAAAGCCTGAGGTCTGCGCCATGCAATACATTCGTTTGGGTCATTCCGGTCTTGAAGTTTCCCGCCTGTGCCTAGGCACCATGAACATGGGTACGCCGGATTGGAAGCCGTGGATTTTCGATGAAAAACAAAGTGAGCCGATCATTGCCCACGCGCTGGACAACGGGGTGAACTTTATTGACCTGGCGGACTTTTATTCCGCGGGCGTCGGTGAAGAAGTGGTAGGGCGTATCGTCAAACGCTTGGCTCGACGCGAAGACTTAGTGATCACCACCAAAGTGGGCTACGGCACCCGCACCGGGATCAATGCCAGCGGCCATTCGCGTAAGCACATCATGGACAGTATTGATGCTTCGCTTAAGCGCTTGAACATGGACTATGTCGATGTGTTCATGCTGCATTACTTTGACGTGAACACGCCCGTTGAAGAAACCATGAGCGCGATGAACGACATTGTGCGCTCCGGCAAGGCCCGCTATATCGGCGTGTCGACCATGCTCACCGGGCAGTTGGCGAAAATTCTCATGGTTTGCGAGCGCAATGGCTGGGTCAAACCGATCAACATGCAGCTGCAATTGAACTGCGCCTACCGTGAAGAAGAGCGCGAAATGATTCCGTTCTGCCGCGACCAAGGGCTTGGCGTTTCAGTGTTCAGCCCGCTGGCCCGTGGCCTGTTGACTGGCGATGTGCAGTCGACTCGCAATCAGACCGATTTCTTTACTCAACAGATGTACAGCGACGAAGCGTCGTATCAAATCGCGCTTTCGGTGCAGCGCGTGGCGCATGCACGAGGTGTCTCGAACGCACAAATCGCTCAGGCTTGGGTGGCTAACCACTCGGGTGTCGACTGTATGTTGGTCGGTGCTGACACCACGGCGCAATTCGACAGCGCTTTGGCCGCCTTGGGGACCCAATTGGAGGCTGATGAGCTGTATGAGTTGGAGCGCAATTACACCCCGTGCGACGTCATTAACGATTACACCGCCGGTAAACGTATTCTGCGTTCTGCCCGTGCAGCACAAGAACGCTTCACTTTAACTGAGGCGTTGGCATGAGCGCGCTGATCCGAAACGGCAATTTTATCGACGGCCAATGGTCCAGCGGCGGCCCAACGTACTCGGTCTTCAACCCGGCCACTGGCGAGCGGTTAGCTGAGGTGCAACAGGCCGGTGCTGAAGAAACTCAACTGGCCATTGATGCTGCCCATCGCGCCTTACCGGCTTGGCGCAAGCTCACCGCCAAGGAGCGCAGCCAGCGGCTCAAGCGCTGGGGCGAGTTGATGCTGAGTCAGCAGAAAGAATTGGCCACCTTGCTCAGTCGTGAACAGGGCAAGCCGCTGGCCGAAGCCATGGGCGAGGTGGTGTATGCCGCCAGTTTTCTGGAGTGGTTTGCCGAAGAAGCCAAACGTGCTTATGGCGACGTGATCCCTAGCCACAAGGCCGATGCGCGGATTGTTGTGGTCAAAGAAGCCATCGGGGTAGTCGCGGCCATTACGCCGTGGAACTTCCCGCTGGCGATGGTCACGCGCAAGGTCGGCCCGGCGTTAGCAGCGGGTTGCACGATGATTCTTAAACCGTCAGAAGAAACCCCGCTGTCGGCCTTTGCTCTGGCGGTGTTGGCCGAGCAGGCCGGCATCCCAGTGGGGGTGTTCAATATTGTTTCAGGTGATGCGGTGGCCATAGGCGGCGCGCTGCAAGCCTCCAGTGTGGTGCGTAAACTGTCATTCACCGGCTCCACCCGCATTGGCAAATTGTTGATGCGCCAAGCGGCGGACACACTGAAAAAAGTCTCGCTGGAACTGGGCGGCAACGCGCCGTTTATTGTGTTTGATGACGCCGACTTAGATGCAGCGGTTAAAGGCGCGATGGCCTCCAAGTTTCGCAACACCGGGCAAACCTGTGTTTGCGTTAACCGCTTCTTTATTCAGGACGGCGTGTACGACGCGTTCACGACCAAGTTGGCCGAAGCGGTTGCGACGATGCGCGTTGGCGATGCCTTGCAGGGTGACACCGAGCAAGGGCCGTTGATTAATGCTGCGGCCTTAGCCAAGGTCACAACGCATGTTGCCGACGCCGTAGAGAAGGGCGCCAAGTTGCTGTGCGGTGGTCGCCCTCACGCATTGGGCGGGACATTTTTTGAGCCGACCGTACTGACCGAAGCCAGCCACGACATGCTGATCGCTCAAGAAGAAACCTTTGGCCCGGTTGCCGCGTGCTTCCGCTTCCAGGATGAAGCCCAAGTGCTGGCGCGCGCCAATGACACACCCTTCGGGCTTTCTGCTTACTTCTACAGCCGCGACATTGGTCGGGTCTGGCGCATGGCTGAAGGTCTAGAAGCGGGCATGGTCGGGATTAACGAAGGGATAATCTCTACCGAAGTTGCCCCCTTTGGCGGTATCAAAGAGTCGGGTTTAGGCCGTGAAGGCTCAAAGTACGGTCTGGACGACTACCTAGAAATCAAATACCTGTTAATGGGCGGCCTTTAAAGCCTAACACCCCGCGGGAGCGGGCTTGCCCGTTCCCGTAAGCACTATCAGTTCCATTTCTCCGTCAATAACAACAATTGGAGACGAACATGTCCGCTCAGCCTGTAAAAATTGACGACTTACCCATTGGGCGCTTTCACATCAAAATTGCCGGCCTTACCTTTGGTGCGCATTTCACTGATGGTTACATTCTGGGATTAATCGGTATTGCGTTTACCCTGATCAGCCCGCAGATGCACCTTGATGCGTTCTGGCAGGGGCTGATCGGCGCGTCGGCGTTAATCGGACTGTTCCTCGGTAGCCTGTTTTTTGGCTGGATCTCCGACAAGGTCGGTCGGCAGAAAATTTTCTTGGTCAGCTTTGTGCTGATCACCGTGGCGTCAGTCATGCAGTTCTACGTCGAGACAGCGATGGGGCTGTTTTTGTGTCGAGTCTTGATCGGCATTGGGCTGGGAGGCGACTTCAGTGTCGGCCACGCCATGCTGGCTGAGTTCGCGCCTAAAAAGCATCGGGGCGTGATGCTCGGTTCATTCAGCGTGATCTGGACGTTTGGCTATGTCGCCGCCACTTTCGTGGGCACCGCCATGCTCGGGTTGGGTGATGACGCATGGCGCTGGATGCTGGCTTCGTCGGCCATTCCAGCAGGGTTGATTCTGATCGCGCGTATTGGCACACCCGAGTCGCCGCGGTGGTTGGTTAATCAAGGCCGTATCGACGAAGCGCGGGCGATCGTCAAAAAGCACTTGGGCGACAATGTTGAACTGGATGAAGCCCAACCCACTGAAACCCGTTCTGGCTTCGCCGTATTGTTCAGTCGCGAATACCGCAAACGTACGGCATTCAACTGTTTGTTTTTTGTGTGCATCGTGATGCCGTATTTTGCGATATACACCTTCTTGCCTTCCATCTTAAAAACCATGGGCTTGGCTGAAGGGTTTGGTACAGAACTGATGCTCAACCTGTTGTTGATTGTGGGCGCGCTGATCGGGATCTGGTGCACGGTGAAATTCTCGCGTCGGGGCTTTTTGATCAACGCGTTCATCATCTTGGCGGTGGCGTTGTTGATCCTGGCGATCTTGCCCAGCAGCGCGGCGTTCTTGATGGTCTTAGCGTTTGGCATCTTCACCTTGGTGCTGTCGGCGGTGAGTAATCTGGTGGGCGTGTTTCCGGCCGAGAGCTTCCCGACAGAGGTCCGCGCCAGCGGCATTGGCCTAGCCACGGCAGTGAGTCGCTTAGGGTCTGCGGTCAGTACCTTTTTGTTACCGGTGAGTGTGGTGAGTTTGGGCATGAGCCCGACCATTGGCATTTTGGCGGCGATTCTGGCATTCGGCGCGTTGATTTCATGGGCGTGGGCGCCCGAAACTAAGTCCCTGACCTTGAGCCAAGCGTGTAAGGCTCAGAGCCCAGATGTTGGGAGTGGGCCAGCGCCAGTCAAGGCTGTGGCACCTGTTTAATGCACCCCCCCGCTTGTAGGAGCTGCCGCAGGCTGCGATCTTTAAAACGATCAAAAGATCGCAGCCTGCGGCAGCTCCTACGGGTTACTTACCAACCCCAGCCATTCGGTGAACAGTCGTACTTTCGACAAGCCTTGTTTGTCATGCGCCACGTTCAGCCAATAGCCATACGGACCGATCACCTCCACCGGGGTGATCGGTAACAAACTGGCATTGGCTAACTCTTTCTCGATCATCTGCCGGTCAATCACGGCTAGTCCGCCGCCCGCCACCGCCGTATGGATAACTTGGTCCAACGTGCTGAATTCCAGCCCGCGCGCTGCATCCACATCGTCACGGCCCATAGCCGTCAGCCAGTTCTCCCACACTTTTAAACGTTTGCCATCGTGCAGGATGTGCAGCAAGGGCAGCGTACGCACATCGGGCGGTTGACCGTCGATAAACAGCTCCGGGCTGGCAACGGCAATGTGACGCTCCATCACCAGCAATTGGCTGCTGCAATGGCTGTCTGCCTCAAGGCCCCAGCGGATGATGCAATCCACTTCAGCAAGGCTGTCGTGGGCGCTGGTGTTAGTCACGCTGAGGCTAATGTCCGGGTAACGTTCGCAAAACGTACGTAAATGCGTCGATAACCAGCGCGTGCCCCATGTCGGCGGCACCACGACGCGCAGGCGTTGGCGTAGGTTGGGCACGCGCACAGCCTGTAAAGCGTTCTCGATGTGGTCGAAGGCTTGAGCCAGTTGCGGCGACAGTCTGATGCCGGTTTCGGTCAATGACAGCCCTTGGGGTGTGCGTACGAACAACGCTACGCCCAGGTAGTCTTCGAGCTGTTTGATTTGTCGGCTGACCGCGCCTTGGGTGACGTTAAGGCTTAACGCTGCTTGGCTGAAACTGCGATGCCGCGCGACCTCTTCAAAGACTCGCAGCGTGTTGAGCGACGGAAGTTGACGCATAACGCAGGCTCCGCACCGGCCTTCTACGCCACGAGGGTAGGGCGGGTTTGTTGTTATAAGGCTAGATTTTTTAGTTGTGCGAAGGGATT
Source organism: Pseudomonas endophytica (assembly GCF_001411475.1). Taxonomy (GTDB): domain Bacteria; phylum Pseudomonadota; class Gammaproteobacteria; order Pseudomonadales; family Pseudomonadaceae; genus Aquipseudomonas; species Aquipseudomonas endophytica. The sequence goes on along the minus strand of NZ_LLWH01000157.1, from coordinate 1,759 downwards.
GTAGCCGTTGTGACGTGTAGGGATAAGGTGCTCCGCTCGTCAGAAAAGGCATTTTAAATTAAACCTTTAGCGTCACGGCTCTTCAGATTCTGTGCAGGGCATAAACCTGCCTTTAACTGGAGGACGAAATGAACACCCTGATTGCCCCTAAACGTTTTCTCGCGGGTTGTGCTTTGGCTTATTCGATATTTCTGGTCGGCAGTGCGGTGGCAAGCCCAACGGATTTTGTCGACGAGTCATCCGCGGCCGGTATTGCAGCGATTGAAATCAGCCGGATGGCGATTAGCAAAAGCGCTTCAACCGACGTTGGAAGCTACGCGGTCGAGGTGATTAAGGACTACACCGATGCCAATCGTGATTTGAAAGACATTGCGCAAAAGCAGGATCTGAAAATCGCCGATCAAGAAGAGGTTTTGAGTAAAGCCAAGAAGCTGATGCTTCAAGTGCAGGAAGGGGATTCATTTGACGCCGCTTATGCCGCCAATCAGGTGAAGACCAGCGAGGAGGCGATTGAGCGCTATCAGCAGCAATTGGATGACCCTTCTTCGCCTGAGCTAAAAGCCTTTGCCGAGAAGTATTTGCCCAAATTGCAAATGCACTTGGACATGGCCAAAAGGTTGGTTTCAGCACACCACAAAGGCGAAGGCGCGGTGTTGCCAGAGTGATCGTGGCGTGACGTAACGGCTGTGTTGGCACCGTTACGTCACTCGCACTGCAGGCCGATCAGACGGCGATGTCATTAAAGCCGCAGTATTCTTCCCAGCTCATGTCTAAGGCTTCGGCCACTTCCTGATGCACTTCAAGGCGCATGGCTTTGAGTTCTTCAGGGCTGCGAGCGATCAGCTCCAGAGCCAATTCCCAAGCCTCAAGGCCGCGATTTTCGGCTTCGTCTTCAAAGGCCCACAAAATTTGTTGTTGGCGGTCCTCAAAGCTCAACTCTTTCATTTCTTCTAGCAGGTCTGGGTTCGCCTTGATGAAGGTATCCAGGGCCAGTTCATTACGAGATTCTTTCGGGATCATATGGCGTCTCGGATCGTTAGGGCGGTCTGCAGGCTGCAGACCGTCGTCAGGGCGTTGTGCGCATCATGGCGTTTTCGCATGCTAGCGGCTTCATCCCTTGATGAAAAGCGCCATTAGCCAGCGGGTTGCAGCTTACTCTCGCGTTGTAGCATCAAGCCCCAGATGGCCAGCGACAGAGTCGATATCACGGCGCCAACGATCACAATGCCGCTCCAACCGTACACCGGAAAGGTTTGTGCTCCGACTAACGAACCCAGTGCGCCGCCGATGAAGTAGCAGGTGATGTAGCCCGCGTTCAGTCGATTACGGGCTGCGGGCCGGACTTGGAACACCGCGTTCTGATTGCTCACGTGGACCAGTTGCACGGCAAAATCCAACGCCAGTACGCCGATCAGTAGTGCGATCAGCGATTGCCCGGCGTAAGCCATCGGCAGCCAGCAGGCCAGCAGCACCAGCAGGCCGACAGTGGTTGCTGTTTGCCCACGGCCGCGGTCAGCCATGCGCCCGGCCCAGTTGGCCGCGACGGCACCTACCGCACCGGCAAGGCCAAACAGGCCGATCACACCATCGGAGTAGTTGTAAGGCGGCACGGCTAGCAGGAACGCTAGGGGCGTCCAGAACAAGGCAAACAGCGAAAACGTCAGCAGGCCGAGTATTGAGCGCAAGCGCAGAACCGGCTCTTCGATAAACTACGTGAAGACCGAACCCAGTAATTTCGGGTAGCTGAGCCCCGCGCTGT
>NZ_LLWH01000156.1 GCF_001411475.1 Pseudomonas endophytica | reverse complement strand
AGCCTCGGTTACGAATAAGGCTTGCAGGCCTCACCGTCGGCGGCCCAGTGCCGCCGACACTGTTTTCAGGAATCCAAACGATGCAGCGCATTACTCGGGATGAGCACGCCAGCCCCACGGGGCTAGGCGCGCTGGAAGCTAAGATCGCGCTGATCCTCAAGCACTTCCCGCCTTCGGTGGCGAGTGTTTACGCGATCCCGCGGATTGGCAGCGGCGGGGTGGTGGAGTGGTGGAGCGAGTTGGGTGGCCAGCCCACGCGCTTTCATGAGTTGAGCGAAGAGCAGCGCACGGCCTTGCTGGCGCGTTATCACCAGCGCCAAGCCAGCCTGGGCCTGTTGGTCGATGAGTTGGGCGCCCGCGGCCAGACCGAGCAAGCGGCCAGTTTGCGCGGGCTGATTGGCTCGCCGGACCTCAATAACCTGTACAGCATCAACGGCGAGCCGGTGGTGGTGCGTTGGGGCCTCAAGCCGCGTGCGCCAGTGGTTACTCCGCCGCAAGCGCCTGGCCCGCGCCCGGTGCGGCGGCTGTGGCGCGGCTGGCCGTGGCTGTTATTTGGGCTGCTGCTGTTGGGTCTGTTGCTGTGGGCGTTGTGGCATTGGCGCTTACCGCCGATGC
>NZ_LLWH01000155.1 GCF_001411475.1 Pseudomonas endophytica | reverse complement strand
TGTTGTGGGTGTCGGCAGCCAGGCGATGCGCCAGCACTGACCCTGCGGGTCCAGCGCCCACGACGATGTAGTCATAAGTCTGATTGGCCGATGGCATGTCACACCTCGCCTATTTATTTTTTGTTCTTGTCCTGCACCATCCTATTGATTAATTTCGAGTTGAAAACGCGTGATTTCACCCATGGCTTGTGCGTTTATGCACAGCGACTACTGCCGGACGTAAGGAGCAACAATGTTCGACTGGAATGATCTGCGATATTTTCTCGAGCTACAGCGCAGCGGACGCCTGCTCACCGCGGCCAAGCGCCTCAATACCACCCACAGCACCGTGGCGCGGCACATTGAGCACATCGAACACCACTTGGGCACCGCGCTCTTTGTGCAACACGCCCAAGGTTACCAACTGACCCCGGCAGGCCAGGCGCTGCTCAAACATGCCGAGGCGATGGAAAACGTCGCTTTATTAGCGCAAGAAGAAATCACCCAAGCCATCACGCCCTTGGGCAAAATTCGCCTAGGCGTCACTGAAGGTATCGGCATCATATTTATCACCTCGCGATTGCGCGGGTTGTTTGAGCGCTATCCGGGGCTAGAAGTCGAGTTGGTCGCTGTTCCGCGCTTTGTCAGCATCCTCAATCGCGAGGCCGAAATCAGCATCCCCCT
>NZ_LLWH01000154.1 GCF_001411475.1 Pseudomonas endophytica | reverse complement strand
GCTTTATGCGTGAAGCCGCTAGGTTCGAAACCGCCGAAGAAGAAGTCAGCGAAATGCTGCTGCCGGTCATGGTGGGTTCGGGCCTGTTCGACGACCAACCTGAGTTCGCCGACATCGCTCAAGACGCCAACCTGATGGACGACATGATCGTTCAAATCCCGGAAGCCCTGACCGCCTTGTTCCTGCTGTGCAACGCGCCAGACGAAAAACCGGCGATCCTCAAACCACGTCACCACTGATTCAATGCCTGCTCCCTCTTACAGCAGCCGTTCGCGGCTGCTGCGCTATGTTCTGTTCGCCATTGGCTGGTTGAGCGTAGCGCTGGGGGTTTTGGGCATCTTCCTGCCGGTGTTACCGACCACACCTTTTCTGTTATTGGCTGCCGCCTGCTTTGCCCGCAGCTCCCCGCGTTTTTACCAGTGGCTGGTCGACCATCCTCGGCTGGGACCTTGGATCCGCGATTACCTTGATGGCAACGGTATTCCACTCAAGGCCAAGGTGTACGCCATTGGCTTGATGTGGCTGAGTATTGGTGTGTCTTGTTATCTGGTGCCTTTGCCTTGGGCACGTGGGTTTATGCTGCTGAGCGCAGTGCTGGTGAGCATTTATATCCTGCGTCAAAAAACCTTGGATAAACGCTGAACTGCGCGTTGAAGAACAAAAGCTCGCTCAGGGCCATCTTTGTGGTCTTTTTGTGTTACCTACGTTGCTGCGGCTACAACCGACGCTGCTTCTGCTTTTGGTAGGAGCTGCCGAAGGCTGCGATCTTTCGATCGTTAAAAACAAAGATCGCAGCCTTCGGCAGCTCCTACAGTCTGGACTGCCCGCCAAGGCGTGTCAGGATTGAGTGC
>NZ_LLWH01000153.1 GCF_001411475.1 Pseudomonas endophytica | reverse complement strand
CGGCTGGCGAGGTGTTGGCGAACGGTTGCCCTGGGCAGTTCTGGGCAATGGGCTTTACCGGGTACTGGAGCATGGTGGAAGCGGATTGGCGTCGCGATGGACGCTGTCTGTGACGACCAGGGCCGCCCGATGTGTAGGCTGCACGGGTTGCGGATGCTCGACCCGGCCATCTTCCAGCACCTGCCCTTGGCCTCAGCCGACTCTACGAACGCTGCGGTGAATGGCGGGAGCATCAGCCGCTTTGGGATGTATACGCCGCCCACCGCAGGGCAGCGTGCCAACGTGATCGCCGACCGCATTGAAGCGCATAACAGTTCGCCTATCTGGCAGCGAGAAACGCAGGCTGAGATGACTATTTAGTTGAAGCGCGACTGATCAATAGGGAACCATTTCTTCCGGTCAGGCGCTTGTGTTTGCACCTCAAGTGACCATTTATCGCCGCACTCCTTGCACTCATAGCCGGTGACAAGGCTACATCCTTTTTCATCTGTCCCATAGTTCAGAAACTTGTCCGAGCTTCCTGTGTCCTCGACTTCAGCCATAGCGGCTGAGCAGCAGTTACCAATTCCCATTGTTGCAATCTCCTTGTTCGGCGAGCTGCCGTGCCAAAGATAAATACCCCATATCAACGAATCACGCCAGCCGGCGAGGATCCCCTATGCACGTCTTGTTCTGCAGTTACGGAAATGACTCCATCGCCCTAATCCAGTGGGCGCATGAGCGCGGGCTGGAGGATGTCGTGTGCCTCTACTCCGACACAGGCTGGTCCGCAAGTTGGTGGGCCGACCGTGTAGCCCATGGCGAAGCGCTGGCTCATGGCTACGGGTTCGCCACGGCCCGCACCGAGTCGGAGGGGATGCTTGCTCTGGTCAAGCGCACACGCGGCTGGCCTAGTGCTGGCGGCCAGGGCCAATTCTGCACCGCCGCACCGCAGGTG
>NZ_LLWH01000152.1 GCF_001411475.1 Pseudomonas endophytica | reverse complement strand
CCGCTGACAGGAGTCTGCCTTATGTTGCGCATCCTGCTGATCAACGACACCGCGAAGAAAGTCGGACGCCTTAAAGCCGCGCTGATGGAAGCTGGGTTTGAGGTGATCGATGAATCAGGGTTGACCATCGACCTGCCGGAGCGCGTCGAAACGGTGCGCCCGGACGTGATTCTGATTGATACCGAGTCGCCCAGCCGCGATGTGATGGAGCAAGTGGTGCTGGTGTCCCGCGATCAGCCACGGCCCATCGTCATGTTTACCGACGAACACGACCCCGGCGTGATGCGCCAAGCGATCAAGTCCGGGGTCAGCGCCTACATCGTCGAAGGCATTCACGCCCAGCGTCTGCAACCGATTCTGGACGTGGCCATGGCCCGTTTTGAAAGCGATCAAGCCCTGCGCGCCCAACTGCACGCCCGCGACCTGCAACTGGCCGAGCGCAAGCGCATTGAGCTGGCCAAGGGCTTGCTGATGAAGATGAAAGCGTGCAACGAGGAAGAGGCGTACACCTTAATGCGCCGCCAAGCCATGAGCCGCCAGCAGAAGCTCATCCAAGTGGCCGAACAGATCATCGCCATGAGCGAATTACTCAACTAACGCCTCCCCTATCCTGGGCCGCCGCTACGCGTCGGCGCGCGTTGCAACTGTTGGCACACATTTAGCTTAGTCATCACTACCGGTAACCAACGGCGGTTGCCCCACCTACGACAAAGACGTCGCTCCCCTGATGCGTATTTAACGGATCCGGTAGCGGCGTTTTTTTGTTTTGGCCCCCGTGAACGGGGTCGGTGGTGCGGCCGTTAAGGCGCTCCATCGCTAGCTCATGACTCCTAAAAAACGTTTAACCGTTGAGGTGCGCGATGAATTCAAGCTTCTGGAAATCCGGCCATACCCCGACTCTGTTCGCGGCCTTTTTGTATTTCGACCTGAGCTTTATGGTCTCGTATTTACTCGGCC
>NZ_LLWH01000151.1 GCF_001411475.1 Pseudomonas endophytica | reverse complement strand
TGCCATGCGCAACTATGTGGGCATCCTGACCTCGGTCAACTGCTCGGCGACGGTGGCCAAGGCCATTGCTGATTACTTCCGACGTGATATCAACCCACAAGCGCTGATCGACTACCCCAACGTCGATGGCGTGGTGGCGCTGACCCATAGTTTTGGCTGCGCGGTCGACCCCGGCGGTGAAGCCTTGGCCATGTTGCGCAGAACCTTGGGCGGGTATGCCATACACCCTAACTTCGCCTCGGTGCTGATGATCGGCCTGGGCTGCGAAACCAACCAAATCGCTGACTTGTTGGCCGCCCAAGGGCTGGAAAAAGGCGAGTTCCTGCGCGCTTTTACCATTCAGGGCACCGGCGGCACGTCAAAAACCATTGCCAGCGGTATTGAGCAAGTTAAATCACTGCTCGCCGACGCCAACCGCGTCGAACGTGAGCCGGTGAGCGCCAAACACTTGATCATCGGCTTGCAGTGCGGGGGGTCTGATGGCTACTCGGGCATCACCGCCAACCCCGCGTTGGGCAATGCAGTGGATCGCTTAGTCGCTGCGGGCGGCACCGCGATCTTATCGGAAACCCCGGAGATCTATGGCGCCGAGCATTTGCTGACACGCCGCGCGGTCAGCCGTGAAGTGGGTGAAAAGCTGATCAAGCGTATTCACTGGTGGGAAGACTACTGCACACGCATGAACGCGGAGTTGAATAACAACCCCTCTGCGGGCAACAAGGCCGGTGGCTTGACCACCATCCTTGAAAAATCCTTGGGTGCGGTGGCTAAAGCCGGCTCCAGCGATTTGGTCGATGTGTACGAATATGCCGAAACGGTTCGCGCCCATGGCTTGGTGTTTATGGACACGCCAGGCTACGACCCGATTTCAGCCACGGGTCAAGTTGCAGGCGGCGCCAACTTGATTGCCTTTACCACAGGACGCGGCTCGGCCTATGGCTGCGCGCCCTCGCCTTCGATCAAATTGGCGACCAATACCCGCCTGTG
>NZ_LLWH01000150.1 GCF_001411475.1 Pseudomonas endophytica | reverse complement strand
TACCACCGGTTAGCACGATGCCAGCCGGGATCAGGTCTTCGTAGCCGCTGCGACGCAGCTCCGCCTGGATCAACGTGAACAGTTCGTCGTAACGCGGCTCGACCACTTCGGCCAAGGCCTGGCGGGAAAGCTCGCGAGGAGGACGATCGCCCACACTCGGTACTTTGATGGTTTCACCTGCGCTGGCCAATTTGGCCAAGGCGCAGGCGTAACGGATTTTAATTTCTTCGGCGTATTGGGTCGGAGTACGCAACGCCATCGCGATATCGTTGGTGACCTGATCACCCGCAATTGGAATGACCGCGGTGTGACGGATGGCGCCTTCGGTGAAGATCGCGATATCCGTGGTGCCGCCGCCGATGTCGACCAAGCACACGCCCAGCTCTTTCTCGTCATCGGTCAACACCGAGTAAGCCGACGCCAGCTGCTCAAGAATGATGTCATCCACCTCAAGGCCACAGCGGCGTACACACTTCTCAATGTTCTGCGCAGCATTTACCGCACAGGTGACGACGTGCACGTTGGCTGCCAGACGTACGCCCGACATACCCAGCGGCTCACGAACACCTTCTTGGTTGTCGATCACGTAGTCCTGCGCCAACGTGTGCAGCACGCGCTGGTCAGCCGGAATAGCAACCGCTTGAGCCGCGTCAAGCACGCGCTCAAGGTCTGCCGTGCTCACTTCGCGATCACGGATCGCAACAATGCCGTGGGAGTTCAGGCTGCGGATATGGTTACCCGCTACGCCGACGAACGCCGAGTGGATCCGGCAACCGGCCATCAGCTGCGCTTCTTCGATAGCGCGCTGGATCGACTGCACGGTGGACTCGATGTTCACCACCACGCCCTTCTTCAGGCCCCGAGACGGATGCGTGCCAATACCGACGATTTCGATCGCGCCGTCTTCACCAACCTCGCCTACCAGCGCTACCACCTTGGAAGTGCCGATATCGAGACCAACGATCATTTTGCCGCTTTGCACATTTGCCATGGGTCCTGCCTCTTCTTAATTCTTCGCGACAGCGGGTTGGGCTA
>NZ_LLWH01000149.1 GCF_001411475.1 Pseudomonas endophytica | reverse complement strand
TCGTCCGTAGACCCTTAGTGCCATCAAGATAAGCCTTGATGGCGTTGAGCTTAAATTGCTCTGTGTACTTGCTCATGTTGAAACCCCAAAAAGTTGGATATGTGTCCAACTTTTTGGGGGCAGTCCAAAGGCTTTGGGGTTACTGCGCGGTACGGCTCACTTCGCGCAGCGGCTTGCCACGCACTGGCGCGTCGCCTGCGATGTAGTAATCGGCAGTGCTGCGCGGCAGTGGCTGACGACCACGGATCTTGTCGGCGATTTTCTCGGCGATCATGATCGTCGGTGCGTTCAAGTTACCGGTGGTGATCAACGGCATGATCGACGCATCCACCACACGCAGACCTTGCAGGCCATGCACTCGGCCTTCGCCATCGACCACAGCCATCTCGTCGGTGCCCATTTTGCACGAGCAGGACGGGTGGAAAGCGGTTTCGGCGTGTTCACGGATAAACGTGTCCAGCTCTTCGTCGCTCTGCTTGTCGATACCTGGGCTGATTTCGCGGCCACGGTACGCATCCAGAGCAGGCTGCTGCATGATTTCACGGGTCAGGCGGATGCCATCACGGAACTCTTGCCAGTCTTGCTCGGTGGACATGTAGTTGAACAGGATGCTCGGGTACTCACGCGGGTCCTTGGATTTCACGTTGACACGACCACGGCTCGGCGAGCGCATAGAGCCCATGTGGGCCTGGAAGCCGTGTTCTTTTACCCCATTGCTGCCGTTGTAGTTAATCGCGACCGGCAAGAAGTGGTACTGAATGTTCGGCCAATCGAAATGCTCGCGGGTGCGGATAAAACCACCGGCTTCAAACTGGTTGCTGGCGCCAATGCCTTTGCCCATAAACAGCCACTCGGCGCCAATGGCCGGCTGGTTCCACCACAACAGCGATGGGTACAGCGACACGGGCTGAGTGCAAGCGTATTGCAGGTACAGCTCAAGGTGGTCTTGCAGGTTCTGGCCAACACCCGGCAGGTCGTGAACCACTGGGATGTCGAGGCTATTGAGCAGCTCGGCCGGGCCAACACCCGAGCGTTGCAGCACGCTAGGCGAACCAATCGCGC
>NZ_LLWH01000148.1 GCF_001411475.1 Pseudomonas endophytica | reverse complement strand
TGACAGCACGGGTTGGCTGGCGTGTTGGTGTTCGTAGTGCAGGGCGATGCGGGCGCCGCCGCGCAGGATGATAGCGGTCAGGTAGCAGCGTTTGCGGATGCGTTGGTAGTGTTCCTGGCTGTCGTGTCCGCGTACAAGCCTAAAGTGATTGTCGTCAGCGCGTACCAGCACGACCTTTTCAACCGGGTCATAGTGGAGCTTGCCCGTCTTGGGCAAGGGGTAGTCGTGGCTGCGCCCGTCGTTGGCGTGGTAGGTCAGTCCGTTGTCGTTGAGGTCTAGGCGCATCGAAAATGGGGTGATCCAGCGAGCGCCGAATGCACTGCGATCGAAGGCGTTGAGGCTGGAGCGGTAGGTGCGCGCCCATGACACAGGAAACGGGCCTGGCAGATTGAAGTCGGTGTGCACGAGGGTTTCGGTGCCACGGGCGAAGCTGATGCTGTTGCACGAGCCTGAGCACACGCCGTTGGTGACTGGATTGGGATCGTTCTTGGCCTTGCCTTGTTGGCCAATGGCTCCTAGGTTGCCCTGGTTGGTCTGGGCTCTGGCTGTTCCGACGTGTTGTACTGGGGCGTTAGTCGCTTGCACCCGAGATTTTTTGCGCTTGCGTACCGCCTGAAGGAGGCTGGAGAGAATCCAGCCAATGCTGTGCTGGACATCGGGGTTGGCTAACGCCGTCAGCGTACTGCGGACCTGTTTGGCGAGCCAGTTCAGTATGTCGATGTAAGGCTGGACGGCAGCTAGCAGCAGCCCTCCACTGTTGCTAGCGACAACGTTGACTGTTTTTTTGGCGATGTATTCATTGCCGCTGGCAATGAGGCCGCCTGCCGCAGCCCAGAAAGAAACAGTTTCATCAGGGTTATAAAGTGCTTTCAGGCTTTGTGAGGCTTTGGCTTTAGTTGCCGACGTATCGATGTTGCCCGTTGCTGTGCGTTCAATATTGTTGGCCAGACCGCTGAGTACGTCATAGCCAAGATTGCCCGAGCGGGTCAGCATATCAGGCAGAGAGGCTGCTGCTTCTTCTATGAATTTTTCCAGCTCCCCCATCAGAGAGGCGTTGACATGTTGGGTCAGGACGGCGAATACAGCGTCGCCCAAATGGCAACTCGGAAC
>NZ_LLWH01000147.1 GCF_001411475.1 Pseudomonas endophytica | reverse complement strand
CGGCAAGCGTCAGATCACCGAGTTCAACTACCGCTATCACACGGGTAAAGAAGCCCACATATTTGTCGGGGTTCAGACTCACCCCGAAAACGATCCGCGCAGCGCCTTGCTGGCCAGCCTGACCGAACAAGGCTTTCCGGTGGTAGACCTGACTGAGAACGGACGGGCCAAGTGGCATATCCGGCACATGGTGGGTGGGCATGCGGCGAAGGTCAGCGATGAGCTGTTGTTCCGCTTCGAGTTCCCGGAGCGTCCGGGCGCGTTGTTCAACTTCCTCAACAAGCTGGGGGGGCGCTGGAACATCTCGATGTTCCACTACCGCAATCATGGCGCTGCGGACGGTCGGGTGATGGCTGGCTTGCAAGTGCCGGCTGATGAGCGTCATTTGGTACCCGCGGCGTTGGCTGAAATCGGCTACCCGTATTGGGATGAAAGCGATAACCCGGCTTATCAGCTGTTTCTTGGTTAATAAACGCTACGCTGATTAAACGGCTCAAGAGATAAGTCCCATGGAAACCTTCACCGCGTTAAAACTGTTGCATGGCGTGTCGACACTGCTGTTGTTTGTCAGTGCGCTCGCATTGCTGGTTGTGGTGATTCGCCGCTGGCGTGCCGCTGACACAGGCTTGGCGGGTGGCCTGATACGCCGCCCGTGGGGGTTTGTCTGGGGGCTGATGGGGCTGTGCTTGCTGGCGTTGCCTGTGAGCGGCTGGTTTTTGGTGCACATGGCCGGTTGGCCGCTGGGGCAGATGTGGTTACTGGGCGGGAGCAGTTTGTACTTGCTGGGGGGATTGAGCTGGTTATGGTTGGTAGTGCGGCTCAATCGCCTGCGATTGGGACGAATGGCCAAACATCCGGGCTTTACCGTGGTACTGGCGGCTTTTTGTGCGCTTTGCTTTATCGCCATTGCGGCCATGATGGGTGCCAAACCCGTGTAAACCTCACCAGCCCTTGCTCTTAACATCAAAAGATCGCAGCCTTCGTGCCTCGTCAGCTCCTACGCGGTTGCGGCCATGTGCCGGGATTTTTTGGCCTCCACCCTGGACTGCCCCCCAAAAGTTGGACAGGTTAGCTAGCAATCTGCGCAGCCCGGGTCCTGTACTCCACAGGGCTTAGGCTGTT
>NZ_LLWH01000146.1 GCF_001411475.1 Pseudomonas endophytica | reverse complement strand
CATGGGTATGTCTGTTAGCGGCTTGCTCGACAGCGATGGCAGCAGAACAGGGGGTTAAGGTGCTGAGCCCCGATCAACTCCAGATCGGCTCCGGCCAATTGAGCATCGGCCTCAGTCAACAGTGGAACCGGCCACTGCCCACTGTGCAACGGGCGCTGATTGTGATTCATGGCCGTTTGCGCAATGCTCAGACTTATTTGCACAGTGGCGAGACTGCCGCGACACAAGCCGGGCAGTTGTCCACAACCTTGGTGATTGCGCCGCAGTTTCTCAATGAAAGTGACGGCACTCGCCATTCGTTGCCCAGTAACGTGCTGCGCTGGCACGCCAACGACTGGATGGCGGGCGCCCCCGCCGTGGGCCCGACGCCGTTGAGTTCATACGCCGCGCTGGACCAGATCCTTCAGCGCCTGGGCGACCGTAGCCTGTTCCCTAATCTGCGCGAGGTGGTGATTGCCGGGCATTCTGGCGGCGCTCAAGTGGTGCAGCGCTATGCCTTGACCACCCAGGCGGACAAATCGCTGGAGGCCGAAGGCATTAAGGTGCGCTTTGTAATCGCCAATCCATCGTCTTACGCTTACTTCAACGCACAGCGTCCGGTGCCGACCTTTGATCCGGCTGCCTGCCCCGGTTTTAACACGTGGAAATACGGGCTTAAAGACTTACCTGCCTACGCGGCAGGCCAGAAACACCACACGCTTGAGCACAACTACGTCAGCCGTGACATAACCTATTTGCTCGGCGCTAACGACACGGACCCCAACCACCCCGCGCTGGATAAAAGCTGCGAGGCCCAAGCCCAAGGTGCCTACCGTTTGATACGCGGGCATGACTACGTTGACTATTTGAACCAACGCCATCCGCAGGGCCTCAATCAACGCCTGATTGAAGTGCCGGGCGTAGGGCACAACGGCGATCAGATGTTCACTTCGCCAGAAGGGCAAAAAGTGTTATTTGCAAGGTAGGCTAAATCTGGACTGCCCCCCAAAAGATCGCAGCCTGCGGCAGCTCCTACAGGGGGTTGAAACCCAATTAACAGAGCCTCAGCAAGGCAAGCACCCGCCACTGCTCGTAGGAGCTGCCGAGGAACGAAGGCTGCGATCTTTTGATCTTTAAAAGTAAAGATCGCAGCCTGCGGCAGCTCCTACGGGATTATTTCACTAGCCGGTGCAAGTCACGGCAGTCTTTAGCATGCCAGTCGGTCAACTCGGGCCAAGGGTTGTCTGGAACGTTAACCAAGACGGTTTGGCTGCCCGCCGCACGTCCGCACTCCAAGTCAAAACGGTAATCCCCCACCATCACCATGCTCGACGGTTGCACCTGCCAAGCCTTTGCCAATTTCAGCAGGCCATCCGGGTCGGGTTTGTGCGCGGCGTTTTCACGCCCCAACACGTCTTGGGGCGCAAAGCATTCATCCAGGCCAATGGCCTTGAGCGTGATGTACGCCAGCTCTTGGGCATTGCGGGTCAGCACGCCCAAGCGATAACCCCGAGCGGCCAGTTCGCGTACCAGTTCAACGGCACCGGGCGCAGCCGTTGAAGCCAACGCCAGCTCACGTTCATGCTCGAGTAGCCAAGCATGTTTGGCCGCCGCTTCGTCAGCCGGTAGGCCGTTGAGGTGGGTCAGGATGTCGTCTTCGGGGGCAATGGCCAGCGCCACGCGAATCGCGGCAAAGTCATGCACCGCGAGGGTCAGGGTGCCATCCATGTCGAACACCCAATGCTTAACGTCCTTGAGTGTCATGCCCAGTCCTTGCGGTGGCGGATCAAACCTTCCTGCGTCACCGAGGCGACCAACTTGCCCGCACGGTTATAGACGCTACCTCGCGAAAAACCACGGGAATTGCCCGCCCACGGGCTGTCCATGGCGTAGAGCAACCAGTCATCAATGCGCAGTTCGCCATGGAACCACAGCGCGTGGTCGAGGCTGGCCACCTGCATATCTTTTTGCCACACGCCTTTGCCGTGGGGCAGCAGTGAGGTAGTCAGCAAACCGAAGTCTGAGGCGTACGCCAGCAGGTATTTGTGCAGGGCCAAGTTGTCCGGCAATGTGCCGTCAGCGCGAAACCAAACATATTTAATCGGGTCGCTGACGCTGGGGTTGAACGGATCTTCACCGACCACCGGACGAAACTCGATGGGCTTGGCACACAGCAGCTTTTCACGCATCGACTCAGGAATCAGGTGCGCACGCTGGCGAATCATATCCAGCTCAGAGGGCAGGTTTTCTGGCCCCACCACGTCAGGCATCGAGGTTTGATGTTCAAAGCCACTCTCGTCGTATTGAAACGAAGCGCTGCTGGTGAAAATCGGCTGGCCCTTTTGGATAGCCGTCACCCGGCGAGTGCTGAAACTGCCGCCGTCGCGCACCCGGTCAACTTGGTAAACCACCGGCAAGCTGGCATCACCCGGGCGCAAAAAATAACCGTGCAATGAATGCACGTGTCGAGCGTCTTCTACGGTCTGGCTCATGGCAGACAGTGATTGCCCAAGCACTTGCCCACCAAACAACTGGCGGAAACCTAAGTCTTGGCTGCTGCCGCGAAAGAGGTTTTCTTCAATCGGTTCAAGGGTCAGCAAGTTGACCAGATCATCCAACACTTGGCTCATTCAGACTCTCCTCACACAGAGCAATACCGTCGCAATCTTCGCTACGTCGGCCTACAAAATTGGGGCTACTCCCACAAACAGACAGTTGGGAAGCGGCCAGTTTAACCGTGTAACGTTTCAAGCCACTGTGCCCGCGAAATGCGATAGAGCACATGTGGCCTTAAAGGATGACCTTCATCCAGCCTGGGATGTTCAAAGCTCCCTTCAAGGTCACATTGCATGCCGATGGCTTGCATGACCTTCTGCGACGGCAGATTAGGCTCGCTGGTGAACGACACCACTTGATCCAGCGCCAGTCGATCAAAGGCGCAACGCAACACCGCCCACGCTGCCTCACTGGCGTAGCCTAACCCCCAATATTCAGGAGCAAGGCGCCAGCCTATTTCAACGGCCGGAGTGAATGCAGCGGCAAAACTGACATTCAACAGCCCTGTGCAGCCAATGAAGGCGCCGGTCTCATTGTGCTCCAGTGCCCACATTCCGTAGCCGTATTCGGCAAAATGGCCGCGAAACCGGCCGATTAATGCAGCGCTTTCAAGACGGCTCAAGGGGGCCGGAAAGTAACGCATCACTTTAGGATCAGCACACAGGGCAGCGAACGCTGGCAAGTCGGTGTCACGCCAAAGACGCAACCGCAACCGCGGGCTTTCCAGCTCTTTAATCTGCTCCATCAGACCTCTCCATGGTTACCGGGCTTTCCAAGTGCTCAGCAGTGTACAGCGCTGTTAATATCCAGCGCTCGTTCCGACGTGAAATCCTTATGCCTGTACCGCTGATTTACCACGAAGACTACAGCCCAGAGTTCCCTGCAGAACATCGCTTCCCGATGGACAAGTTCCGCTTGCTGCGCGATCACCTGATCGACACCGGACTGACCCGTGATGCCGACCTGCTACGCCCCGAACTGTGCCCTGTGGATATCCTCGCGCTGGCCCACGATCGCGCCTATATCGAGCGTTACATGGCAGGCGAACTGGCCCGCGAAGATCAACGCCGTCTAGGTTTGCCCTGGAGTGAAGCCCTGGCGCGACGAACCATCCGAGCGGTGGGCGGCTCGTTACTGGCCGCCGAACAGGCGCTTGCGCACGGGTTAGCGTGCCACTTGGCCGGCGGCACCCATCACGCGCATTACGATCACCCAGCGGGCTTTTGCATCTTCAATGACCTCGCGGTGATCAGCCATTACCTGCTGGAAAGCGGCCGCGTTAACCGGGTGCTGATTTTTGACTGTGATGTGCATCAGGGTGATGGGACGGCGCGGATTCTGGAGCACACCCCCGACGCTATTACCGTCTCTTTGCACTGCGAAAAGAATTTTCCGGCACGCAAGGCACACAGTGACTGGGACATTGGCTTGCCCATGGGCATGGGCGACTCCGAGTACCTGCAAGTGGTCGATGAAGCGCTGAATTATCTGTTGCCGTTGTATCAACCGGACTTGGTGCTGTACGACGCGGGTGTCGATGTGCATAAAGATGATGCGCTCGGTTATTTGAAGCTGACCGACGCGGGCGTGGCGGCGCGTGACGAGCGTGTGCTGCGCCATTGTCTGGGCCGAGATATTCCGGTGATGGGCGTGATTGGCGGCGGTTACAGCAAAGACCGCAAGGCGTTGGCCCGTCGCCACGGGATCTTGCACCACAGTGCGCAAAAGGTCTGGTTGTCATCAGGCGGTCATTAAGCCCTGAATCTTTTACCCACAATGCCTGTGGAACTGCCTGTGGATAACCTGAGTGAAAGCCCTTGCAGGCCACAGCGCTCATGGCCTGCAAGAAGCTGTACGTTTTTCGTACAGCCATAATTCCCGTTGGATCTGCCGAAGACTGCGGTCTTTTAATTTTCAACATCCAAAGATCGCAGCCTTCGGCAGCTCCTACGGGTAAGTCGTTACCCCAGTCAGGTAGAATGCGCGGCTTATTTCGCCGATTTGCAGCCTTGCCATGACCGAGCCAACGTCCTCCCCTTCCCCGCACGTCGCCATTATTGGCGGTGGCCCCGCTGGTTTGATGGCTGCCGAAGTGTTGAGCCAAGCGGGTGTGCAGGTTGATCTGTATGACGCCATGCCTTCAGTCGGTCGCAAGTTTTTGCTGGCCGGGGTTGGCGGCATGAACATCACTCACTCCGAGGCTTACCCGGCTTTTTTATCGCGTTATGCCGAGCGCGCCCCCTCTATCGCTCCCTTGCTGCGGGCGTTTGATGCCCAAGCCTTGTGCCAGTGGATCCACGATTTAGGCATTGAAACCTTTATCGGCAGCTCAGGCCGGGTGTTCCCCACCGATATGAAAGCCGCACCGTTGTTGCGCGCTTGGCTCAAGCGCCTGCGTGAGTCCGGGGTAGTTATCCACACCCGTCATCGCTGGCTGGGTTGGCAAGCTGATGGGCAGTTACGCATCGACAGCGCCGAAGGCGAAAAAAGCCTCAAACCGGATGCAGTGCTACTGGCGCTGGGCGGCGGCAGCTGGGCCCGGTTGGGTTCTGACGGCGCGTGGATGCCGCTGCTGGCCGCACGCGGAGTCGAACTGGCAGCGTTGCAGCCCAGCAATTGCGGGTTTGATGTTGAAGGTTGGAGCGAGGTATTACGCAGTAAATTCGCCGGGGCACCGTTGAAGAATATCGCCATTGCGCTGGAAAACAGCACTCCGCGCTTGGGCGAATGCGTGATCACGGCCAGCGGCATAGAAGGCAGTTTGATTTATGCCTGGTCCGCGCCGATACGCGAGGCGATCAACCAGCACGGCGCAGCCACGGTGTTGATAGATCTATTGCCCAATAAGTCTGTGGATAAAGTAGAAGCGGCCTTGGCCAAACCACGCGGCTCACGCTCGATGAGCAAGCATTTGCACAGCCAACTGGGCCTGGAAGGAGTGAAAGCAGCGTTGCTTCGCGAGTTAGCCTCGGCTGACGCTTTCAACCACCCGGCACACTTGGCCAAAGCAATCAAAGCCCTGCCCCTAACCTTGATCAAACCTCGCCCCTTGGACGAAGCCATCAGCAGCGCGGGCGGCGTGCGCTTTGAAGCAATGGATCAAAACCTGATGCTTAAAGCTCTGCCCGGAGTGTTCTGCGCAGGCGAAATGCTGGACTGGGAAGCCCCAACCGGCGGCTATTTGCTCACAGGCTGCTTTGCCAGCGGGCGCGCGGCGGGGTTGGGGCTTTTGAGCTGGCTGAAACGCTAATGAATGGGTAGGAGCGAGCTTGCTCGCGAGCTTTTAAAAAACCGCGAGCACGTGCGTCATGGCTTGCGCTTGCGGGGGCCAGTGTTGAATACCGGGACTTTGCGCACCGGCTTGACCGATGGCTCTGCCGGGGCCACGTCGCCGCTATCGACCCACTTGCCTAAGTTACGCTTGCCGCCACCGCCGGAGGTTTTAGGCTTTTTCGGCTTTTTCGGCTTTTTGACCACCTGACCCGACGCATCGGTTTGCGGCACACGGTGCTCAGGCTCGAAGTCTGGCTCTTCATGGCGGGTCAAAGTCTGGCGGGTTAACACCTCAATCGCAGACAACATGTTCACTTCGTCGGCACACACCAGCGAAATCGCCTCACCTTTTTGCCCTGCTCGGCCAGTACGGCCAATGCGGTGAATGTAGTCTTCCGCCACGATGGGCAAGTCGAAGTTCACCACCAGCGGCAGATCGTCGATGTCCAGACCGCGAGCGGCAACATCGGTGGCCACCAGAATCTGTATGTCGCTGGCTTTGAAACGATCCAACGCCCGTTGCCGAGTAGCCTGTGGCTTATCGCCATGGATGCCGTCAGCGTTAATCCCCAGACCTTGCAGCTTGCCGACCAGTTCGTCCACGCCGTTACGGGTCTTGGCGAACACCAACACTTGCTTCCAATGCTGAGTGCGCAGCAAATGCAAAAACAGCTCGGCCTTGCGCTTTTTATCGACCGGGATCACCCACTGTTTAACGCTGCTGGCCGCGACGTTACGCGGGCTGACTTCAATGCTCAGCGGGTTGTCGAGCATTTGCTCGGCCAACAGGCGGATCGCATCAGAGAACGTCGCTGAAAACAGTAAGGTCTGGCGTTTTTTAGGCAGCGCACGATAAATATCGCGCAGTTCTTCGGAGAAACCGAGGTCGAGCATGCGATCGGCTTCATCGAGAATCAGGGTTTGCAATTGATTGAACTTGATTGCGTTCTGGCGATACAGATCAAGCAAGCGACCGGGCGTGGCGACCAGCACATCAACCCCTTTGCGCAACTTCATCATTTGCGGGTTGATGCTGACACCGCCGTACACCGCATAGGTGCTCAGTGGCAGGTGTTCGGCGTACTGGCGAATGTTTTCGTGAACCTGTTCGGCCAGCTCGCGAGTGGGCACCAAGACTAACGCGCGGATCGAGTTGCTGGTGACTTTGGGGCCTTCCATGGTCAGCAATTGCAGCAACGGCAAGGCAAAGCCGCCTGTTTTGCCGGTGCCCGTCTGGGCTGCCGCCATCAGGTCGCGGCCTGCCAGCACTGCGGGAATTGCTTGGGCCTGAACCGGGGTTGGGGTCTTGTAGCCGAGCGTCTCAAGGGCGCGCAGCAAGGGCTCGATCAGGCCAAGGGTGGCGAATGTCATGGGAATACCGTCGAAAAGGGTCAGCGCAGAGGTGCATAAGGTGCAATGGCGCGCAGTTTACCCTAATTCAGAGGGTTTTCTGCTTGCGCCACTGCGGCAACCCGATCAACACCACGGCGCTGATGATGACCGCCATCGCCAGACACTCTTCGACACCAATGCTCTCCCCCGCAAATACGATACCCAGCATCACCGCCACCGCCGGGTTCACATAGGCATAACTGGTCGCGGCAGCCGGACGTACGTTTTTTAGCAGGTACATATAAGCGCTGAAGGCGATGATCGAGCCGAAGAACACCAGATACAGCAACGCCCCCCAACCGGCGGCGGTTGGTAGATGAGTCATGCGTTCGCCACTGAGCAGGCTGGCGATCAACAGCACCGCGCCCGCCGTGATCATTTCAGCGGCGCTGGCCATGGCTCCGGCGGGCAAGGGTAAGTGGCGGCTCCATACCGATCCAAACGCCCAGGCTGCGGCGGCAAATAAGATCATCGCGGCGCCCAGCGGGCTGGATTGCAGGTTAGAGCCGAGGTTAAGCATGGCGATGCCGATCAGCCCGAGGGCGATACCTGCCCATTCCAAACGGGTATTGCGTGCACCCCAAAAATAGCCAAAGAGCAACGTGAACAAAGGCACGGTGGCCACAGCCAAGGCGGCGACCCCAGAAGCCACGCCCGAATGCTCGGCCAACGTCACCCCTCCGTTGCCGCAAGCTAGTAACAAAAAGCCGATCATGGCTGCCGAGCGCCATTGCACCAGAGTCGGTGTTGGCGCCCCACGCCAGCGCATAAAGCCATACATCAAACAGCCCGCCACGAGGAACCGCACACCCGCCATCATCAACGGCGGCCACGACTCGATACCGATGCGAATCACCAGATAGGTCGACCCCCAAATCACGTACAACGCAAAGAAAGCACCGATCAGTTGTAAGGGGAAACGACGTGCGGCAGACATGAAGGCAGCTCGAAAGGCAAAGACAGAAGACTGCCAATTCTAGTCAATGCACTGAGAAATAATAAGAAACAAAACGCAGTAAAAGTGGCCGTACACTTTTTCTGACCCGTCCAACTGTGGAGGCTGCGATCTTTTGCGTTTAAAGATCAAAAGATCGCGAGCAATCGAGCGTCAAACAGCTCTTGCTAAAGAGAGGGCGGAGTTTAGAACCCGCGATAGCGCTTGAGATGGTCGTTGATCTTCGCCGCCGGGACTTTTTGCAAGCCACACAACAGGTCGTGGGTCAGGGCTTTCACCCCGTGTTTGTGGCGCAACTCTTGAGCCAGATAGGCCGTCAGGTTAGCCGCCATTTCAGCATCAGCCATGGCCCGGTGAGCCTGCCCGGTGTGGGGTAAATCTGCGAAGGTGGTGAGGGTGCCAAGCTTGTGATTAGGTGCAGCAGGCATTAACCGCCGGGCGAGCAATAATGAGCAGGCAAAGTTCTGTAAACGGGTGCGCTTGATGCGGCCCATTTCAAAGTCCCAGAACTTTTGGTCAAATGCCGCGTTATGCGCCACCAGCGGGGTGATGCCGACAAACTCGTTCACTTCGTTCATCACCCGCTCGGCAGGCGGCGCGGTGCGCAGCATGGCGTTGCTGATGCCGGTCAGTTGTTCAATAAAGCCCGGGACCCGAACACCTGTGTTCATCAGGCTTTGGTAACGCTCGACGATGCGTCCCTGTTCAAGAATAACCACCGCAATTTCAGTGGCCCGGCAGGTGCTGCTCGGCGAGAGGCCGGTGGTTTCAAAGTCGATGACCGCAATGCGTTCCAAACCTGATCAATCCTGTAAAAAGTGAGCGTTACTTCAGCAGCAAGCGGCCTTCAATCGGCACATAGCGAGTGGCTGCGCGAATCAAGGAGTTGGCGGTTAGGCCGGGCACGCCATATGCCACGGTTTCGACTCCGTGTTTGCTGGCGATGCGCTCAAGCAACAAGTCAAAATCACCGTCCCCCGACGCCAGCACCACTTCGTCCACGTGTGGGGCGCAGTCCATGATGTCGATGGTAATGCCCACGTCCCAGTCGCCCTTGGCCGAGCCATCGCTGCGCTGGATGTAAGGCTTAAGTTTTACCGTGAAGCCTAAGTTGCGCAGAATTTGCTGAAATTGCTGCTGCTTGCTGTCGCCACGATCTATGGCATAGGCGTAGGCATCGACAATTTCACCGTGTTTGCTGATGTCAGCCCACAACGCAGCGTAATTGAAATGGCACCCATAAGCCTGGCGAACCGTGTAATAGAGGTTCTGCACATCGGCGAAGACCGCAATTTTTTTCAACGGCAAACCTCATCAGGCCCAAGCAAGCGGGCACGTGGCTGAAAACAAGGCTGCAGTATGCCAGCCTGTAGAGGGTTTGCACGGAGAAACCGCCCAGCGTGCTGTCACACACCGGGCGTTGAGCGGTCAGACGAAGGAATCATCGTCAGAATAGAAGCTATCGTCGTCGTAACCGACGTCTTCAATACCAGACTGGTCGTTGTTAGCAAATTGCTGGCTATCGTCGCCCCAGCCATTGCCAGCTGTGGAGGTCGGCTCTTCGATGATTTCTTCAACCACTTGCGGCTGTTGGTGATGGTTGAACAAGCTGCTGATGCCCTGCGCCAGCATCACGCCACCCGCCACACCGGCGGCGGTTTTCAAGGCGCCACCGAGAAATCCGCTGCCCGCTGCGGCAGGGGCGGCGGCGGGAGGCGCGTAGGCAGAAGGTTGCGCTGGAGTAGAAGGCCCATCGCGCCAACCGCCGGAGCTAGGCGGTGCATTGAATGATGAGGTAGGCGCCGGGGCTGGGGCTGACGCTCGATTGCCGCCACCAAAAAGACCGGACAGAAAGCTGCCTCCTGACGCAGGCGCTGAAGCAGTAGGAGCCGCCGCGGCTCGGGCTTGCTCCAGTTCGGCTTGCAGTTGTTTGTTCTGTTGATCCAGCTGCTTGATCGCCGCTTCTTGCACCAGAATCGTCTGCGTCATGAAGTAAGGCGCCAACGGCTGGCGCGCAATGTGTTCGTTGATCAGCGACTGCGCTTGAGCGTCTCGAGAGGGTGCCTCTCTTTCAGCCTGCTGCAAACGGGTAAATAGCCCATCAATCAGGGTTTGCTCTTCGCTGTGCATGACGACCTCGTTCGATTGTCGAAAAAAACTGCTGACTGCAAAAATACAGTAGGCGCTCAAACGTTATGGGGACGTTACGAGAAGTTTCAACAGCCATCTAGAACGGTTTGCATTTGCTTACCGTTAGGGGTGATCGGTTAAAGTGGCGCTCTGTTTTTGGACTGCTGAAACCCAACAATGAATCCGCTTACCGTTCTTCGTGACTCTCTGTATTTCTTCCAGCGTAACCTGGGCCAAGTCATCACCCTGTGCTTGCCGCTGGTGATTCTTGAAGCCGTGCTGCAACACGTTGTCAACAAGGCGGTGGGGCCGAATGCTTCACAGGGTTATGCGTTGGTCCTCGGCTTACTGGTGTACCCGCTGTACACCGCGGCATTGATTCTGTTTCTCGATGCACGCAGCCGGGGCGAAAGCCCAAGCAATCGCAACCTGCTAGCCCATGCGCTCATGCTGTGGCCAAGGTTCGCACTACTTGCCGCCATCAGTACGTTGCTGATTGTGCTGGGGCTTTCAATGTTCTTTATTCCAGGGATTTACCTGACCGTGGTCCTCGCGTTTGCCGAGTACAACTTGGTGCTTCGCGGCCAAGCACCGCTGACGGCGATCAAGTCGAGCCTGATCATGAGTCGAGGCCATTTCTGGCGAATTTTCGTCTGCATTCTGGCGGTTATGGCGCCTCTGCTGGCACTCAAGCAATTAAGCTTTTCGCTGACCCCGGCTGACGACAATGCGCTGATTTCTGTGGCCTTAGAGAGCTTCAATAGTTTTCTACAGTTGTTTCTTTCTGTAGTTTTATTCCGGCTGTTTATGCTGACCAGTGAAAATTCCGACTCATAGTCAAGAAAACTTCCTATACAGAGGCCCTTGGGGTGCCGTGCTGCCGTCAGGTATGCTCGGCAACTTCTTAGCCCCTCATAAGCCGAGCCCATGCCACGCATACTGCGCCCCACTGTATTAGGTTTGCTGCTGACTTCAGCGGTTGTGGCTGGCCTGATTTACAGCGTTACGTGGCGGCCAGCCCCTAAAGAGGTGTTGCCTGTCAGTTGTCCTGTCGGCGCGCCCACGTTAGTGGCCGGGCAAGCTATCAAGATCATGACGTGGAACGTGCAATACCTGGCCGGTAAGCGCTATGTGTTTTGGTACAACCTGATAGATGGCAGCGGCCCGGATGATCGCCCTACCCGTGAAGACATGGCCTTTAGCCTAGATGAGGTGGCGCGGGTGATTCGCAATGAACAGCCCGACCTGATCTTGCTGCAAGACCTCGATGAAGAAGCCAAGTCCAGCGACTATCAAAACCAGCTCGCACTGTTGCAGGAACGTCTGGCCGACCTTTACCCGTGCAGCACACAGGCTTTTACCTGGAAAGCAGAGTTCGTGCCTGATCGGCACATTTTCGGCAGCGTAGGCCGCAAAATCGTCACCCTCAGCCGTTATCAGATCGAGCATGCCGAACGTCTGCAATTGCCGGTGGCTGACAGCAACCTCATCAGCCGTCAATTCCAACCCAAGCCCGCCATGCTGGTCAGCTATTTGCCGCTCAATGATGGTGGGCAGCTGGTCGCCATCAACACCCAACTCGATACCGCGACGCTCAACAACAGCAACCTGAGACGCCAAATGCAGGCGGCAGCTGCGCTGGTCGACAAATATGAAAGCCAAGGGACGCCCTGGGTAATTGGCGGCAACTTTAACCTGTTGCCAATTGGTCAGTTTTTGCGCCTGCCCGCCGAGCAGCGATTAGGTTACTCGCCTGACAGTGAGCTGCATTTGCTGTGGGAAAAATACCCGATGCTCCCCAGCAACCCGGAAGCAACCGGCATTGATCGCGAACAGTGGCTGACGTACTTTCCGAACAATCCGAAAGTCGACGAGCCTGATCGCACCCTCGATTACCTGTTCTACAGCCCAAAACTGCAACGCGTTGAAGGCTACGTGCGCCAAGAAGACACCCAAGCCATCTCGGATCACTTGCCGGTGGTTGGACGGTTTTTGTTACCGGCCGATTGAGCGCTCAACCCGCCCTAAAACGGGCGTTATTTAGCCAAGCCCAACAAAAACTAAAAGGGCGACAGTTAAACTGTCGCCCTTTTAAGTAACGCGCTATCTATGAGATTGATGGTCAGCCGCGGGTTGGCACCGCGTCACTCACAGGCAGACCTTTTTGCGCTTTTCCACGATCGGAAATAAAGATCAGGGTGGTGAATATGCCCAAGATCGCAAGCCCGGCTAATAAGTACAGGCCACTTTCGTAAGAACCTGTCATTTCTTTGGTCACGCCAATGATGCCCGGCCCAAAAAAACCACCTAGGTTGCCTACCGAGTTGATCAAGGCAATGCCCGCAGCCGCACTGCTACCACTCAGATACAGCGCTGGAAGCGGCCAGAAAGGTCCTTTGCAGCCCATGATGCCGACGGTAGCGACGCACATTGCGATAATCGCCAAGTTGCTGCCACTCAGCCAACCCGCCGCCCCAAGACCACCCGCGATCAACAACAGAGCAAGAATCACGAAGGCTGTGCGCTTGTTGAATCGGTCCGACAGGAAGCCGATCGAAACCATGCCAATGCAGCCCACGATGTACGGAATAGCGGTGATGTAACCGATCTCCATACCGGTGAAGCCTTGCTGCTTAATCATTTGTGGCAGGAACATCGAAAGCCCTACGTTCGCCGCCGTCGCAGTGAAGTAAATGAAGCACAGCGCAAGAATCGACGGATTGCAGAACACTTTCCAGATCGTCGATTGACCGTCCAACGCAGCAGGATGCGCCTTGGCGTCTTTATCCAGCTCGTTCACCAACCACTGACGCTCTTCATCCGAGAGCCAGGCCGCCTGTTTTGGCGAGTCCGGCAAGTACTTGAGTACCACGCCAAACAATAGAACGCCCGGTATCCCTTCAATAATGAAGAGCCACTGCCAGCCTTTTAGCCCCATCAAACCATCAAGCTGCAAAAGCGCAGTCGATACAGGTGCTCCAATCGCCAAGGAGATCGGAATAGAGAGCATGAAGATCGAAATGATCCGCGCGCGATAGCGCACAGGGAACCAGAACGTGAGGTAAAGAATGACCGCTGGGAAAAAACCCGCCTCGGCCACACCTAACAGGAACCGCATGATGAGAAAGCTTTTTGGCCCTTGTACCAATGCCATACACGTGGCGATCAACCCCCACGTAAAGAGGATTCGGGCAATCCAGCGGCGCGCGCCCACTTTGGCCATGAGCAGGTTGCTTGGCACTTCAAACAGGCAATAGCCGACGAAGAATAAACCCGCGCCCCAGCCATACACGGCAGCACTCAAACCAATGTCAGCGTTCATCGTTAGGGCGGCAAACCCCACGTTGACTCGATCCAGATAAGAAATGATGTACAGGCAGATAAGGAGCGGCAAGAGCCTCAGGAAGATCTTGCGCGTTACCTGCTTTTCAATTGCAGTGTTCATAGTTAAGAACTCTTATTTTTTTAGGCTTAATTGATATCTCGGTTTCCCAATGTCTAACTAATCAGGCAAAACAGCTCATCTGGGTTGAGCTTTTATACGCAGTCGGTGGGTCGACGAGGTTTAAACGTCATAAGCTCGAATAATGACAAACGAGTTAGCTATTCTCGATTGCAGTAAGACGCGAAGATTGCCACAGCAACGTCCACATCCAAACCGAATAAAAATGCCTCTATACATGCAGAAAACACATGAATGACTTAAGGGGCGCTGAGCGACCATTGGCGTAGACTGCACCCCAAAGCGCTCAGTAAACCAAGGCTTAAGCCTCTAGAAGCCTTAGCCTAAAGCGCTCACTGCGCACCGACCGGGCTTTGCATGGCGGCTAATGGCTATTTCGACTAAGGTCTTATTTTGCTGAGCGCGGCGTAAAAACTACCCCTTCAGTTCAATATCCGTAGGGGTACATTTTGAGGGGGGTAATTTTACTGTGAGGCGGTTCACGCTATGCTGACTGGGTAAATATCGGATGCTGGCCTTTTGGATTAACGCGCAGCTTTCTCATCACGCTTTATTGCTTCCTTAATTCAGAGTCATCATGAATCCTCGGACACTTAACCCTTCAATCTCGTCTTTGCTGGCCTTCGAAGCCTCTGCTCGACATGGCAGTTTCACGCGCGCAGCCGAAGAACTTAGCCTGTCTCAAAGTGCAGTGAGCCGCCAAGTTCAGTCGTTGGAAGAACTGCTGGGGGTTTTACTGTTCGATAGAATCGGCAGGCATATAACACTCACTGAAGTTGGCCGTATTTATTCATTAGAAGTAGCGGGAGCGCTGGCTCGCATTCGCGACGCAACCATGCAGGCGCTCGCCTACCGAAGTGGCGGTGGATCATTACACCTTGGCGTGTTGCCGACATTTGGCACCAAGTGGTTATTACCGCGGATGAGCGACTTTTACGCGAAACATCCTGAAATTCTGGTGCACATTCACTCGCGGGCGAGCACCGTAGATTTCACCACAACCGGCCTGGATGCCGCCATCTGTGTCGGAGAAGGGCTCTGGCATCACGTGGTGTCGCACAAGCTGTTCGATGAAGAACTGGTTCCGCTGGTGGGGAGTAGCAATACCGAGGCAGAGCGTTATCAATGCGCAGAAGACCTACGTTCTGCCCAGCTCTTGCAGGTAGCGCCGCGCCCTCACCTGTGGCTTGAATGGTTCAAAATGCAAAACTGCCAACCCGGTCGGTTGCGACTGGGCCCGCAATTCGAACTCACAACACACCTGATTCAAGCCGTATCCGCGGGCATTGGCGTCGGGTTATTGCCGCGCTTTTTGGTCAAAGATGAACTGGCCAACAACACCCTGCGCATCCCGTTCGACTCCATTTCACCGACCGGTACAGCCTACTACTTGCTCATCCCGCCGCACAAAGCCAACCACCGGCCTATCGCGGTGTTCAAGGATTGGTTGATGGGCCAGCTATAAGCAGCGCGCCCTGTAGGAGGAATGGATAGAGGCTCGAATACTCGCGATCAAAGAGATGATGCACAGGGCTGCGGGTAATATACTTTTTGTTTATCACGCTTATCTGCGCTCTTGCAGTTCAACTCATTATTGTCAGGAGGATCAAGATGCCTGCGTTATCGCTGCCTGCCCTGATGCAATTGCGCGCCTTTGTGCGTGTCGCCGAACATGGCAGTATTTCTCGTGCATGCGAGTATTTGTTACGTGCGCAATCGGTCATTACTCGATCAATCCTTAATTTGGAAAAGCGCCTCGATGTGACGCTTTTTGAGCGTCACGCGAACGGCATGTTGCTGAGCCCATATGGCAAGGCCATATTGCCCCGTGCACTGCGCATACTCGCCGAACTGGATTCCATTCCCGCGCTGGTTGGGCATGCGCCTCACGAACCCCTGTATTTGTTGCAAACACGGCGTTTGGAAGTCTTCGTCAAACTGTGCGAAACACGCCACATGCAAACCGTTGCCCAAGCGTTCAACCTTACTCAACCGGCGATCAGTGCTTCTCTTAAAATACTGGAGGAAGGCGCTAGCAAAGTGCTCTTTGAGCGTACTGCGCGTGGGCTTCAGCCGACTCAAGCCAGTTACGACATCCTCTACCCCGTGCGTCGTGCTCTGAACGATTTACGCCGTCTGGACGCCGACGTAGCGGCCATCAAAGGCTCGCTCCAAGGGGTAGTGATGGTCGGGGCATTACCGTTGGGACGAACGCGAATTCTGCCGGAGGCCATCGTCCAGTTACTGGAAAAACATCCGGGTGTGCGGGTCGCTACCAACGAAAGTCCGTTCGATCTCTTGGCGCTAGAATTGCGGGCTGGAGATGTCGACTTTGTATTCGGCGCGCTGCGCGCGGATGATTACGCCAGTGATTTGCAGGGCGAAGAGTTGCTTACAGAAGAGATGGTTATCCTTGCCAGAAACGGCCATCCACTCTTAGCAAAGCGCCTGCAAAAGGAGGATCTTAAGGGTATGAGCTGGGTCTTACCGCGTGCTGATACACCGGCAAGATTACTTCTCGAAGCGCATTTCCAACGCATTGGTCAGCCTCCCCCAGAACCCGTTGTCGAGACAGGCGATATGGCAATCATCCGCGGCATGCTTATGCGTTCGGATATGCTGGCCGTGGTGTCGGCACACCAACTGGAATACGAGATCGCGAGTGGTGAGTTACAGGCACTTACCCTTGACCTACAAGATACGCAACGCCCTATTGGTTTGACCTACCGTATTAATGGACTGCCTTCACCAGCGGCTGAGGCATTAATGACCTTGATTCGTGAGGTGACGGGTGCAAAAAGTTACGCGTGTCGATGATAGCTACGCGTAGTCCTCGGAATAATTTTCAATGGCTCGCAGCAAGATCTACCCAAGTTTGTAATAACGCCACGCACTCGAAACGAGATATTGCAACACGCCAACTTGCAACGGCCCGCCCCCGTAGCGGCTAGCCATATTAGAAGTGCATCAAGACGCTATGTAAATCAGGTTGATAACTGATAGAGGCCAACCTGAACGGAGCGCCGTTAAGTCCATTATCATCGGCGCTCTTCAATTTAAAAGAAAGACAACATATAAGTTGCAATCAAGCGCGTTTCATCAATATCTCTGACGTCGTCACTACGATAGGTTGCGTTCCTCAACCGCACAGAAAAGCCCTTAAGCCTCCCCTGAAAGGCGTAGCTCACATCTACATCGCGTTCCCACTCTTTATCTGCACCGGTTTTTTTCAACCCATCGCCGTGGATGTACGCCGTAAAAAAGCTCAGGCCGGGAACACCCAAGGCAGCGAAATCGTAGCCATACCGCAATTGCCAACTACGCTCGCCCGCGCTGCCAAAGTCGTGGTATTGGACGTAGTTGGGTAGGTAGGGGTTATTGATGTAAGGAAAACCAGTATTGCCACCCATGACCTGATAAGCAGCCATGACGCTGTGCCCATTGCCCACGGTATATCCAAACGAAGCGGCGTAGGCCCGGTTATCCACCTCTCCCGCCTTGGCGGCACCAACATCACGGCTGGCGAACGCCCGCAAATCAGTCGTCAGCGTACCGCTCCCTAAGCGTGCTTTATGTGTCAGCCCGACGAACTGTTGGCGGTAGACATCATTAAGCTCGCCATAAAAGTAGGTGGCATTAAGCTCGGGGGTCAGCTTGTAGGTGCCACCACCATATCGGTAATGGTCACCGATGCCAGCGGCGCTGTAACGCCCTTCTTTCACAGCTAGGCTGATGTCCTGCTGATCGGTAGAGTCTGGCGCGGTTGTCTTGTCAAATTGGGCCAAGCTTATAGTCAGACGATCTACGTCGGTGGAATTGAGCTGCCACCCCTGAAACGTCTGAGGCACCAATCGGCTGTTATTGAATTGCAGCACCGGAACCTTTGGTAAGGATATGCCATACCGTAATGTCGTTTGAGACACCTTGATTTTGGCGCCGTAGCCTGCTTTTGAATACTCGTCGGCGGCCCTACCAGAGGCGCGCTTGGGAAGCAGGCCGCTACCGGTTCGATCCGGGCTCGAGTCCAACTTGAAACCAGCAAGGAACATTGCATCGGCACCAAAACCGATGAGGCCCGGTGTGTATCCCGATTCGTAATTGACGAAAATACCTTGAGCCCATTCTTCTTTTTTGGACACGCCAGTACCTTGGCGATAATCACCGTTGTAATAGAAGTTACGGGCATCCACAGAGATCTTGCTATCGGCAATAAACCCCTGCGCCATTGAGTTGTTGATATAAAAAAATACCGGGGTGAGAAGTGCAAGTTGTAAGGCGCGATTCATTTTTATTATTTTCCTGACGCAAGGAGTCGCTGCTCGGTGGAGGACCGAACAGGACTTTTTAAAGAAGGGGTATTCGATACAGCGAAAGGTTTAAGCCTTGGTACCCAGTTCCTTCGCGAGCTGAGTACGATCCAGTTCCTTTTCCCATGCCGAGACAACCAATGCAGCAACACCGTTACCCACAAGGTTGGTCATAGCCAGCCCGGTCCCCATGAAACGGTGAATACCCAAGATCAAAACCATTCCCGCCACGGGTACGAGCGGCACCACCATCAACGTACTGGTTAACATGACGAAAGCCGCACCGGAGACACCGCTAGCGCCTTTTGAGGTGAGCATGGCTACGATCACCAACGTCAGTTGCTGAGACAGTGAGAGGTCAACATTGAGTGCTTGGGCAATAAAGAGCACCGCCATTGTCAGGTAGATGTTCGTCCCGTCGAGGTTAAAGGAGTAACCCGTAGGAATGACCAAGCCAACAACTGACTTAGAGCAACCTAGCTTTTCCATCTTTTCCATGATCTGTGGCAATACCACCTCTGAGGAGCTTGTACCTAGTACAACCAATAGCTCTTCTTTGATATAGGAAATGAAGCGCAAAATACTAAACCCGCAGAACCGCGCAACTCCACCCAAAACCAAGATCACGAATAAGACGCAAAGAACGTAGAAGCTACCGACCAGTTTCATTAGAGGGAGCAGTGAGCCGACGCCATAAGTGCCTACCGTAAATGCGATGGCGCCAAATGCCCCGACGGCAGAGAGCTTGGCAATGATATGGACGATGCGAAAGAACACACCGGACAAGCCTTCGATCATGTCGTACACCGGCTTGCCCTTCTCACCCATCGCTGACAATGAGCACCCGAACAACACTGACACCAGCAATATGCAAAGCACATTGCCTTCGGCAAAGGCCTGCACGAATGTCGACGGGATAATTCCCATCAGAAAATCGACCATGTGCATGTGCTGTGCTTTCTCGGCGAAGCCAGTGACCGCCGACGCGTCCAGTGTGTTCACGTCGACATTGAAACCGGCCCCCGGATTGAACAGGTGACCACCGATGAGGCCGATGAGCAATGACACCGTTGAGATGACTTCGAAGTAGAGCAGCGCCTTGCCGCCCACTCGCCCAACCTTTTTCAGGTCTCGCATGCCTGCAATTCCGGTGACGACTGTGCAGAAAACCACAGGCCCGATGATCATCTTGATCAGCTTGATAAAGGCATCACCCAAGGGCTTGAGGTCCGCCGCAAAAGTGGGCCAGAAGTGGCCGACGGCAACACCGGCGAGAATCCCGAGAAGGACTTGGAAATACATCGCGCGGTAGAACGGCGGTTTGGTCTTCGCGACCACGGGAATGGTCACGTCGGCCTGAGCAGGTGCAGGGCTAGGGTTCATGGCGTTCACTCACTGAAAGTCTTATTTTTGGAGATGCAGCAACGTTATGAGTCAGTTTCGTTTAGCGGCCGTATAGCTTCATCGGGTTATCGACCAGCAGCTTTTGACGCAACTGTGGGTCAGTACAGAAGTCGCACATGAGATCGACCAACTCGCCATCATTCGGCATGTCCTTGGTGATGTTGGGATGAGGCCAGTCGGTGCCCCACAGAACGCGTTCAGGAGCGATCTGAATCAATCGTTCTGCGAACGGTACGGCGTCATGGAATGGACGTCGGCCTACGGATACTCGCTCAGCACCACAGACCTTGACCCACGCAAGGGGGTTTTCCATCAGTTGCTGCAGCGCTTCAAAGGATGGCTGCTCAATGCCTTCCTGAGCCTTTACCCTGCCCATGTGGTCAATGATGAAAGGCACAGGAATGCGCGTCAGCCTGTCGGCATAGGTCAGAATATCTTGAGCATCGAGGTGCAAGACCACGTGCCATCCAAAATCGGCAAGACGGTCAACCGTGCTGTCGAAGACCTCCAAGTCTGGAGCGCCGCCCAGATGCGCAACGAAGTTGAAACGCACGCCGCGTACACCGCCAGCGTCCATCTCGGCGAGCTGTTGATCAGTCTCGCTGCCGTCAACAATCGCCACGCCTCTGTAACGCCCTTCACTGCGAGCAATCGCGTCCAGCATTGCGCGATTATCAGTGCCATGACAGCTGGCCTGGACAATCACACCGCGGGAGAGCCCCAAATGATCATGCAACGTCCGCAGTGTCTCAAACGGAGCATCCGGCGGGGTATAACTGCGATCGGCGGCAAAAGGAAATTCAGCCGCCGGGCCAAACACGTGGCAATGTGCGTCCCACGAGCCCTCTGGTAACAAATGCTTTGGTTTGACTGGATTAGCGTCAGGGGCGAGGCAGGTTTTCATCTCGTGTCCTTTAGTTATTGTTAGCGAATCGTTAGCCCGATGGTGGGCGCCCCTACGCTATGCAACAACCGGATACAGGCTCTAGCAGTTATGCTGTTTTTGCAATTCTCGACTTACTCCGTGCAGATCTCG
Organism: Pseudomonas endophytica; assembly: GCF_001411475.1. Taxonomy (GTDB): domain Bacteria; phylum Pseudomonadota; class Gammaproteobacteria; order Pseudomonadales; family Pseudomonadaceae; genus Aquipseudomonas; species Aquipseudomonas endophytica. The sequence continues at coordinate 24,898 of NZ_LLWH01000146.1, read as the reverse complement.
CGGACCAGAGCCATTGTCTGCTCTGCCAGTCGAGACAGCGGGCGCTGCTCGAATGTGGCGACAAACAAATGGGTCTGAATAGAAGGATCAACAATCTGTGCCGTTTTCAGCCCTACAAGTTTTCCGTCGCTATTGGCTAAAGCCGAGCGAAATAGGATGCCGTACCCCATGTCGAGGTTGATCAACTCGAGCAGCGACGGAATGCTGTCGATCTCTAGGCTGATATTCAAATTGATATCATGACGTGACGCTTCGCTTTCGATCAGACGACGCAGCGAGTGAGGTTCGCTGGGGGTAATCAAAGGGTAGTGCCCTAGATCTTTCATCGGTACCTGGGCAGGCAGGTCTGAGTGTTGGCCACCAATGAGCATCAGAGGCTCTGAATGGATATGTTCGTATTGCAGTTGAGCGTTGTGGCCAGGATTAAAAAGCAAAGCAAAATCCAAACGCCCCAAAAGTAACCACTCGCGCATTGAATGCGTCAGGCCTTCTTTGATACCCAAAATGCAATTAGGAAAGTGCTCACGAAAGGCTGATACCAACGCGACGGTATGGCATCGGGAAATACTGGGAGGCAACCCTACAACTACTTTGCCAGACAACGTGTTGCGTTGTTCACGCAGGTCTTCACGAGCGACCTGAACCTGTCGAAGGATACCTTTGCCATGTTCAAAGAAGCGTTGCCCGGAGGCCGTTAGCAAGACCCCTCTACCGTTGCGAAGCAGTAGATGCTCTTGTAGCTCGACTTCGAGCTGTCTGACCTGACGGCTGACGACTGACTGAGAAATGTTCAGCACGGCTGCCGCTTTGGTAAAGCTTCCAAACTCGGCCACCCGTACAAAACATTCGAGCTGTTTTAAATCCATAAATGTAACTCTGGGAAAACGCCATGTTATCGCTTTTTCCGTATTGCCCTAACGAACGTTCGGCCTGCTGTACAACCGATCAATCAGGTTTATCCAATCGAACGGCTCGAGACTCGGATAATCAATATCCGCGCTCTGCATTGCATCGACCAGTCCGCGTTGGGTTTCGACAATGGCTTGACTCATGCTTGGGATAACATCGACATCGCGAGAGGTTTTTGCCACCTCTTTCATTTCTTCAGAGCGACGCCGACCGTGTTCTGCCACGCGACTGATCAAGTAATGAGGCAATGCGCCGTTCCACCCCATTTGCGGGAAGCTCTGGTGCAATGAAGCCAGCACTTCGTCCTCGGCGCGGTACTGGCGAGCGGTACTCAGGCACTCTGTGGTCAATGCCTCTAGGCCTTTGATCATGATGCTGCGGCACATTTTAATGGCTGACGCCACGCCCACTACGTCAGCCACTACACGAACGTTCATTCCCAATTCGCCCAGTAGTTGACATACCTGCTCAGCACGCTGGCCACCCAACAAGATAGGGGTTTTCAAGCGCTGTGGAGGAATAGGCGCCATGACCGCTGCATCTACGTAATCGACACCGCAGTCTTGCAACGCGGCAGCTGAAGCGCGCTTCGTCGAAGGCGCCACCGAGTTGATGTCTATAAACAGTTGGCCCTGTCGCATTAGGGGCGCTGACTGTAATGCGACCTCAAGGGCGTTGTCCGCTGTGACGGCCGACATCACCCACTCACCTAACGCAATTGCCTGAGATGCACTCTCGCAAAGTTGAACGCCACATTGATCTGCCTTTTCGAGTAACGCGGTACGCTTGTCCGGGTTATTAAAAAGATGATCATACGCGTAGATCTTCATACCTTTTGCAGCGAGATCTTGACCCAAAATCGCGCCCGCTTCACCGAATCCGATCAGCGCTAGGGAAGTGATTGTCATGCGTTCACCGATTTTGACCCTATATCACCCGCAATCATCACGCTGCCTTCAAACAACAGTCGGGCCGTACGCACAAGTCCGCAACCGGCCAACTGCCCCTCGCTCATACGCAACTCGACGGTGAACTCTCCCGTTGGATGCTCGACCGAGACTCGCACTCGGTCGCCACTTCCCACCTGAGCCAGAGTGCTCGCGACAGTACCGGGAACCTGACAGGCAGAGGCTACGCTCACAGCGCCAAACACACCGATTGAGACGTGGCAACGATGCGGAATGAAGGTACGACTGCAAATAGCGCCGCCGTAACGAGGCGCCGAAATCAAGCACATCTTGGGAACAGTCCGCTCTTGGACGTCGCCTAAATTCATCAAGGGACCGGCTTGCAGTCGGATCGACTCCAACAATACCTTGAGCTCGATATTGGCCTCCAACTGCTCTGGGCTTTCGTAACCTGTGCAGCCCACATCGTCAGCCCTGATCAACACTACAGGCATGCCATTGTCGATACACGTCACGTTGACACCCTCGATCCGATCAACGGCATTACCTGTGGGTAACAGCGCTCCGCAGCTGGAGCCGGCAATATCTTCGAACTCGACAATGAGTGAACCACCCGTTCCCGGCACGCCATCTATACGCGTGTCACCGGCATACTCGACAAGGCCACCAGGAGTTGGAACATAAGCCACTGCGGTCTGGCCGGTATTGACCATGAAGATCCGCACGGGCGTCAGCGATTCATCAGCGCTGATCAACTCGCGCTCAATCGCAAAAGGGCCAACTCCCGCGAGGATGTTTCCACAGTTTTGGCCGTAATCAACGTGCGCCTGCTCGACTGAAACCTGAGCAAACAGGTAATCGACATCAGCGTCCGGGCGTTCCGAGCGACTGATGATCGCGACTTTACTGGTCAGCGAGTCTGCTCCACCAATACCGTCTATCTGCCGCGGATCGGGCGAGCCCATGACAGCCAGCAATACTTTGTCGCGCAACGGACCTGCGCAAGGTAGATCTTCGGCTAGGAAGTAAGCGCCCTTGGAAGTGCCTCCACGCATCATAAGACACGGAATTCGGGTCTGGCGCATGACGGTCATCCTTGCAGGTCAGAGAGGCTGTCGTAATAGGTCAGGCCGCGGTCGACGAGCTTCTGACGCATCTTGTAGATGTCTAGACCCAGTTCACCTGCAGCCAGTCGCAGACGCTTCTCTTCTTCAATGCGCGAGCGCTTTAGGCTGGCCTCATAGACGCCTGCCAACTCTTCGCGACGGACAATAACAACGCCATCGTCGTCAGCGACAACTACGTCACCCGGCTCGACCAGTTGCCCCGCGCACATGATCGGTACGTTGACCGACCCCAGCGTTTCTTTGACCGTGCCTTGGGCATGAACAGCTCTCGACCACACCTTAAAGCCCATTTCACGCAACGTTCGGGTGTCGCGTACGCCAGCATCAATAATCAAGGCACGGACTCCGCGGGCCATCAATGACGTGGCGAGTAAGTCGCCAAAATAGCCATCGGTACACGGCGACGACGTAGCAACCACCAAAATATCGTCGGGCTGGCACTGTTCTACTGCCACGTGAAACATCCAGTTATCGCCCGGTGCAACCTGCACGGTCACCGCCGTGCCGGTGATGCTCTGGTCACGCTGGATTGGGCGAATGGCCGCGCTCAGTAGACCTTTACGGCCTTGGGCTTCATGCACGGTCGCTACCCCGAAGCGATCCATTGCTTGGATCAACTCTGTGTCGCCGCGGGGAATGTTGCGCACCACAATGCCGGGCTTCCCAATTAATGTACTCATGCCAAGTTCCCCGTCACCCGCGGAAAGATGCTTTGGAAGCCTTCGGCGTAAACGATGTTGCGAGTGGAGGCGATACCTACGTTGCGTTTGGCCTGCACGCCACGCTGCAAAGCGACGCGGGTGTAGTACTCCCAAAGGTGCTCTTGGCCCGCCATGCATTGGATGGCGGCATACTTTTTGTCCCAAACGTCAGTGATGTCCAGCAAGACATCCGGACGCCACTCGCATTGCTCGGGCTGGTGAGGTTCGAAGCTGTATACAGGTGGCGCACCGACGATCTTTTCACCAGGTTTGTAACCCTCGGCTTGAGCAATGATACGAGCCTCCTGGGTCAGGTTCATCGCCAGCGGGTGATCGTAGTTGTAAGGGTCTTTGATTGAGTGGCTGAGAACGAACTCCGGTTGCACGCGGCGAAATACATCGGCCAGTCGGAACAACGTCTCTTTGTCTACGCGCATCGGGTAATCCCCGATGTCGAAAAATTCAACGCTCGCACCAAGAATATCGGCCGCAGCCTGAGCCTCGCCGCGGCGTGCGCTCTTGACCTTGTCCTCAGACATATCGCCTTTGCGCCAGAGCTTGGCCGACTCACCCCTTTCGCCATAAGAGAGACAAACGATGTGCACGTCGTATCCCTGCTGGGCATGCAGCGCAATTGAGCCGCCAGCGCGCCAGACGAAATCGGCAGAGTGGGCGCTGACGACCAGTGCAGTTTTTTTTGTATTGTTCATTTAAAAGGCTCTTCTTGTTCCTATCGGGTAGAGCCTACGTTCGCACCTAGGATTGCTGGTGAATAATACGTTCACTTGCATGAGGTATGCATTTTACTTATCGGGGCTTTTCACCCTAGCGACCATCTCTCTATTAACAGCCTCAATTTCTCGGTTTAACCCTGGCCGTCGCCTCTGCCATTAAAGGGTCGGTTGGTCAGGCGTTGACTCTGTGTAAAAAGGCCGCCCGATCACTGATCGGACAGCCTTTTTGTTGGGGGCGAATGTTCAGACCCGAAGCGTCAGCCCAGCACCTCATTGGCTACGTGGTCAACCGCACTTTTGGTGATTTCGACGATCAAGTCGGCCTCTTCCTCGGACAAGATCAACGGTGGTGCGAAGCCTAGAATGTCGCCATGGGGCATCGCCCGGGCAATCATGCCGCGCTCAAGACAGGCCGCTGACACTTTCGGGCCGACCTTCAAGGCCGCGTCGAACGGGGTACGCTGCTCACGATCCGCCATGAACTCAACGGCAGCCAGCATGCCGTCGCCGCGAACTTCACCCACCAGCGGATGGCCTTCCAGCGTTTCGCGCAACCGACGGTTCAGGTAGCTGCCGACCTTATCGGCGTTGGCCGTCAGGTTTTCCCGCTCGATAATATCGAGGTTGGCCAAGGCGGCGGCGGCACAAATCGGATGCCCCGAGTATGTCCAGCCGTGGCCCATGGCACCTTGGGATTCGGAGGCTTTTTCAATCACGTTCCACACTTTTTCACCAACGATCACTGCCGACAACGGCGCATAGGCGCTGGTCAGACCTTTAGCGGTGGTGATCAGATCCGGGCGCATGCCGTAACGCTGGCTGCCCATCTTCGAACCCAACCGCCCGAAAGCGCAGACCACTTCGTCGGCGATCAGCAACACATCGTATTTGTTCAGCACCGCTTGAATCGCAGCCCAGTAGCCGGCCGGAGGAACGATGATCCCGCCGGTGCCCATCAGCGGTTCACCGATGAACGCAGCCACGGTGTCCGGCCCTTCGGCCAGGATCATTTTCTCCAGTTCGTCGGCGCAATAGCGCACGAACGCCGCTTCGTCCATACCGGTCGGCGCCTTACGGTACCAATGCGGACACACGGTGTGCTTGATGCCTTCAGCCGGCAGGTCGAAATGCTGATGGAAGCTCGGCAGGCCGGTCAGGCTTCCGGTCATGATGCCCGAGCCGTGGTAACCGCGATCACGGGAGATAATTTTCTTCTTCTGCGGGCGGCCCAGTACGTTGTTGTAGTAGCGCACCAATTTGATCTGGGTTTCGTTGGCATCGGAACCGGACAGGCCGTAGTAGACCTTTTTCATGCCCTCGGGCGCCCAGTCGATGACGCGGCTCGACAGCTCGATGATCGCTTCGGTCGAATGGCCGACGTAGGTGTGGTAGTAGGCCAATTCCTTAGCTTGCTTGTAGATTGCATCGGCGACTTCGGTGCGACCGTAGCCGATGTTTACGCAGTACAGGCCGGCAAAGGCGTCGATGAATTCGCGGCCCTCATGATCGCGAATACGAATACCCGACGCACTCTTGATGATGCGCCCCTTGAGCGCACCGCTGGCATGGTCATGGGCATGGGTGGACGGGTGCATGAAGTGTGCACGGTCTTGTTCGAACAACGAATCGAGTTCTTGGCTCATGGCGGATCTCCTCAGAACTGGCCTTGATGGTGCAGGCAAAAGTATTTGGTTTCGACAAAGGCTTCGAAGCCCTCGGTGCCGCCCTCGCGGCCCAGCCCCGAGGCTTTCATGCCTCCGAACGGGATCGGATGGCCGGTAAACTTGACGCCATTGACCGCGATCATGGCGTGGTCGAGACGGCGAATCAGGGGGTAGATCAGGTCCAGCCGGTTGGAACAAATGTAGGCCGCGAGACCGTATTCGGTGTCGTTGGCCATTTCGATGGCCTGCTCAGGGGTGTCGAAAGGCATGACGCCAGCGATCGGCGCGAAATTTTCTTCGCGGTAGATACGCATCTGCGGCGTAACGTCGGCCAGCACTGTCGGCTGGTAGAACAACCCGCCGAGGGCGTGCGTCTCACCGCCGACCAGCCGTTGAGCACCAAGCTGTAGGGCGTCTTCGACGCGCTCGGCCGTAACATCGAACGCCGCCTGATGCATCAACGGGCCGATGTCGACGCTTTGCTCCTGATCACCGACCAGCGCCGGGCCGACCCGTAGCTGGCGCACCGCAGAGGCAAAGCGGTTGAGAAACGCCGGGTAAATCGAACGCTGCACCATGATCCGGTTGGCCGCGCAGCAATCCTGGCCGGAGGTCTGGAACTTGGCCTCCACCGCGACTTTCACCGCCAGGTCCAGATCGGCATCGGCGCAGACTATGAACGGCGCGTTACCGCCCAGCTCCAGCGATACCTTCTTCACATCCTGGGCCGCCGTTTGCAGGACCAATTTACCGACGCGGGTTGAGCCGGTGAAGCTGACCGAACGAACGCGAGTGTCCTGCACCAGGGTTTGCATGGCCATTTGCGGTTCGCCGAACACCACGTTGAACACGCCTGCCGGGAAGCCCGCTTCCTCTGCCAGTTGCGCCAGAGCCAATGCGGAAAACGGTGTTTCATGGGCCGGTTTGATCACCACAGTGCAACCGGCAGCCAGTGCCGCGGCGGCTTTGCGGGTGATCATCGCCGAAGGAAAGTTCCACGGGGTCAGCAGCGCACAAACGCCGACTGGTTCCTTGACGGTGCCCAAGTGCGCGCCAGGGATATGACTGGGGATGTTCTGCCCGTAAAGACGCCATGCCTCTTCCGCAAACCAAGGAATGAAGCTCGCGGCGTAGGCTATTTCGCCGCGTGACTCGGCCAAGGGTTTACCTTGTTCCTGACTGAGGATGCGGGCTAGGTCTTCCTGATGCTCAAGGATCAACGCCGCCCAGCGCCGCAGAATCGTTGCGCGGGTATCGAGGCTTTGTTCACGCCATGCCGCAAACGCCCGGTGTGCTGCATCAACGGCGGCGGTGATCTGAGGCTGATCGAGCATCGGCACATGACCCATTAACTTCTGATCGGCCGGATTGTGCACGGCGACGCTGTTGCCGCTCTCACTGTGCACCCAATGCCCGTCTACGTAGCAAAGTGCTTTGAACAACAGCGGATGTTTGTATTTCATGGCGTTCACTCCAAACTCTGTGCGTGAGTCCATGCTAGGGCAGTGCAGCCCAGGTGATTTGGCGTTTGGCGGGGCGTAACTACAGGTTTTTTCTGATTGAACACCGGCAAACAGGGGCTTTTTGCGGTGAAGCTTTGGCGTCGGTTTATAGCTCCTGCGCCAGCTCGGCTGGCAAGACACCCCCAGTCTTTATGGTTTTGGTGACGATGTAAGTGAAGTAGCGCTCGATGCCCAGGTCATCGAGCAACAGCTGGTCGATAAACCGCTGGTAATGGTCGATGTCCGGCGCTTGGATCATTGCCAGGTAATCAACGCCGCCACCCGTGGCGTAACAGAACGCCACTTCGGCGGCTTCGTTCATGCGGTGCTCGAAACGTCGCATGTCCTGCGCGGTGTGCCGGGCCAGCGTAATTTCCACCAGCACTTGCTGGCTTTTGAATACCGCGTTCCAGTCGATCTGCGCTCGGTACCCTTTGATCAGCCCAAGTGCCTCCAGCTTGCGAACCCGCTCCCACGCCGGGGTCACCGAAAGATTGATCGCCTCGGCCAGGCTCGACTTGGTGATCCGACCGTCTTCGGCGAGTATTCGCAGAAGTTTCAGGTCATAGCGATCGAGCTTGTACATGGTCCGTGGGCCTCCGGTTGATTAGAGAGGTTAGGCTGGAACAATGACCTGTCAGGTCAATACATCGGCGATGACTGCAACAGTGTCGCCGCACTGCACCAACCCGGGAAAATGCCGCGCAGCCAGTAAACCACTGCGGGCCGCGCGATATTCCACCGGGGCGACGCCGCTGCGGGTAGCGTCGTAAACGCGGGCGATCACTTCGCCCTTGCTCACGTTGTCACCCAGATCGCAGCACATTTCCAACAAGCCGTCGTGTTCGCTGGCGATGAAGCAATTGGCATCGGGCATGTCGAGCATGATTGACCTCGTGGTCTGGATCTCACCTTCGAGAATCCCCGCATGCACCAGCAGATTACGCACCCCGCGCTCGGCAATCGCCACGCTGCGTGCTGTGGACGAACCACCGCCACCCAATTCGGTCGTGACAAAGACTTTGCCCTGACGCTCGGCGGCAGTGTCGTACATCGCCCCGGCATCGAGTTCCAGCATGCGCATGCTGTAGGGAGCATTGAAGGCGCGCATGCCGGCTTCGCATTGCGCCTGCTGATTTTTGTCGGGCAGCACATGGCAAGCCGCGAAAGGCAGGAAATCCAAGGTGCGGCCACCGGAATGGATGTCCAGCACGATGTCCGCCAAGGGCAATAAGATCCGATTGAAGTAGTCGGCGATTTTCTCGGTCACGGTGCCGTCCGGCTTACCGGGAAAACTGCGATTGAGATTGCCCTTGTCGATCGGCGACGTGCGCCGACCCGCATGGAACGCCGGGGTGTTCATGAACGGGACGATAATCACCCGCCCCGTGACCTCGGCAGCCGTCAGACCTTGGGCCAGTTTGCTCAGTGCTACCGGGCCTTCGTATTCATCACCGTGGTTACCGCCGGTCAGAAGCGCGGTCGGCCCCTGACCGCGCTGAATCACTGTGACCGGAATCATCACCGCGCCCCAAGCCGAGTCGTCCCGGGAGTACGGCAATTTGAGAAACCCGTGTTGCACGCCTTCGCGGGCAAAATCCACCGTGGAGCTGATCGGATTGTCGGGTAATTCGCTCATGGCTCAGTCCTTCACGAACAGTTGGCGTGGCACGTTGCACAGCGTCTCGACGCCGGTCTCGGTGATCAAAATGCTTTCGGTGATTTCCAGCCCCCAATCGTCCATCCACAGGCCCGGCATAAAGTGGAAGGTCATGCCCGGTTGCAACACGCTGGTGTCGCCGGGACGCAGGCTCATGGTGCGTTCGCCCCAGTCTGGCGGATAACTGATCCCGATCGGGTAGCCGCAACGGCTGTCCTTGTGGATGCCGAACTTTTCCAACACGTTGAAAAACGCCACAGCGATGTCGCCGGTGGTGTTGCCCGGTTTCGCCGCTTCCAGTCCCGCGGCGATACCTTCAACCACCGCTTTTTCGCCGTCGAGGAAGTGTTGTGGAGGTTTTCCCAGGTAGATCGTGCGCGACAACGGGCAGTGATAACGCTTGTAGCAACCGGCGATTTCAAAAAAGGTCCCGGCGCCTTTTTCGAACGGCGAATCGTCCCAGGTCAGGTGCGGCGCGCTGGCATCGGCACCGGTCGGCAATAGCGGCACGATGGCCGGGTAATCGCCACCATGGCCATCAGCGCCGAGGATCCCGCTGCTGTAGATTTCAGCCACCAGTTCATTTTTACGCATGCCCGGTTCGATCCGTTCGAGGATCCGCCCGTGCATGTTTTCGACGATGCGCGCAGCGATGCGCATGTAAGCAATTTCTTGCGGCGACTTGATCGCCCGCTGCCAGTTCACCAACCCGACCGCGTCGATCAGCTTGGCCTGCGGCAGGTTTTTGTGCAGCGACAAATACGCGGCAGCGCTGAAGTAATAGTTATCCATTTCCACGCCGATGGTCAGCGCGTCCCAACCCCGTGCACTGATGACTTCCTGTGACAGGTAATCCATCGGATGGCGTTCCCGGGACTGCACATAGATGTCCGGGTAACCGACGATGTTCTCGTGCTGCATGAACACCGTGCGCTTGGCACCGTTGGCGTCTTGTCCTCGACCGAACCAGACCGGCTCGCCGTCGAGCGCCAACAACACGCATTGGTGGACGTAAAACGACCAACCGTCATAGCCGGTCAGCCAGGCCATGTTCGACGGGTCGGTGACCAGCAACAGCTCGATGCCCTGAACCTGCATGGCCGCTCTAACCTTGGCCAGACGCTGGGCGTATTCCTCCCGTTCGAACGGGAGATTGACGACTATCTGAGACATGCACATGTCCTCTGATAAATGACGCACGGATGAAAAAGTGAATTAGCTGCCGAACTGAAAGCCTTTGCCGACCGCGCGAGCGCGCTCGAAAGCCAGATTGGCCATGGCGGTGTCTTGCGCACCGGTTCCGGTGAGGTCACACAAGGTGACTTGCGCATCGCTGGTCCGCCCTGGGCACTGGCCCGCGAGTACTTGCCCCAATTCGACCAAGTTCGATTCGTCGGTAATAACGCCGGCCGCTAGAGCGTGATGCAACTCGCCGAGGATTCGTGTTTGGCTCAAGCGATCCGCCACGTAGCGGTCGACCTGCGCCAGCGCCAAGGGGGATATTTCGTTTTTGTGCTCGGCGTCCGAGCCCATGGCAGTGATGTGCAAGCCGGGATGCAGATGGCGCGCTTCGATCAAGGGTTGGCGGCTCGGGGTGCAGGTGATTGCAATGTCCACGCCGGTCATGACCTCGTCGATGCTCGCGCAAGGAGTGACCGTCAGACCTCTGTCGCGCGCCAGCTTGGTGCTGAAGTCTTTGGCCTTGGCGTTGTCGCGTGCCCAGACTTGAACGAATTTAATCGGCCGAACCAAACGCAACGCCTGAAGCTGCAACGCGGCCTGCTCGCCGGTACCGATCAGCGCCACGCTACGACTGTCGACTCGGGACAGAGCACGCGCTGCCACGGCTCCCGCCGCAGCTGTGCGTACAGCGGTCAGATAACCGTTGTCCAGCAGTAAGGCGTCAAGCAAACCGGTATGCGCCGACAGCAACATCATCATGCCATTGAGGCTAGGTAGACCGAGTTTCGGGTTGTCGAAAAAACCCGGACTGACCTTGATCGCAAAGCGCTCCAAGCCCGGCAGGTACGCAGTCTTCACGTCCACTTCGCCATTGTGCTCGTGGATGTCCAAACGCAAGATCGGCGGCATTGCCACCGCTGCCGTGGCCAGCAGCACAAAGGCTTGTTCGATGGTGTCGATGCTCGGCAAGTCTAGTGCCACACAGGCACGCAGATCCGCTTCGCTCAATAAGGCGATCTCACTCATCGGTGCGACACTCCATTCAGTTTTTATTGTTGGGGTTCACGCATCTGCGCCAGCGAGGACCCGCAGGTGCTGGTCGATATCAACGTTCCGGCCGCTGACCACCACCACGATCGGCCCGCGCGGCTCAATCAATCCATCAAGCAACGCGGCAATCCCGACCACGGCCGCGCCTTCCAGCACCAGACGCTCTTCGCGATAGGCATGGCGCAGGGCACTGGCGATGGAAGTCTCGCTGAGCAAATGCAGGTGGTCACACAGATCGCGCGTCATGTTGAAGGTGTAACGGTTGTTCAGGCCGATGCCACCGCCGAGCGAGTCGGCCAGGGTCGGCAGCTCTTCGACTTCCACCGGATGCCCAGCTGCGAGGCTCGCGTGCATGGCTGCACCGCGTTGCATGCTGATGCCATGGGTGATGATGTTCGCGCTGACGCTTTTTATCGCCAGCGTTACCCCGGCAAACAAACCGCCGCCGGACAATGGCACGAGGATTTGTTCCACGTCAGGTTGCTGCTCGAGGATTTCTAGCCCCAGCGTGCCCTGCCCGGCGATGATGGCCGGGTGATCAAACGGCGGCAGCAATGTCGCGCCTTGCTCGTTGGCGACCCGTTCGGCTTCACGCTGGGCGTCGTCTTGAGACTGACCGACGATGCACACCTCAGCGCCCAGATCGCGAATGGCTTGAACCTTGTTCGCCGGCACCAGATGCGACAGGCAAATCGTCGCCTTCACGCCTTGTCGGGAAGCGGCATACGCTAGGGCACGACCGTGATTGCCGGTCGACGCCGCCACCACGCCCCGCGCTTTCTCCTCGGTGCTCAGCTGCGCCACGGCATTGCTCGCGCCGCGCAATTTGAAACTACCGGTGATTTGCTGGGATTCGAGTTTGAGGTACACCGCCACGCCCAATCGCTGCGAGAGGCTGGGCGAATATTCCATGGGGGTACGCCGGACAAGCGATTCGATGCGCTGACGAGCGAGGTAAACATCATGTAGCTGCAACGATGACATGATCGCGTCCCGACTGTGGTGTTAGCCGCAGCGGCATGCGGCGCCGACACAAATCCTCACCGCTCGAGCCCGAGGCGTGCCACGCACGGTGAACGGGTCAGGCGACGTGACGGCAATGTGCCGCTGACGCAGGGTCCGTACGAGGCTGTCGACCTCCCAATGCGGGGGAATGCCGACCCACGCATTCAGTGCATGAGGATGCTGGCCGAGCAAGTACTCGCCCAGGTATTCGCTGACCATCGCCTGACGGCCGGCCAACAGTTTGCGCTGCAAACATACGAGCGTGTCGGCGCGACCGTCACGAATCCAGCGCGCGGCGATTTCGGAGACCATGGGCGTGGCCATCCAGCTGTTGACCCGCAAGATACTCTCGGTACGCAACGCCAGACGCTTGGGCACCACCAGATAGCCGATGCGCAAACCGGTCAGCACCGACTTGGTCATGCTGGTGCAATAGAACGACAGTTCTGGCAGGTAATGGCTGATCGGCGGCGCGCGATGTTCATCCAGCAACGGGCCGTACACATCGTCCTCAATAATGTGCACGCCGAAACGCCGGGCGATGTCAGCAATCTCTCGCCGACGACTGTCCGGCATCAGGCTGGTGGTCGGGTTGTTCAGGTTTGGCGTGCACACCAGCGCGGTGATGCGCTCGTTGCTGCACATGTCTTCGAAATGTTCCGGGTCAATGCCATAACGGTCCATCTCTAGGCCTTTGAGGGTGAACCCCAACACCTGAGAGTTGCCGATCACCCCGTGATCGGTGACCCCTTCGCAGAGCACTACATCATCGGGGCCTGCCAGAGACGCCAGCGCAAGGAAGATGCCGTGAGCCGCGCCGTTAGTAATCAGGATGTCATCACGCTCGACCCTCAGCCCTTGCCGTCCGATCCAGTGCATGGCCTCTACGCGGTGCGACTCGAAACCGGCAATCGGACGAAATGCGTGGATCCACGGCTGATCCTCTTCCGTGCTTAGCTCGCGGCAGATGTCACGCCAATACTGGTCGTGCTCGCGGGTATGCAGGATCCGTGTGATGGAAAAATCCACCAGCGCCCGTTCGGGGCTATCGAGAATATAGGTCGCCACTCGATCGCTCATGCGCCGCGACACAAAGCTGCCTCGCCCGACTTCGCAACGCACTAGCCCCTGACGCTCCAGCTCTTTATAGGCGTTAGTGACCGTCTGCACGCTGATGCCCATGGCATCGGCAACGTGCCGCTGCGGTGGCAGGCGCTGATCATTGGTCAGGCCACCCTGTTCGATATCGTCGGCAATCGCCTGCACCAGAATCTTGTATTTGGACTCGCCGCTGCGGGCGATTTCCAGTGCTGCTTTCCACTTATCCATCAGCGCTAAAATCCGAGTCGATGCTTGTCGGGACAGCATCCCGCGAGAGTCCATGCAAAGCAATTGTCCTAGTGCAATACAATGATGCGCAGAGCTTTTGTATGCTCAGCTCAAGGACGATAGCCGGGCGCATTTCAAGCCCTCACAACACAATAAATCGACCTGTACCGGACTGTGTACCGATCCATCGGATCAGTCCTTGTACGCTTTGCTCTTGTAACACTGCCTCCTACCACAGAGCCGTCACCGACGGTTCAACAAGAAACAGGAGATTTTATTGATGAGCAATTTCCCCTCCCGCAGCCCCCATGCTTTGCGTAGCCTGTTCGTGGCTTGCGCGATGCTCGGCCTAGCCGCCAGCGCCCAAGCCGCTACAACACTGGAAACCATCCAACAGAACAGCAGCATACGTATTGGTTATGCTAACGAAACCCCGTTCGCCTTTACCGAAATCGACGGCAGGGTCACCGGTGAGTCACCGGAAATCGCTAAAGCCATCTTTGCAAAAATGGGCATCAAACAGGTCAACGGCGTGTTGACTGAGTGGGGGTCGTTGATCCCGGGCCTGCGCGCCGGGCGCTTCGACGTGATTGCCGCCGGTATGTACATCACGCCGGCCCGCTGCAAACAGGTGCTGTTTACCGATCCGCAGTATCAACTGCCGGACGCACTGCTGACAGCCAAAGGCAATCCAAAGGCTCTGCATAGCTATCAAGACATCGCCAACAATCCCGAGGTGAAACTGGCGATCATGGCCGGCACGGTGAACCTTGCGTATGCGCGGGATTCGGGCGTGAAAGACTCGCAGATCCTTCAGGTGCCGGACACCACAGCTCAGTTGCAAGCCGTGCGCGCCGGTCGTGCAGATGCCGCCGTGGGCACTCAACTGACCATGAAAAATCTGGCCGCCAAGGGTGGCGAAAAAGTCGAAGCCGTCACCGAGTTCAAGGACGACCCGTCGCACATAGGGTACGGTGCTCTCGCCTTCCGTCCGGAAGACAAAGCCCTACGCGATGCGGTCAACGCCGAGTTGAAAAAGTGGTTGGGCTCCGAAGAGCATCTCAAGGCGGTCGCTCCTTTCGGATTCGACAAATCCAACGTGACAAGCAAAACGGCTGCCGAGCTCTGCGCTCAATAGTCAGTCGAAACAGGCATCGCGTCAGGGCGCGATGCCTATTTACCTGCTTAATCCGGATGGCCAGGTTTAAACCATGGGTGAATTACTTCCGCTATTGATACAAGGTGCCTGGGTGACACTCCAGGTGACGGTCTTAGGTTCGCTGCTGGCGATTGTCACGGCAATTCTCGCGGCCCTTGGGCGCATGTCGCCATGGCGGCCATTGCGTTGGTTTTCCATTGCTTACATTGAAGTGTTTCGCGGCACATCGTTGCTGGTGCAATTATTCTGGCTGTTTTTCGTGCTGCCGCTGCCACCGTTCAACCTTGAACTGAGCCCCTACAGCGTGGCAGTCGTCGGCCTTGGCTTGCACATTGGCGCTTACGGCGCCGAGGTGATGCGCGGCGCGATCAGCTCAGTCGCGAAGGGTCAGTACGAAGCGTCCACAGCACTGAACTTCAGCGGCTTCAAGCGCTTTCGTCGCATTATTCTTCCGCAGGCGTTGCTGGCCGCTATTGCGCCGGGCACCAATCTGCTAATTGAATTGCTGAAAAATACTTCGCTCGTGTCTTTGATCACTTTATCCGATCTGAGCTTCCGGGCACGTCAACTGGATCAGGCGACTTTCCAGACCCTGGAAATTTTCAGCCTTGCGCTGGTGATTTACTTCATCTTGGCGCAAGCCATCAATATCGGCATGCGGCGCATTGAGCGCCATCTGGCTCGCGGGCGGATGCGAGGAGGCCTGTCATGACACTGTTTGACTGGACCTATGCCTGGCAAATCCTCCCCGATTTACTGCGCGCATCGCTTAACACCGTAGGGATTACCCTGATCGGTTTCCTGATCGCCATTGTGCTGGGGCTGTTCTTGGCAATTGGCCGACGCAGCCGCAGAGTCTGGCTATCGTGGCCAGCCACCGGGGTGATCGAGTTCATTCGCAGCACACCGCTACTGATCCAGGTGTACTTCCTCTACTACGTGCTGCCCAACTTCGGCGTCAGCATGAGCGCTCTGCAAGTGGGGGTTCTGGGCATCGGTCTGCATTACGCCTGCTATATCGCCGAGGTGTATCGCGGCGGCCTCGACGCTGTGCCGCGGGCGCAATGGGAGGCGGTCACGGCGCTGAACATCTCCCCGTACAGCGCCTATCGCAACATCATCCTGCCCCAGGCCCTGCGGCCGATCCTGCCGCCATTGGGCAACTACCTGGTGGCGATGCTCAAGGACACGCCGGTACTGTCGGCGATTACCGTGGTGGAGATCATGCAACAGGCTAAGAACATCGGATCCGAGAACTTCCGCTACCTAGAACCGATCACCATGGTTGGTCTGTTTTTCCTCGCCCTGAGCATCGCCTTGGCTTATTTGGTACGGCGCCTCGAACTGCGCATGGAGCTACGCTAATGACTTCTCCACTCTCGACACCCAGCGACCTTTCCCGGCGCAGCAACCTGATCGCGCTGCACTCGCAGGAGGCTACGACCATGCAGGAAACCAAATCGGTCAAGCCGATCGTCAGCTTCCAGGACGTCACCAAGAGCTACGGCAACTTCACCGTGCTTGACCACTTGAACCTAGACGTCACGCCGAGTGAGAAAGTCGCGATCATCGGTCCCAGCGGCTCAGGTAAATCCACACTATTACGGGTGCTGATGACGCTCGAAGGCATTGATGACGGGGTAATCCGCATCGAGGATGACTTGCTAACCCACATGCCCAACCGCAACGGTGTGCTGGTGCCGGCCAATGATCGGCATATCCGCCGGGTGCGCGGCAAGATCGGCATGGTATTCCAGAGCTTCAACCTGTTCCCGCACATGACTGCGTTGCAAAATGTCATCGAAGCGCCGGTGCAAGTCCTTGGCATGAAACCCGCTGAAGCGCGTGAACGGGCGGCAGACTTGCTGGAACTGGTGGGGCTCGGCAGCAAGCTTGGCCATTACCCTTCGCAGCTGTCCGGCGGCCAGCAACAGCGGGTGGCGATCGCCCGGGCACTGGCCATGCGGCCCAAAGTCATGCTGTTCGACGAAGTGACCTCGGCGCTCGACCCGGAACTGTGCGGCGAAGTACTTAATGTGATCCGCAAACTCGGCGCCGAGCACAACCTAACGATGCTGATGGTCACACACCAAATGGGCTTCGCCCGGGAGTTCGCCGATCGCGTGTGCTTCTTTTATAAGGGGCAGATTCACGAACAGGGCACTCCCGCGCAGATCTTTGAACACCCGCAACAGGAACGAACGTGCGCGTTTCTTAGCGCAGTCAAAGAAGCCAACTAACCGAAAGCTCAGCAGGAAGGGCTGTGCTCCAAAAAACAGAAGCAGCGCCGATTAAGACGGCAGCAATGCAGGTGATAAAGGTGGGCTGTAGGAGCTGCCGAAGGCTGCGAGCTTTGGTTTTAAAGATCAAAAGATCGCAGCCTTCGGCAGCTCAGTGTGAACGTGCGCCCCTCACACCTTTCTCGGTTTAACCCTGGCCGTCGCCTCTGCCACTAAGGGGTCGTCTGGCCAGTAATGCTTGGGGTAACGCCCTTTCAAATCCTTTTTAACCTCGGCATAGGTGCTGCGCCAAAAGTTGGCCAAGTCTTGGGTCACTTGCACCGGGCGTCGGGCAGGCGACAGCATATGCAGTTTGACCACTTGCCGACCGCCCGCAATGCGCGGGGTATCCGAAAGGCCGAACAACTCTTGTAGACGCACCGCCAGAATCGGCGGTTGCTCGCTGTAGTCCAACCGCACTGAGGAGCCCGACGGTACTTTAATGTGCTGCGGCGCCAGTTCGTCGAGACGCTGAGGCAGGGGCCATGCCAACACGTTATGCACAATGCTGGACAGATCGAGATTGGCAAAATGACTGAGTCGCGACACCCGCCCCAAGTAGGGCCTCAGCCAGGTTTCAAGCCCAGCCAGCAACGCCGCATCGCTCACGTCTGGCCATTCGCTCTGGCTTTGGCTATCCAGATCAAGCTGACGCAGTAAGGTCACACGCGCTTGCCACTGCCGCAACTCAGGCGTCCAAGGTAATAGCTCCAAGCCTTTGCGCCGCACCAAGTTGACCAACGCCTGTGTCCGCGCCGCTTCGTCCAAGCCGTTTAATGGCTCACGACTGAGCACCAGTTCCCCGACCTTGCGCTGACGTTCGGCACGCAGTACGCCTTCGCGTTCGTCCCAATCAAGTTGATCGACGCTGCTGACTTGCTCGCTGAGCACGCCGTCCAGTAACGCCGGATCAAACTCAGCGGCCAGATAGATGCGCTCTTCACGCTGGCCCTGTCGGCTGCCCAAATCGGCGATGACCAGCCACGGTTGTTTCATCAGCCCATCGACTTCGCTGAACAGTGCTGCCCGGCCATTGGCCAGCCGGTACTCTGCACCCCCCGGCTTGCGCTGTTGCGCGATTCGGTCGGGATAGGCCAGCGCCAGCAAAGCACCCAGCCAACGCGGATGTTCCGGGTCGGCAACCGGCTGGGTCGGTTTGCCGCGCATGTAGCCTTGATATTGTCGGGCCAATTGTTTGGCTCGCTGCACACCGCCCTGCCCACCTCGCGTCACGCGGCTTTCACCCGACAGTAAGGCCAGACGGCTATGCACGTCAGCCCCAGCACCGCGCAAAATATCGCGCTCACCCAATAAAGCGGCCACATCGCAGGCCATCATAGTCAGCCCCAACTCTTGCCCACGCAGCAGCAGGTGAGCAATGCGTGGATGAGCCGGGAGTTCGGCCATTGCCTCGCCATGGGGTGTTAGTTTTTGCCCACGCAGGGCACCCAAACGCTCCAATAATTGCTGAGCCTGTGCATAACTGGCCGTAGGGGGCACGTCGAGCCAGATCAGTTCCCCCGGGATGACACCCCAACGCGCCAGTTGCAACGCCAGGCTTGCCAAATCGGCTTGGAGGATTTCAGCGCTGCCATACGCCGCCAACTGCGCGTGCTGGTCTTCGGACCACAGTCGATAACACACGCCCGGTTCCAGTCGCCCAGCACGGCCTGCCCGTTGTGTGGCACTGGCACGCGAGATGCGTTGGGTGTCGAGGCGGGTCATGCCGCTGCCCGGATCGAATCGTGGAGCCCGCGCCAAACCCGCGTCGATCACCACGCGCACGCCGTCGATGGTCAAGCTGGTTTCAGCGATATTGGTTGCCAGCACTACCTTGCGTAGGCCGTTGGGCGCAGGCTCAATGGCTGCGCGCTGCGCGGTCAGATCCAGCTCGCCGTGCAACGGGCAAAGCGCTATGTCGCGGCGCTCGCCCAGTGCATCCGCCAGTTGTTGATGGACTCGACGGATCTCGGCTTGGCCGGGCAAGAACACCAACACACTGCCGGTTTCGTCATTGATCGCTTCCAACACGGCTTGCACCACGCGCGGCTCGACATACTCGCCCGGCACAAAAGGCCGCCCCCAGCGCATCGTCACCGGGTACATACGCCCTTCGCTGCGCAATACCGGTGCATCGTTGAGCATGCTGGCCAAGCGCTCGCCCTCAAGGGTGGCCGACATCAACAGAATCTTTAGCGGCTGTTCATCGCGAAACAACTCACGACCGTTGAGGCTAAGGGCCAGCGCTAGATCGGCGTCCAGACTTCGCTCGTGATATTCATCAAAAATCAGCAAGCCGACACCTTCCAGCGCGGGATCAGCTTGCAGACGGCGAGTCAGAATGCCTTCAGTGACCACTTCAATGCGGGTATTAGGGCCGATTTTGCTGTCGAGCCGAATTCGATAACCCACGGTTTCGCCGACTTTTTCACCCAGTTCGCTGGCCAATCGCTCAGCCGCGGCGCGTGCCGCCAAGCGCCGGGGCTCCAGCATCACAATGGTCTGACCGGCCAACCACGGCTCATTCAACAGGGCCAACGGCACTCGGGTGGTTTTACCGGCGCCGGGCGGTGCTTCGAGCACGGCTTCGTGGCGTTCGCGCAGGGCTTGACGCAGCGCAGGTAAAACGTCATCAATCGGCAAACAAATCATGGTGGCTCCAGAACAGTGCGGCGAGTATAACGGCGAACTGTTTTTCGTTAAGCGTTAAGCGTGATCTCACTCTTTCAAGCGTCTTCGAGGTTTATATGCGTACATTTACCCGCGTCATTGGCGGTGCTGTGGTTGCGGCGCTGCTCACTCAATTGACCGCCTGCGGCAGTATTTTCTTTCCGGATCGGCGCGGCCAGATCGACGGCAAAATCGACCCCATGATTGTGATTTTGGACGGGATCGGGCTGTTGTTTTATGTGATTCCCGGTTTGATTGCCTTTGGTGTCGACTTTGCCACCGGGGCGATTTATTTCCCGCCGGGCAAAACTGCGCAAATCGCCCCCGAAAAACTCCGTGAAGCCATCGGTGCTGACGGCAAAGTGGATAACAGCAAACTCCAAGCAATTCTTGAAAGTGAACTGGGCGGTAGTTTCCCGCTGAACGATCCGCGCCTAATCCAGCATAAAGGCAGCACCCAACAGTTGGCGATGTACGGCCTCGTACCCGCAGCCTGATTAAGGAAGGCCCATGACCACCCGCCCGGAACACGCTCGCCTGTTACGTCTGGCCACTCGCGCATCGGTGGCTGTGGCCAGTATTTTGATCATTACCAAAGCCATCGCGTGGTGGCTCAGTGGTTCGATCAGCATGCTCGCCGGTCTGACAGACTCACTGCTCGATGGCGTGACATCGTTTCTCAACTTGCTGGCGGTGCACTATGCGCTGCGCCCAGCCGACGACGATCACCGTTATGGGCACGGCAAGGCGGAGTCATTGGCGGGTATGGCGCAAGCCGTGTTTATTGCCGTGAGTGCGGTGCTGATTGCTGTTCAGGCGTTCGACCGACTTAAACATCCCGAACCGGTCGGTGCACCTTGGATCAGCATTGGCGTGATTGTGTTTTCACTGGTGATGACCGTCGGCCTGCTGATCTTGCAACACCGCGTCGTCAAAGCTACAGGCTCCAACGCGGTCCGTGCCGACTCCCTGCACTATCGTTCTGACTTGATGCTCAATGGCAGCATTTTGGTCGCACTGGCATTCGCCGCCGTAGGCTTCCCGCAGTTGGACGCGTGGTTTGGTCTGGGGATCGCGGTGTATATCCTTTGGAGCGCCTTGCTAATCGCACGTGAGAGCTTTGCTGTACTGATGGACCAAGAGTTACCCACTGATGTCAGTGAAAACATGTTGGCATTGGCCTGCGCAGTACCCGGCGTACTGGGCGCACATGATTTACGCACCCGAATCTCAGGCAACATCTGGTTTGTACAACTGCACCTTGAACTGCCAGGCCAGCTTAGCTTGCTGGAGGCTCACACCCTTAGCGACCAAGTAGCCGACGCCATTAAAAACGTCTACCCACACGCTGAAGTGCTGGTGCATGCGGATCCGCAAGAGGTGGTTAAACCTAAAGCAGCGCTCTGATCGCTGCTTTAGGCTACAAACGGCTGTGCAACCCCCCTTCCTGTGAGGCAGCACAACCGCTCAATACGTCACCTGATATCCACGACCGCTCAAGCAATTACCCTGTGCCTGTCGGTAGGTTTGCACCACTGACTGGGCGGGCGCGTAGGCGGCTTGGGCGGGGTCGAAACGGCTCTGGTCAACTGCCCAGCGGTAGCAGTCATAGCGATCCTGATTGATCTGCGCTGGCGTCTGGCCACTAATCGGATACGCCACGACGTCATAGCCATTGTTAGTTGGCTGCGGGGCTGCCTGTACAACCGTCGCCGGTGGCGCAACCACGATGTAGTCCTGAGTCGCCGGTTGATACGCGTAATAGGCACCCGCGGCCAGAAACAGCAACGAGCTACCCACCCATACTTCACGGGCATAGCTGGGTATGACACTGACGCGAATCCCGTAAGGCGGCTGCACCACAACGTAACGCGGGCCTAGTGGACGATACCAATAGCCTGAGGAGAAGAAGAAGTTTTGCCCCCGGTACGGGATTTGATGATATTGGCCTGGGAAGCGATCAATCACATACCCGGGCCGGTATTGCGGGCCATGCCCCCACCCATTGCCATGCCCGTCCGGGCGGCCACTCCAGCGCACATCATTGGGATGCGCGTAGTTAGCGCCGGGCCTGCCGTGTTGGCCACCGGTTTGCCCGTTTTGATTGCCGCCCCAGTGCTGGCCCCGAGTTTGCTGCACGGCATCAGGGCGCGGCTGAATAGCCATAGGCGGTCGATTTTCAGGGTGCTGCTGCCATTGCCCACCACCGGGGCGGCCCTGATGATGCTCACCGCGCGGCTGACCGCCGCCACCTTGCCAGTGTTGCTCTGCATTGGGTCGTGCGGCTTGAGCGTTTCCCTCCCCTCGCTCATCTGCCAAGACTTGGCCGGTGACACTCACACAGAGCAAGCCAACCGTGGCCAAATGCCAAATGCGCGATTTCATGTTATTCCTCACTGGGATTAGGGGCGCGTGATCATAAGACTGAAAAACCCGAAACCGGTTCTGCGCAGGGCAGATGGTTGCGAAACTTTTTTTGGGCTTGTCCACTGGGAAGGGCTAACCCCCTATTCAATCAGACATCTATCCCCCTGAAACCTAGCTGATCTGCTAGCTATACAGACCTGATAAATAAACTCACTGTGATAGCGATGACAATTAAGCTGGAGCCGTCTCATGAACGTACCCACCCCACACACTGCCTCACCTTATTTATACGACCCACTGGACCGTTTGATCAGTGCTCACTCAAGTCAGCGCTTTTACAACGGCTCTCGCATTGCAACAGAGATTCTGGGCGATAGACACTCGTGCTTTTTTGAACAACAGGCCATTCCTCTGGCTGAGTTACACCCCGGTGACGCTGCCACCTTACTGGCCACAGATATGCAAACATCGGTGCTCCACAGCCTTAGCCTAAGCATCGGTCAACCTCAGGCCTACAGCCCTTACGGTGATCGCTCAGCAGTCAGTGGGTTACTTAGTTTGCTGGGATTTAACGGCGAGCGGCCTGATCCCGTGACGGGGCATTATTTATTAGGCAAAGGTCATCGAGCGTACAACCCGATATTAATGCGATTTAACAGCCCGGACAGCTTAAGTCCATTTGGCAAGGGCGGATTCAATGCGTACGCCTATTGCTCAAACAACCCCGTTACACGCCGAGATCCGACGGGAAAAAGTTGGGTTAACAGATTTTTAAAATATACAGTATCCCACATTACAGCTAGCAACCCAGAAGACGCAATATACAAACTAAGAGGACCCTTGGAGGATATTACCTCACATCCAAATTACCCAACGGACAAGGTTCTAGATACGAGTGATTATGATTTTCTACTTAAAATGCATCGCACACCTGCTACGGGAGCGACACTTGAACAAATAGCGAAATACATTAAAAAAACCAATAAAGATATAACTGAGATATCAACTTTAATTAATGCAGAAACAGCACAACTTAATTTTTTTCGTGCACAGCGCTATATCTATTTTAAAAACCTATCGCTAGGCGGTACTGAATCTTGGGCTTACTGGGTGAAAAAAGCAAAGAAAGCCTCTGCACACTTGGAACAACACAAGATACGCATTAAGGAATTATCAACTGCTAACGAAAACAGCTCTCAGCACTTGAAAGCACTCGAAAATAGAATAAATAGCTTGAGCGGCTCAATAACTGAGACCGCAACAAACATTCGAAAATGACATTTTTCAGAACATCAATAGACATATTTATAGCCAGCCTTGAATACTTAAATATCGTAAGCGCTCCATGAACCCCACATTCAAAACCGCTGCTTGATCCCGGATGCTGTGCTCCCGATTTCTTTCGGAGGCCCGCCAACCATGATGCGTCCCGATGCAAAAGTCGAAAAAGTGTATCTGTACCCCAAGCCCGTCGACTTCCGAAAATCCATCGACGGGCTGGCAGCCTTGGTCGAGCTGGACATCAAGGTCGCGGTGTTCGACCCCGTGCTTTTCGTCTTCCTCAACAAACCACGCAACCGCGTGAAGATCTTGTACTGGGAGCGCAACGGCTTCTGCCTTTGGCTCAAGCGCCTGGAGTCTGAGCGTTTCAAAACATCGCCCGATGTGACCGACGAAGCAATTGTCCTGACTGTCCAGGAGCTCAATTGGATGCTCGACGGCTTTGACCTTTGGCGTAACCGTCCCCATCAGGTTTTGACCCCGCGATTCGTGGCCTGATTCAGTATAATCCCGGGCATGAATTTCGTGCCCGACAACCTTCCTGATGATCCTGAATTGTTCAAGCAGATGCTTGCGAAGATGCAGTCCAGGATGGGCGTGCTCGAAGAGCAAGTTGCACTACTAAGGCAGCGCCTGTTCGGCCGAAAATCAGAGCAGGCCGTCGATCCGGCAACGCCTCAAATGGCGCTGTTCAATGAAGCGGAGCACGAGCTCGAGTTGGCGTGCGAGACCACTGAAGAAAAGGTCGTCGCACCCGCAAAGCGCCGTGGCAAGCGTAACCCGTTTCCTGCCGATCTACCGCGCATCGAAGTCATCCACGAACTGCCCGAGCATGAGCTGACTTGTACCTGCGGTTGCCGCAAACACGCCATTGGCGAGGAAATCAGCGAGCAACTTGAAATCGTCCCGATGCAGCGTGGCTGAGCCACGCACTGGAACGCCTGCCGGCGGCCTCATCAGTTGAAGACTACGAAGCGCTACTACCGTGGAACTGCTCGCAGGTATCACCTAGCTAAACGCACCACCCATCATGAAGCTGGTGGGGTTTATGGAGCGCTTACGGTCTAACTACGCGCCATGCTTGGCCCAATAAAAAAGGGCGACCCGTCGGTCGCCCTTTGAATTTTTCTGTCCTGGCTCAACACTTGTAATTTTAGCTCACCTCACTCATCCGCAAAAACTTGGCCGGAAACACACACAGAGCAAGCCAATCGTGGCCAAACGCCAAATGCGCGATTTCATGTTATGCCTCACTCAGATTAGGGCGCGTGATGATAAGACTGGAAAACCCGAAACCGGTTCTGCGCAGGACAGATGGTTGCGAAACTTTTTTTGGGCTTGTCCACTGGGAAGGGCTAACCCCCTATTCAA
>NZ_LLWH01000145.1 GCF_001411475.1 Pseudomonas endophytica | reverse complement strand
TTGGATCAGTTGAGTTTCAATCCGGCGTATCAGGCGCAGGCCGAACAGGCCTTGATCCGGCTGCACCGTCGAGTTGAGGCAACGCAACTGGATCAATCCGACCTGGATAGGCTGCGTCAGACGTTAGCTAAACGCACGATGCAGGCGGTGGAGCCACCTTCGGGCAATAGCGTTCGTGGATCCCGACCGCAAGCGGATGCCGCGCTCACACCGGCGTTTTTGTCTGGCTCCAACGCTGTGCCGGCAGGCAATGAGCGTGAGCAGCGTCGTGCCGTATTGAACATGGCTGAGTGGGTGAATCAGCAGGACGTGTACGACCCGACCGGTTATCAGTTACGACGTTTCGGTCTGTGGGCGCACCTGCATGCGGCACCTTCTGTGACTCGCGACAGGCGTACTGAGTTGACGGCGGTGCCACGCGACATCGTTGCCAGCTATGAGGACGCGCTGGCGTCCAACGCCATTGATCCAGGGTTGTTGCTACGCATTGAGAAAAGCGTCAGCGCTGCGCCGTACTGGCTGCGTGGCAGCTTTCTGGCTGCGAGTGTCGCTGCACGGCTGGAAATGAATGAAGTGGCCGATGGCATCCGCCAGGCCTGTGCGCGCTTTGTGCGCAGAGTCCCTGCCTTGATGGAGTTGTGTTTCAGCGACGGCACTGCGTTTGTGGACGCGCCTACTCTGGCGTGGATGACCGGCACGGATGGGGCTGAAAGCAGCGGCAGCCCGGTACAGGAGTACGCCGGATTACGCGACGAATTGGTGACCCAATTGAATCAGGAGGGTGTGGAAGTGGTGTTGTTGCGCTTGCAAGAAATGCAGGCGGCCTACCGTGCGCCACGCCAACGCTGTTACGCCACCGTCATTGCTGCCGATTTGTTAGCCGCCCGTGGTTTGGCCTGGCTGGCCAGTGACCTGTGCGCCAATGTGGCTCGGGTGATGCAAGCCACCCCAGCCGCGCAGTGGGAGCCCGATCTGTATCAGAAGCTGTTAGAGCAACACCCCGCCGAGCTCGTCAGCGTAATGACTGCCGTCAAGGATTAGGAGCCTTATGCCCCGCCAAAGCGACCTGCGCTACACCTTCGAACCCAGCAGTGGCGCCGACTTCGAGGTCATCGAATTCAAAC
>NZ_LLWH01000144.1 GCF_001411475.1 Pseudomonas endophytica | reverse complement strand
TGGCGCGCTGGTCGGGCAAGGGCAGGGTTTCGAGGTTGCCCAGTTCGTCGTAGTAGTATTTCAGTTCCCCGGCAGCGCTGGTTTCGCTGAGCAGTTGTCCGTTCTTGTTGTAGTTGAACGCCAGCGGTTGCTGCTGGCCGTGAGGTGAAGGTAATCGAGACCAGCTTATTGGCGCTCGTAGTGGTAGGGGTCAGGAAAATGTTTGATTGAGCAAATCATTGAGGGATGGGTAAAGCAGTTCTAGTTCGTCTTCTTCATGCAGATAAAGGAATATTTCCCCGGCCGGGTTCATAATGACTGGATTTCCACTGCCGTCATCCGAAATGACGTAGGCATCATTAAGTTGGGAATAATGTTGAGTTTTATATCTTTCTCTAAATCGTGTTGTTAACTCAGTGACAGTGGCCTTGCCTATAAGTGCGCCATTCTGGAATGCGTGAAGGCCGATGCCCGCATAAGATCCGCCAAAGAGTTTTATAAACTCAACGTATTGCTCGTTAAATCGTGTAGACAGAGTTTCTTCTGCTAACTCTATTTGCTGTTCTGTAGCGGGAGATCCCATTAGGTCCATGTGGGTCTGGAGGAAAGATTCTATTTTATTTTTCAGTTCATTGTTCACAGGTCGCATGCTCCATTATTTGATTTTCTAAGGTGTTTCTTGTCTAGTGCTTTCTGCGCCTGAGATACCCAGAACTCACGCTTCCAAAAATTGAACTCTTTTCTGTTCGAAATTCCGCTGCCCTTCTTATTACCTTTTGGATGTTGACCTGCTCCATTCATCTTGCTGCCATGATGCTTCTCAGGCATGGCTACGATAGGTCCTTCAGTTTGCTGCCTATGGTGATGAAGGACAATTTTTTCACCTTGTTTATCTACAGGAGATAGACCCCAGGGGTGAGGTGCGTTAGGTCCATTCATGAAGATTGTCTCTTTTAGTTTCGATTCGCTTAGATGGCTGAGGTCTGTATAGCCATATGTCTGCAAGGTCAACCCTTGGCTATCAGTAAAGACAACTGCATTCAAACCCCACGGATCAACCCAACCCACCGCATTCGGCGCGTACTGATAAAGATTGATCCCACCCAACAACCCAATCGGATCCGGCTGGGTAAACCGTCCTACATCCGGATCGTAAAACCTG
>NZ_LLWH01000143.1 GCF_001411475.1 Pseudomonas endophytica | reverse complement strand
GGGCGCGTTCTCGATGAGCAGGTCCGACAGCCAGGCCATGGGCCGTGTGGGAGAAGTCATCACCCGCACCTGGCAAACCGCAGACAAGATGAAGAAACAACGCGGCCCGCTACCTGAAGACAGCCCCGGAAACGATAACTTCCGCGCCAAGCGCTACCTCGCCAAATACACCATCAACCCGGCTATCACCCACGGCATCAGCCATGAAGTGGGGTCGATTGAAGTGGGAAAATGGGCCGATCTGGTGCTGTGGCGCCCGGCGTTTTTCGGGGTAAAACCGACGTTGATTATCAAGGGTGGGGCGATTGCTTCCAGCTTGATGGGCGACGCGAACGCTTCAATCCCGACCCCGCAACCGGTTCACTACCGGCCGATGTTTGCCAGCTACGGCGGCTCGCGGCATACCACCAGCCTGACCTTTATCAGTCAGGCGGCGGCCGACGCGGGCGTGCCCGAGCAGTTGGGGCTGAAAAAACAGATTGCCGTGGTTAAAGGCGGTCGCGATGTACAAAAAACCGACCTGATCCACAACGGCTACCTGCCCCACATCGAAGTCGATCCACAGACCTATCAAGTCAAAGCGGACGGCGTGCTGCTGTGGTGCGAACCGGCCGATGTGCTGCCAATGGCACAACGCTACTTCCTGTTTTAATCGACAGCCCCACGCTGGCAGGCGCCAGCGCGGGGCTCAGGTTAAAACTGATGCACGGTTATTTCCCAATCGGTCAATCGCCTGATCCACGCTTTAGTGGCAGCTTTGTAATCTGCACCGATCATCTCCAGCGCTTGTTTATACGCTTCATCAGAGGACGAAGGCGACTGGGCTTCAACAGCGTGAGTACGCTCCATATACCTTTCCAGGATGGCTTCGAACTGATGCGCATACTTTTCTTTCAAGAAGCCAATCCAAAACTCCCTCTCGCAAATAGAGTCGCGCAAACTACTGGTTGAGCGCTCATTCGCCAGCACACGATGCCGAACCCCATCAATGGCCATTTGCGACACATCGGCTAGGTACTCGTAAGCCATGGCTTGTGGTTGGGCAGGTAACTCCAGCGGGCCCGCCAAGGCGATGCGAAACGCCAGTCGGAACTCCACTTCATCCAGTTCATTGAGTTGCTCCCACATTTCTGGACTGCCCCCAAAAAGTTGGACACATATCCAACTTTTTGGGGTTTCAACATGAGCAAGTACACAGAGCAATTTAAGCTCAACGCCAT
>NZ_LLWH01000142.1 GCF_001411475.1 Pseudomonas endophytica | reverse complement strand
CGCTTGGCCGAATGCTGGCCCTGCACATCACTCAATTCGGGATACGGCCGGCTCACATGCAGTAGTCCACTGGCCACGTATGGCTCAATCACGGCGCGCCCGGCGAAATGGGCTACTACTTGCAGTAAGTGTTCAACCGCGATCACCTTCAAGCCCGACGCCAAGCACGCCTCTTCAGCGTTCGCCAACGGCACCACTAAAACTCGACCCGCCGCCCGTGCGGCCAACGCCGCAGGTAATACGCCCTGAACCGGACGAATCGCCCCCGACAACGCCAGCTCGCCCAAACACTCCACCTGCTCCAGCGCCTTAACGGGCAGTTGCCCGCTCCCGGCCAAAATGCCCAGTGCAATCGCCAAATCAAAACGCCCGCCGTCCTTGGGCAGGTCGGCGGGCGCCAGATTGAGCGTGATACGGCGCGCAGGAAATTCCAGGCTGGAATTGATGATCGCACTGCGTACCCGATCTTTACTTTCTTTGACGGCCGTTTCGGGCAAGCCAACCAGCGTCAGCGCAGGCAACCCATTGGCTAAGTGAGCTTCGACGGTAACCACAGGCGCCTCGACGCCCACCTGAGCACGGCTGTAAACGATGGCCAGAGACATGACTCACTCCTTGAGTTCGCAAAGCACGCATCCTGCGCGAATCGAGAGCCAAGGGTGGCGGAGGAATGGATACCGGATGTGTTGAAAACATCCGCTAACCTTCTTTAGTCACACTCCGATACCGCCTGCGTCGCCGCTTGCAGTGCATCGGCCAGATCACTGGCATTGCGGCTGGAATAAATGCTGCCGCCGGTGTTTTCAGCGATGCAATTGGACAGCGAACTGTCGCCGATATTGACCACATTGACGCGCAGGCGCGGCTGCTCAATGGCGATGTTCTGCGCCACTTTGCACACGTTTTGATCGCAGCCATCGTCGCCGTCGACGAACATCACAATCACTGCATCCCGATCCCGGCCATTAACCTTGCGCGCGGCTTTTCTCAGGCTGGCTGCCAACGGTGTGCCTTCGTTAGCGTGCAAACCCTGAATGCCAGCGACCAGTTGTGGCCGCTGAGCCGCCGTGAACACACCGTGGTCCGGTTGCTGAAAACACCCGGCGAAGGTCATCAGACGCGTATCAATGTCCGGGTGCAGATTGTTGATCATCCGTGACAACGACGCCTTGGCCACATCGAGACGGGTCTGCGGGCTGAAGATTTTGATCGTCCGTGGGTTGTCATCTTCCGGTGTGGGACGTGAGCCGAAGTACCAGTCCTCATCAGCTTTGGTCGCGTTGATGTTCAGGTTCATCGAGCCAGACGTGTCCAGGATCACCACAAATTCGGGCGGCAACTCTTTATGGCTCGGGGCTTTGACCCGGCAGCCGTAGCTGCTCGAATTCGGCCACAGGTTCATCGGCGGTAATCGC
>NZ_LLWH01000141.1 GCF_001411475.1 Pseudomonas endophytica | reverse complement strand
TGGACTGCCCCCCAAAAGTTGGACAGGTTAGCTAGCAATCTGCGCAGCCCGGGTCCTGTACTCCACAGGGCTTAGGTTGTTGAGCGTCAGTTTGATGCGGTGATGGTTGTAATAGTGGATGTATTCATCCAGACCCGCTTTCAACGCCTCGACGCTCTCAAATCGCTTCAGGTAGAAAAACTCGGACTTAAGCGTACCAAAAAAGCTCTCCATCGCAGCATTGTCCAAACAATTTCCTTTGCGCGACATGCTCTGTTTGATCCCGAGCTTCGCCAGCTTATAGCGGTATTGGGAGTGCTGGTAATGCCATCCTTGATCAGAGTGGATCACGAGTTTTGGCTCGTTATGCAAGCGTTTAAAAGCCTTGTCCAGCATATTGTCGACCAGTGCCAAACAGGGGCGGGTAGCCATTTCATACGCCACGATTTCGCGGTTGTACAAGTCCATGACAGGCGAAAGATAGAGCTTTTGCTGAGCAACTTTGAACTCTGTAACGTCGGTCACCCACTTCTGATTCGGGCGTTGGGCGATGAAGTTGCGATCTAATACATTCGGTGCAGTTCTGCCGGTAGTTCCTCGATACGAACGATACTTTTTGGGGCGCACAACCGAGCGCAATCCCAGCTCAACCATTAAACGTTCCACGACCTTCTTGTTGACGAGATGGCCCAAGCTCCTGATTACAGCGCTAATGCGTCGATACCCATAAAGACCTTTCTCCTGGTCATACACACGCTGTACCAACTGCTTAAGCGAGGCATGCTTATCTGGCCGTTGCTGTGCACGGACTTGATAGTAAAACGTGCTGCGCGCCACTCCAGCTAGCTTCAGCAGATCAGCCAGAGGGAACATGTTTTTCAGTTTCGAGACGATCAGGGTTTTTTCGTTTGCCGTCGTTTTTTCTGTTCCTGCAAAGCCTCTAACTCCTTTAGGTAGGCGTTCTCCATGCGTAGGTATTCAAGTTCAGCCAACAACTGTTCGCGCGGTTTCAGCGCATCGTCTTTAGCTTCGGGCACAGCAGGTTTGGGCTTCTTCGTCATCACAGCGGGTATTCTTCTGTTTGCGATGGTCGACGGTTCAAGATCGCCACTGTAGTACTGCCGCTCCCAATTGCCTACTTGAGATGATTGGCCAAGACCAAAGTGCGCGGCGACCTGACGAAGTGAGAGGTGGTGTGAGCGTTTGTACTCCACAACTTCACGCTTGAAGCTGGCGCTGTACCGTTGCCCTCGTTTACGAAGACAGGTCAAACGGTGGAGCTTATAGCTTGAAACCCACCGCCGGAGCAGGCTGACGTCGATATCGAAGCGCCGGGCGATCGTCCGTAGACCCTTAGTGCCATCAAGATAAGCCTTGATGGCGTTGAGCTTAAATTGCTCTGTGTACTTGCTCATGTTGAAACCCCAAAAAGTTGGATATGTGTCCAACTTTTTGGGGGCAGTCCA
>NZ_LLWH01000140.1 GCF_001411475.1 Pseudomonas endophytica | reverse complement strand
TGGGCAACGGGTCGGGCAGGGACTTTTGAGGGGCACGTTTGAGCGTGTCCATCGCTTCGCTGATGGTGCGCCCGGCTATTGCTTGCAGTTGGCTCAACTGGTTGATGAGTTGCTGCACGCCTTTACGCCCCAGCGCCCAACTGCTCAGGCTGCGGCTGAGCATGGTGATCAGCCCCTGTAGGATCGCGTCGAGGTTCTGAATCATTTCTGCGGTGTAGCGCGCCCAGTCAAGGGTGCGAAACCAGGTTTCGATGTCACCGCGAACATGGCGTGGCAAGCTGTCCAGAATCCGCCCCATGGGCTTGCCATGACGCAGCATGTTGCAGACGTTTTTCAACGCATCCCCGAACCCTGGCACCAGTGCGATCAGCGACAACACAAGATCCAGCCAATGCTCGTTGCTGTCCGGGGTACGCGTGAGTTGATAGAGGCAGCGCAAGATGTTGTAGGCATCGACGGCCTGCCCGACAAAAGGGATCAGCCCCAGTACGGTGCTGACCATCATCTGCGCCAATGACGCACCCTTGCCTTCAACCACCTCTTCAACCCAGTTGAGGATCTGTAAAAAGGTGTCATTTTCTAGCTGAGAAAGACCGGACTGGCTCATGCTTGGTCCTCCGGGCTATCTCTCAAAGGTACTTGCTTGTGCTCACCCGGGGTCGCAGGCGCAGCCTCATCACTGACGGGGTCATCGGCATAGGCATAACTCTCGAGCATGTCGTCGTAATCCACACTGAATGCCCCGGAAGCGGCGATTTCATCGGTGAAGTAGTGGTTTTGCCGATGTTCGTTTTCTTGTTGGCGATAGCGCTCAATAGCTCGCTCTGCCTCCTCTGGCGTGCAGGGCACAAAACCTGCGAGGCTGTTTTTGGCCTGCACAGCAACAGGAAAGGGCTTACGCGTGTCGTAACCGAAATAGGCGATCCCCGCCCCCGGCGGGTTGTCTATCCGTGCAGCGCCTTGATCGTCGAGAGCACCGGTTCTGAACGTGCCATCATCAAATTCCACCCGGTAGGGAGCGCCTACCTCAGGCTTCAAATCGGCGTAGGTATAGTGCAACTCAAGGGGAAGCCTCTTGATATGCACCGCGCTATCGTGTGCGACCTGCTTGATATTCAGATCCACCTCAGCGCCGCTGATATTGACTGGTCCCGAGGCACTAAAATCGAAGGTGTGACCATTGAGAGTGATCGTGCCATCGGCCTTCATCACCAAGATGGATTGGCCCACCCGAATTACAAATTCGTCTTCAACCTCAATGCAATAGCGGTTGCCAACGCATTCGGCTTTATTGACGCCGACCTGTTCACTCTGGCTAAGACCTACCGTGGTATTCATGCCTGCGCCGACGGTGCGCTGGTAAGCCGCGCCGATGGTCAGTGCTTTGGCGAGGCCAATGGTTTCTGCTTTGGCCAGGGCGATGGTTTCGGTTTTGTTGCCGCCGATGGTCACGCTGCGGTTGGCACCGATCTGGATGGTT
>NZ_LLWH01000139.1 GCF_001411475.1 Pseudomonas endophytica | reverse complement strand
CGTCAGCCAGTCTGATCTCACCCGCCGCTACCGTAAGCCAAATATGCGGCGACGGCGTGTCGGTTTGGTACATCGACGCGCCCAGCAGTTTTTTCGCCAGTCGCCAGCGCCGAGTCACTTCTTCGGTTTGCCACACCACACGCTGCAAGGCCGTACCGTCACTGATCCATTGATTGGCAATGGCCACACACACCGGCGAAATCCCCCAGTGTGCCGATTGTGCCTGCGGATCAATACGCGCCAACAACGAGGCGTTAGCCACGATCCAGCCCACTCGTACACCGGCGGCGACTGTTTTCGACAGGCTGCTAACCAGTATTCCTAATTCAGGTAAGTAGTTGCACAAAGGCGGGCTGTCGGTGAGCGCCCCGTAGACGTCGTCTTCAATGATCCACACCCCATGACGCCGAGCAATAAGGGCAATCGCCTGTTTACGCGCATCCCCCATTACCGCCGACGTCGGGTTGTGCAAGGTTGGGGTCAATACCGCCATGCGTGCCCCGGTAGCGCGGATCACACGGTCGAAGTCCTCGGGCACAATGCCTTGCGCGTCCATGGCGACGCCGTGCATCGGCAAGCGCAATTGCGCACAGGCCGCTTTGATCCCCGGCGCTGTATACGCTTCAACCAAGACCGGCTCACCCGCTTGGCACAAAGACAACAACACCGTAAACAACCCTTGTTGCGCGCCCGTACACAGCATGATGTTGTCAAGCGGCACAGGCAGCCCCCGCGCCGTGAGCCATTGGGCGCCCAGCACGCGGGCCTGAAGCAAGTCGGCCGCGCTCAGGTAGCGTTGCAAACGGCTGGACTGATGGGTGTCTAGCAACCATTGCAACGCCCGTGGATCACTGTGGCTGGCGTGGTCAATCGCCGGAATATTGGTGCGCAGATCAATGTGCTCGGCGTGTTCATCAACCTGCTGCAATCGGAACAAGGTCGCCTCTTGGCTGCCCGACAAGACGTAGGTGCCCCGCCCGACTTCACCCGAAACCAAGTGCCGTCGCGCCGCCTCGCGATACGCCTGCAAGGTGGTACTCGGGTTCCACCCCAACGCCCAGGCCAGCCGCCGTTGTGGTGGCAAACGC
Source organism: Pseudomonas endophytica (assembly GCF_001411475.1). Lineage (GTDB taxonomy): Bacteria > Pseudomonadota > Gammaproteobacteria > Pseudomonadales > Pseudomonadaceae > Aquipseudomonas > Aquipseudomonas endophytica. The sequence goes on along the minus strand of NZ_LLWH01000139.1, from coordinate 504 downwards.
TCACCGGGTTTTAATTCGCCACAACTGATGGCCTGGGCAATCGCGTCGACCAACGCCAGATAGCGCGGTTGCGATGAGTCATTTAAAGCGGGAATCCACATTTATTGTTGGCCATGCAATATAAGTCTCGGCCCATACAATGCGACGCCCCTAGAATCGAGTCAAATCCTCTAATGATGGTGCGCCATGTTTGATCTGACAGCCCTTCGCCTCGCCGCCGACACGGTGTATCAAAGTATGCCACCTACCCCGCAACTGGCTTGGCCTCTGCTGGCTGAACAGTTGGGTTGCGCAGTGTGGGTCAAACACGAGAACCATACCCCGACCGGCGCATTTAAAATGCGCGGCGGCATGTTGTATGTACAAGGTTTGCTGGCCCGCGAACCCCTCACCAAAGGGCTGGTCACGGCAACCCGAGGCAATCACGGTCAGAGCTTGGCGCTGGCAGCACAGCGCAATGGGCTGAAGATCAGCATTGTCGTACCCGACGGTAACTCACGGGGC
>NZ_LLWH01000138.1 GCF_001411475.1 Pseudomonas endophytica | reverse complement strand
CACCACCAATGGGCTGTCCAGCTCCTCTACCGCCGTTGCCAGCTCTGGGGCGGTATAAAGAAAACCGCCGTCGCCGACCAGCACCAGACCGGGGCGGTTGGGTGCGCCGAACTTGGCGCCGATTCCCGCTGGTAAGCCATACCCCAAAGTGCCGTAACCCGTAGGGTGTAGCCAACTGCGCGGGGCGTTTGTGCTGAACGCGTAGTTGCCGGTGTACGCCAGTTGGGTCATGTCGCTGCTGATAAAGGCGTTGTCCGGCAGTTCGGCCGCCACGCGATCAAGAATCGCTTGGTGGATGGACTGCAACTGCCCGTGCCCGGCTTTGACCGCTTCGCGCAAGCTGGCAACCGCCTCTATCGCGGTGCTGGCATCGCGTGACGTTTGCGGCAGACGCTTGAGCAAGGCCTTCACGGTGTGCTGCGCATCACCCTGCAAGGCCACTGCGCAGGGGTAAAAATCGTTGAACTTGCGGGGGTCAATGTCCACACGCAGCAACTCGGCATTCAGCGGTAAACGTTCTCGCCAAAAATCGGTATCGGCCATTTCTGTGCCGACCGCCAGCACCACATCAGCTTGCGCAATCAGTGCCCAGCCAGGCTCCACGCACAAGGTAGCACCAGCGTTGAGTGGCGCGTGCGGCGGCAACAACCCTTTACCAGCAACGGTACTGAAAAACGGCGCGGCCAGCCGCGTACTTAGGTCTTCAAGCGCAGCTGCCGCCTGCAAAGCACCGCCCCCGGCGATGATCATCGGGTGCCGGGCCGCCTGCAATTTAGCCACAGCCCGCTCCAGCACATCGTCACTCGGCACGCCGCGACCCGGTCGACGTGCGACCTCGTTACTCCAGTCCCGCGTCACGGGCGCGGCCAACACATCCAGCGGTATCGAAATATGGACCGGTCGCGGACGCTCGCTGTCGAACACCGCGTATGCCCGGGCGATCAGTTCGGGCAAGTCCTCGGCACTCAATGCCACGGCGGAAAAGGCCGTGATGGGGGCGGTCATGGCGCGCTGATCTTGAGTTTCGTGCAGACAACCCCAGCCTTTGCCCAGACTGGCCGTGTGGTTGACGCTGGAAATCACCAGCATCGGGATCGAGTCGGCATACGCCTGACCAATTGCCGTGGCGGCGTTGGTCACGCCGGGGCCAGTAATGATGAAACATACGCCCGGCTTGCCACTGACCCGCGCATAGCCGTCAGCCATAAACCCCGCGCCTTGCTCGTGTCGCGTCAGCACGTGACGAATGCCGCACCCCGGCAGGCCGCGATACAGCTCCAGCGTGTGCACGCCGGGAATCCCAAACACCGTGTCGACACCGTAATTGGCCAATAAGCGCACTAAGGTTTGCCCGCCAGTCAAAGGTTTGCTTTGCATGCTCACTTCCTCACACATGGCCGAGACGAATAAGCGCGTCGACCGCAGTCGTGCCATGGGCACCGACCAATAATGGGTTCACATCGAGTTCGAGCAACTGTGCCGCGTTTTCGCACGCGTAGTCCGCCACGGCGCCGATGGCCGCGACCAGTGCGTCCAGGTCTGCCGCCTTGCGCCCACGCACCCCGCGTAGCAGCGCCGCACTGCGCAGGCCCCTTAGCGCCTTGCGA
>NZ_LLWH01000137.1 GCF_001411475.1 Pseudomonas endophytica | reverse complement strand
GCTGCCGCCATTCAACTCTTTCAAAAGCGGCAACACCGTCGGGCGTGTTGTAGGTGAAACGGCCCCGGCAACCGTACCGGCCACACAGGCCAATCCGCCGATAGAGGCGCAGACCGACGAAGAAGGCATCACCGGCGAACAGGTGCTGGATGGCATCCAGTTAGGTCTGGATGTGGTGGGCTTGATCCCCGTCGCCGGGGAAGCGGCAGATATCATCAGCGCTGGTATTAGCCTTGCCCGGGGTGACTATGTGGGGGCAGGCGTGTCACTGTTGTCGGCGATTCCGTTCGTCGGCTACGCGGGAAGCGCTGGCAAGGCCGCCCGCTACGGGACGACGATGGTTGAGGCGGCGGGTAAAGCTGCACGTAGTGGCGTACAAAAGACCCCGCCAGTCAAGGCTCCCCCAAAAGATCCACCCAAAAGCGATAAAAGCGGAGGCAAATCAAAAGGAGGGCCGTGCAATCATCTTCGTAAGGGTAGCGGGAAGGGACCATACCGTGGTGGAGCACACAGCCAGACATCTAAGCCTATAAATGACGATAAAGATTCGCACCATATGCCAGCTGATGATGCGAGCCCTCTCCCGAAAAGAGACGGACCTGCAATACAAATGCACCCAGATGACCACAGACTCTCGAGAAGCAATGGATCAGTGAAAGGTTCGGCAAAATACCGCCAGTCGATTCAAGAGTTACTAGAAAAAAGCGAATGGAGAAAAGCGATGATAAGAGAGATAAAAGATATTAAACGGATCCAAAAAATGATTGGCGAACCTGGCAAATATAACGAGGCCATGCTGGAAATGCTAGCGTATTTCCGCTGTCTTGAAAAAAATAATCTCTTGTCATAACAACAGGATATCTAAATGAACTATTACGAAATTTTGCCATATGTTGGCATAGGCAATTTAAAATTCGGCATATCTCCATCCACAGCAGAAGTCATTCTTGGCAAGCCAAAATTTTCAGACTTCAACACTGATACTGGCACTACCACTCAATACTGGGAAAACAACGGCTTACAGCTGGAGTTCTCAAAAGATGATGAAAATCTTATATCTATCAGTATGTACTCAAACATCAATAACATAAAAATTTCAGATATTATATTTGACTGGAATACATCGAGCTCTACTTACAACTCATTGATAAAATCAGATCCCTCAGCAATGAAAACCGTTGGGATTACAGTTTTTTTCAAGCACGGCATAGCTGTTGCAGGGCTTCTTGGGGACGATAATGGAGATAAGTCTATCACCGCTTTTAGCAAGGGTCAGTGGACGCCGGAAGATCCGTGCTTGGAGCAGATATTATGATCGTGTGTTATAGAATAAATACACTGACAAGAAATAAGAATTAGGTGAGAACATCGAGAGTCTGAGATACGCAGTTCCCTTTGGGGAAGCTCTGCCCTAATGATGGGTGATCTGTGAGTTCGAGCGCGACCAACTGGGAAACGAAGTACGGCGGCTGACATCCAATACCCCCTTATAGCTTTTCTACGCAATCAAATAAGCTGCGACTGGATAGAGAACACCCTGCACGCACGCGTTGTACCTAGGCAGAACCAAACTCCCCGATGGGCAACTCGACGCCACCGACATGGAGCAGGTGGCGAGCACTTATAAGTATCAACCCGCTGGCTTTGGTGTGGTCGGCCGAGCTTGGGTACCGCGACTGGCTTTAGCCGGTAACTACGACGCCTTATGGCAAACCGAACGCTGGCCCGGCCTGCCATACGACTTTGACTTCGCCTACTGGAACGGCGCGCCCGCCGAACCACAGC
>NZ_LLWH01000136.1 GCF_001411475.1 Pseudomonas endophytica | reverse complement strand
TTGTATGGCATGGCGCTGGATGCCGGGCTGATTCACTCCGAATCATTGCTGCAAGACGTGCCGCGCCGCTATGGCGATTACCGGCCCGGTAACTTTTCGATGGGCTTTAGTGGGCCAGTGTCGGCCAGCTCGGCATTGGCGTTGTCCCTTAACTTGCCCGCCGTGCAACTGCTCGAAGCCTATGGCCCCAAGCGCTTTGCGGCAGACCTGCGCAACGGTGGTGTACCGCTGAGTTTGCCAGCGCTGGCCGAGCCTAACTTGGCGTTGATTTTGGGCGGCGCCGGGAGCCGTCTGGAAGACGTGGTCAGCGGTTACAGCGCGCTGGCGCGAGACGGTAAAAGCGCCAAATTGCGCCTGCAACCTCAGGATGAACTGATTGAGCGGCGCATGCTGTCGCCGGGTTCAGCGTGGATCATCCGGCGTATTTTGAGTGGCCAAGCGCGACCGGATCGTGACCCTAATGCCGAGCTGGTACAGCGCCCTGCCTTGGCCTGGAAGACCGGCACCAGTTATGGCTTTCGAGATGCGCTGGCGGTGGGTGTGGGCCCGCGTTACTTGATCGGCGTGTGGATCGGCCGCCCAGATGGGACGCCGGTGCCGGGGCAGTTTGGCCTAGCCTCGGCGGCGCCACTGATGCTGCAAGTCCACGATGTGTTGAGCAACCGCGACAGTCAGCGCGCAATTATCGCCCCGGTGCAGCCTGTGCCGAGTTCCGTGGGCGTGGCAGCAATTTGTTGGCCGCAGGGGCAGCCGCTGAGTAAGCGCGACCCCAACTGCCGTCGTCAGCGTTTCGCCTGGACGCTGGATCACACCACGCCGCCGACTTTGCTGGCAGCCGATCAACCGTTGGGCGTGGGTTTGCGCGAAACCCTTTGGGTTGACGCGCAAGGTCTACGCGTCAGTGCGCAATGCCCCGGCGCGCAACCGCGTGAGGTCGTGTTGTGGCCTGCGCCCCTAGAGCCTTGGTTGCCGAGGGTTGAACGGCGTGAAGCTCGCTTGCCACCAGCGTCGACACAATGCCCGCCACCCGCGTTGAACGCGGTCACGGCGCTGTCGATTGTGGGCGTGCGCGAAGGTGATCGTTTGCGGCGCCCGGCGGCGAGTCAGGCTTCACTGCGCTTGACGCTGTCAGCGTTGGGGGGCGACGGCCGCCGCTGGTGGTTCCTCAATGGCGCCCCACTGGGCGACAGCGGGCATCAGGAATCGCTGAATACAACACTTGAACAGCCTGGCCGTTATGAGCTGAGCGTGCTGGATGAAAGCGGACAAACCGCCCGGGTTGAATTCAGCGTTGTGGAGTAAACCCTCATCCGTGCATCCAGAAGATGCACTGTAGGAGCTGCCGCAGGCTGCGATCTTTTGATCGTTAAAAACAAAAGATCGCAGCCTTCGGCAGCTCCTACCATTAATTGCGGTTATCACTTTAGTAATAAGTGTTGTTATGACGTGTTTGTTTATTTATTAACGTATTGATTTGTAATGTTTATTTGTAAGCCGCAGTGCGTCATTCACTGCCCTAAAACTCCGGTTATATAAAGGCTTAATACCAAGTTGTAAATTGTTAGATGCTCGGCACAGCGGTGTGATGTAGCCACAGACGAAGGTATCTCTGACGTTAGAGCAGAGAGCGTTCGAACTTAGGCGAATCAGGTGCAAGGTAATTAATCATGAACACTCAACTGTGGTTAAAAACAAGTACAGCTCTTTTGTTGGTCATGACTGTCAGCCTCACAGGCTGCCATGGCGGCGGTGGCGGCTCTAAAAGCCATGTTGAAGCAAGTGCGCCCGATGACGGTGCTGGCGGTGGTGACGGTGGCGGTGATAACGGCGGCGGCAATGGCGGTGGCGACGGTGGTGGTAATAACGGCGGCGGCAAGGGTGGTGGCGACGGCGGTGGTAATAACGGCGGCGGCAATGGTGGCGGCGACGGCGGCGGTAATAACGGCGGCGGCAATGGTGGAG
>NZ_LLWH01000135.1 GCF_001411475.1 Pseudomonas endophytica | reverse complement strand
GTGGGCATGGCGTGCCGTTTTCCGGGAGCCCTGCATTCTCCGGATCAATTGTGGCAAGCCTTGATCGACGGGGTAGACACCGTTGGACCGGCTTCACAGGCCAGACAAGCATTGCGCGTAGCGGGGGCTGGCGCTTTTCGTTGGCAGGCCGGATTGCTTGAAGATATTGCCGCTTTTGATGCCGGTTTTTTTCGTCTTTCACCCCGCGAGGTCGAATGGCTTGACCCCCAGCAACGGCTTCTGATGGAGATTAGCTGGCAGGCACTGGAGCATGCGGGAATTGCCCCTTCAGCGCTTAGAGGCGGTGACCACGGTGTCTTCGTCGGGTTGATGGGCAGTGAATATGCGGCGTTATTGGGGCAGGGCGATAGTCGGGAGGTTGAGGCGCAATTTGCGACGGGCAGTGCCTGTTCAGTGGCAGCGGGGCGGTTGGCGTATTTTCTCGACTGGCAAGGCCCGACCTTCACCGTGGACACCGCGTGTAGTTCGTCGCTAGTAGCGGTGCATTTGGCTTGCCGCAGCCTGCAGCAGGGCGAGTGCCGACTGGCGTTGGCGGCTGGCGCTAATGTGTTGCTGGATGATAGACATTTCGAAGCGTTTGACCGGGCAGGCATGTTGTCACCCAGCGGCCGCTGTCACAGTTTTGATCAGCAGGCTGACGGCTATGTTCGCGCTGAAGGCTGCGCAGCCTTAGTGCTGAAGCGGCTGGCAGACGCCCAAGCTGACGGCGATCCGATCTTGGCCGTGATTCTTGGCAGTGCTATTAATCAGGATGGCACCAGCGCCAGCCTGACCGCACCCAACCCCAAGGCACAGCAGGCTGTGATTGAGGCTGCACTCAAACAGGCAAAGGTTGAGGCGCTGTCCATCCGCTATTTAGAGACCCACGGAACCGGTACCCAACTGGGTGACCCGATTGAGGTTCAAGCAGCCTATGCGGCGCTGGGCAAGCTTCGTACGGCGGACCAACCGTTATTGTTGGGGTCAGTCAAAAGTACCTTGGGCCATCTTGAGGCATGCGCGGGTCTTGCCGGTGTGATCAAAACGGTGCTGAGCTTGCAGCATTCCTTGATTCCTGGACAGTTGCACTTCAATCAGCCCAACCCGCTTATCCCGTGGTCAGAGCTGGCCGTGGAGGTTGTTAGCAAGACTCGGCCTTGGCCTGCGGGAGCAAGGCGCGCAGGTGTCAGTTCCTTTGGTTTTAGCGGCACCAATGCGCATGTCATCTTGGAAGCCTATGAAGCGCCACCTGCTGCCCCGCAAGCCTCCCCCGGGCCGGTGGCGCTGGTACTGTCGGCGCGGACTGCGCTGCAGTTGCGTGAGCGTGCCGAGCAGTTAATCCGTTTTTTGGGTGCACAGGACGTTGAGCTTAATGCCTTGGCCTATACCCTTCAGATCGGACGCGACGCCATGGCTCAGCGCTTGGGTTTTGTCGCAGGTTCAGTGGCTGAGGTTGTGCATACCCTGCAAATCTATTTAGCGCAGCAGCCCGCCTTGAATACTGTTTTCCAAGGCGTTATTGATCCAGCCCACCCCGCGCTCACAGTGCATCAACCGCAAACGCTGGCTCTGATGGTCGAAGGCTGGGTACGAGGCGAGCCCGTGCAGTGGGAGCGTCTGTATGCCGATAACCGTCCTCGGCGTCTGCTTCTACCTACCTATCCCTTTGCTAGAGATCATTACTGGCTACCGGACTTCGTGCTTGGTGCGACGTCTTTAGCACAAGACGTTCTGGTGTTAACGCCCACGTGGGAACGCGATGACACAACCTCTGAAGCCGAGATCGACCTCGTACCGTCACGAGCAATAGCGCGTGAACGAGATAGCCTAGAAAACTGTTTCGACATTCAGTTCAACGCTACTGACTCAACCGATAAGTTGATCAACCATTTGCAGTCAGCATCAACTTCGGCGCACCTGCTCTGGCACGTACCGCCAACAGAAATGTCGGTCTCCGTCATGGGCTTCAGGCTAGTAAAGGCGCTGTTGGCGTTGGGCTATGATCGGCAAGGGTTAAAACTGACCGTATTCACTATAGAGGGGCAAGCCCTGCATAGGGACGAGCGAGTTAATCCGCATCACGCCAGCGTGCTGGGTTTAATGGGCTCGGTGGCCAAGGAATATCCGCATTGGCAAGTGCGCGCGCTGGATCTGCCCGCTGATGCTGCCGTCGTCTACCGGGAGTTGGCCTATTGCCCAACTGACCCGCAAGGCAACACTCGGCTTTGGCGCAAAGGTACTTGGTACCGGCAGCGTTTAATCCCTTGCCAATTACCAGCCTCTGAGGTTTCAACCTTTCGTCACGGTGGCGTTTATCTATTAATTGGCGGAGCCGGTGGGCTTGGCAGAGCGTTAAGTGAATACCTGATTGTGCATTTTAAGGCGCAAGTGATTTGGTTGGGGCGCCGCGTCGAAGATGCGCACCTAACCCAGCAGCGGCAACGCTTGGCGGGCTTGGGTCCTGCGCCTTATTACCTTCAAGCCGATGCCAATGATGTGCAGGCGCTTGAGCGAGCGTTAGCCCAGACTAGTCAGCGTTTTGGCCCAATCCATGGTGTGGTGCACAGCGCCATGGAACTGGCGGACAGCCCTTTAGCCAACATGGACGAAAGCACGTTTATTCGTGGCTTGAATGCCAAGTTGACGGCACAGCATCTACAGACCGTTCTAAAAGGGCGGGCACTGGATTTTGTGTTGTTTTTCTCATCCATCAACAGTTTTCTGAAGACCGGAGGGGCCGCTAACTATGCCGCCGGGTGCTGTTTTGCCGACGCTTGCGCGCACCAGCTCCAGCGTGCTGGTTTTGCAGTGAAGGTCTTGCATTGGGGGCATTGGGGCGAAACGGGAGGTGGAGCCTCTAAACCCTATAAGTCTTTCATGCAGCAAATGGGTATGAACTCGATCAGCGCTGAAGTCGGCATGGCCACCGTTGAGCAGGTGCTGAACAGCGAGTTGTCACAGGTTGTGTACGCTAATGTGAGTGAGGGTTGCGTAGCTCGGATGTTGGGGCTGGAGCCCGCAACAACGGCGCAGCAAACCTGCAATAGCGCGAGCGATGAAGCTGGGCATGTGAACCTAGAGCAGCGAGCCCTCACGGACTTGATCCAGCAAGCCAGCCTGTTGTTGAAGCTGCCCGCTCAAGACCTAGACCCTAATGCCAACCTTACTGAGTACGGCTTTGATTCGATTCTGTTGATGACGTATGCGCGTGAACTGAGTGAGCGCTATGGGCTGTCTTTATCGCCTTCATTGTTTTTTAGCCATACCAGCCTGACTCAATTTGCACAGTACTTGTTGCAGTTTTTTACTCAGCCGCTGGGTAGATTTTTTAACGTTGAAAGCGTTGTTGCGGTAGACAAAAACGCTCTTCAAACAGCGCCTAGCAACCGCCATGAACCCCTCGCGATCATTGGCATGAGTGGCCGATTTGCCGGTGCGCGCTCGGTTGATGAGTTGTGGGCCTTATTGCGCGACGGGCGCTCTGCGCTCGCGCCGTTTCCCAGCGACCGATTAGCCCAGGCTGACACAGCGCCACCACGATGGTTGGCCGCCATGCCGGGTGTCGATGAGTTTGACCCGCTGTTTTTTGAGATTTCACCTAACGAAGCCGCAGTCATTGATCCGCGCCAGCGCCTACTGCTACAGGAAACGTGGCGTGCACTCGAAGATGCCGCCTATGGTCAGGCTCATTTACAGCAGCAGACGGTCAGTCTGTATGTCGGTGTTGAGGCCGGGGACTACGGCCATCTAATTGCAGATAAAAATACGCTGACCGCCAACCACGAAGCTATTTTGGCTTCGCGATTGGCTTACCACCTGAACTTGGACGGCGGTGCGTTGGCAATTAATACCGCCTGCTCATCCAGCCTAGTGGCGCTGCATCAAGCCTGCGAGAGCTTGAAAAGCGGTGGCTGCGACACGGCTATTGTGGCTGGGGTGAACCTGCTATCTGGCTGCGGACTGTACGACCAAATGTCTGCCGCGGGGATGCTGGACAAAGAGGGGGTTTGCCGTGCGTTTGGTGAGAGCAGTGCAGGGATGGTTCCGGGAGAGGCGGCCGTGGCGGTCGTCATTAAACGCTTGGCGGACGCTCTAGCCGAGGGCGACCCGATTCGCGCAGTGATTGTGGGCAGTGCGATCAACTATGACGGCAAGACCCAAGGGATCACAGCGCCCAGCGGGACCGCTCAAAGTCAGTTGCTACGCGACGTTTATGGGCGTTATCAGGTCGATCCGCAAGCGCTCGACTATATCGTTACCCACGGCACTGGAACCCCGTTGGGCGACCCCGTTGAAATCAATGCCCTGTGCGACGCCTTTGCTTCGAGCGTTACGCGTCAACAATTTTGCGCGATCACCTCTAATAAACCGAATGTCGGCCATACCTTGGCAGCGTCCGGCTTAGTGAGTTTGGTGAACCTAGTCCTGTCGCTGGAGCATCAAACCCTCGCCCCCAGCCTAGGCGCAGAACCTTTAAGTACGTTTATCTGTTGGCCCAATAGCCCTTTCTATGTGAACACGGTGGCTCGGCCTTGGCCTGTGAAAGCAGGGGCGGCTCGACTGGGCGCTGTGAGTTCATTTGGCATGAGTGGAACCAATGCCCACGTGGTTTTGCGTGGGATTGAAGGCACGCGAGCGCCTTACGACACGCCAGATGTTAGCTACGCATTACTGGTGTTATCTGCCAAAACCACTGGTGCCCTCAAGCGTCAGGCGCAAGCGTTGGTTGACCTGTTGCGCGGCAGCGATTGTGCTCACTACAACTTGCACGCCATGAGTCACACGCTGCTCAGTGGGCGGCATCATTTCAAACACCGCTATGCCATCGTTGTAAAAGACCACGAAGATGCCATCGCCGGGTTGCAGTCCTTGATTGACGCCGATGCTCCTGCACACACTTTGGGTTATGGATGCGTACCAAGCGCATTTGCCCCCGATGCGGCGCAAGCGACCTTAGCGCATGCACTGCTTGCAGACACCGCGAGCGGTTACACGTTGGATGCGCTCGGCGCGACACTTGAGACCTTGGCCAAGGTGTATCTGCAAGGGTATGACTTGGCATGGGCGACCTGGTTTGGCGCTCAACCGCCTGTGCGCCTTCATCTACCGACCTATCCGTTCGAGCGCGAACATTTTTGGGCGATCACTGGCGCTGCTGCGCCGACGGCGCCTGCACACCCGTGGCTTCAGCGCGACCTCTCGACTACCGCCTATCAGCGCTATGGTGTGACCTTTACGGGGGCTGAGCCCGTATTGCGAGATCACCGGGTCTTGGGCCAGCGCCTATTGCCCGGGGTCGGGCATCTTGAGTGGGCGCGATTGGCCATCACGAGCTGGCTAAACAGCGATGGGTTTCTGCGCTTCGAGCAGGTGACGTGGTTACGGCCACTGGTGGTTGAGGCTGAACATGAGGTCTGGATCACGCTGAGCAAAGAAGCAGACGGTCGGATCGCCTTTGAGATTCACAGCGCAGACACCTCAGCCCCTGAGGTTTACAGCCAAGGCTGGGCCAGCCTTGGCACGGCAGAGTTGGGTGCGGCCCCTCGTCACGATCTGAGCAGCCTTCAAGCGCAGTGTACGAAGCCTATGCTCGGTGACGATTGTTATGCCGCCTTCACAGCAGCCGGGCTTGATTACGGCGCGACTTTTCGCCTGATTCGTCATCTCTCAACAGGTCACAATCTGGCCGTAGGGATGTTGGAACTGGCCGACGAACCCGGGTCCGGTCTGCCGCCCGGTGCCTTAGACAGCGCACTTCAAGTCTGCGCCCAGCTCAATGATGAGCAGGCGATTGCCATGCCCTTTGTATTGCAGCGCCTTGAACAATGGGCCGTGATACCGCGTCAGGCCTGGGTAGTCGCCCGGCGTACTGTTGACTCCCCCGACCTAACACCCTCATTCAACATTGATATCGCTGATGCACAAGGGCGGGTGGTTCTGCGCTTTAGTGGTTTTAGCCCAAAAATACGCGTCGTATCGCCGCCTGCGGTTCACGCCCAACCTGAAGACAGCGATGGGGCGAGCGAGATGACCCTGACAGCTATTTGGTGTCGTATCGCCGAGGGCTCTTTCGATAAGGTCGAACCCTCGCAGCGGGTGTTGACGGTGGACGATGACTTTATGGTTGGCAGCCACGAGACAGTGCAACAACGTCTGAGCCAAGTGCCCGACTGGGCGCATATCGTCTGGCACGTGCCCAAGGGGCAGGCTCAAGTGGCCTTCAGTGGGTTTCGTTTGATCAAGGCGTTGCTGGCCGCGGGTTATGGGCAACGTTCAATAAAGTTGACGGTGGTGACTCGGCAGGCCCACGGCATGGGCGCCGGGCAAACCGTTGATCCTGAACACGCTAGCGTGCATGGGTTGATCGGCTCCTTGGCCAAGGAGTACAGCCAATGGCAGATCACCTTGCTGGACCTGCCTCAGACATCTACCCCTGAGCTTGACGTGTTGTTGGCTCAGCCAGTGGATCCCCATGGCAACGCTCGCTATTGGCGCGACGGCTGTTGGTACCAACAACAGTTAGTGCCTTGTGCTTTGCCTGCGGCGCCGCGTGACCTGTATCGCCAGGGCGGCGTGTATGTGGTAATCGGCGGGGCCGGTGGGTTGGGTGTGGTCTGGAGTGAACACGTGATCCGTCAGTGCCAAGCGCAGGTAATCTGGCTCGGAAGACGAGCGCAAAATGACGCTATTTCTCAGCAGTGCTTACGGCTCGGACAGTTCGGGCCATCGCCCCTGTACCTGCAAGTCGACGCCGCTGACCGTGATGCTATGGAGCTTGCTCAGATCGAGATAATTCGAAGGTTTGGCGCGATCAACGGAGTTGTAAATAGTGCGTTCGTGTTGGCGGATCGTAGCTTGGCGGGCATGGACGAGCTGACCTTTGAGACTGCTTTAGCCTCCAAAGCGCAGACGACGCAGGTTGCTGATGAGGTGTTTGGCCATCACTCGTTGGACTTCGTGCTGTTTTTTGGCTCATTGCAAAGTTTCTGGAAGGCGCCGGGGCAAAGCAATTATGCCGCCGGTTGCTGCTTCTGCGACGCCTTGGCTCGTGAGCTGGCTCAACGACGGCCTTATCCGGTCAAGGTCATGCAGTGGGGCTATTGGGGCAGCGTCGGAGCGGTGGCAAGCCCTGTCTATAACAACCGCATGGCCCAGGTAGGTTTGGAGTCGATACCACCAGGCCCTGCGATGGCAGCACTGGACAAATTGCTGGGTTCCGCGCTGAGCCAGGCGGCCTACGTGTACACCGGTTCCAGACCACTGCCAGAAGGCTTGGGGCTTAATCCTCACGTGCAATGCGCCGCGGCCAAATCTTTACCGGTTGTCATTGTCCCGCCCAGTTCACCTGCACTGCCAGCGGCGGACCTTGAACGGGTCCAATGTGAGTTTGAGCGCCAATTGATTGCGATACTTCGGGTACGCATGGCCCGCCAACCTAGCGTCAGCGCCAAACACCAAGCTTGGTGGGAGGCCAGTGTTCGCAGGCTGGCGGATGCGGGGGCGTGTTTAGATGAAAACCTCCCGTCTTGGGAAACGCTTTTGCCGCAATGGATGGCCTATTGCCAAACCCAGGCCGAGCATCCGCTTAACGGGCCGCAGGCCCGTTTAGCCAATGAAATAGTGCAAGCCTTACCGGATATTCTGCGCGATGACCTAGCTACCACCTGTGTGCTGTTCCCACAAGGTGCGCTGGATCGGGTCGAGGCGTTGTACAGCAGCCATCCAGTTGCCGCTTATTTCAACGAGCTTTTGGGGGAGCGGTTGCTGGCCTATGTTAAGGCGAGGCTGGCGCTGGACGCAGGTGCACAACTGCGGATTTTGGAAATCGGCGCAGGGACGGGCGGTACCAGCGCTCACCTGCTTAACGCGCTTAAAGCCTATGCATCCACTATTGAGGTGTATGAGTACACGGATGTAGCCGGGGTGTTTCTGGCTCAAGCGCAAGCCCGTTTTGCCGACCAAACCCCTTGGCTGCGCACCCGCTTATTGGACATTGCGCATTCGCCAGTGAGTCAGGGATTCAGCCCCGGCGATTACGACATAGTTGTGGCGACAAACGTCTTGCATGCCACCCCGGATATTCGCAAAACCTTGAGCAATACCAAGTCATTGCTCAAAGGTCACGGGTTGTTGCTGCTCAATGAGCTGCACGAGATCAATCTGTTCCAGCATGTGGTGTTCGGCCTGTTAGACGGGTGGTGGCTGGCCCAGGACACGCCGTTGCGCGTTGTCGACACCCCGGTGTTGAGCATTAGCACTTGGAAAGAGGTGCTGGCCGATGCTGGTTTTGAATCGGTACACGTCAGTCAAAGCTCTGGCGCGGATCTGGGGCAGTGCGTGATTGAAAGCTTCAGTGATGGCGTTATCTGCTTCGAGCGTGCGTGCGTGCCCGCGCAGCCCGTTTCCGCCGCTGTTGAAAAACCGCAACCAACGTTGCTGATACAGACCCTGCGGGCGTGCGTTAGGCAAGCGTTGGGCGTTAGCGATAATCAGCTACAGGATGACCTCGCTTTTGTCAGCCTAGGCGTGGATTCCATCAGCAGCGTGGCCTTGGTCAATGTCATTAATCAGCAACTGAATCTGCGTTTACCCGCAACCATCGTGTACGACTACCCGACCCTTGAGCGCTTATGTGCCCATATCCAAACCACATATGCACCTATCGGTGTAGGGGGCACTGCGCCGTACAGTGCGCCACTGGCCATCGCGCCCGGCGATGAACCGTTAACCTCTCCCGACAAGTTGCACAGTACGTCGACGTATCGGCGCCTTTTATTGCAGCGTCCAGGCTCAATTGATGAATTGCAGTGGGTTGAGGAGCCTGTACCGGCCTTGGGGCCGAGGGAGGTACGGATTGCCGTTCACGCTTTTTCTCTTAATTTTGGTGACCTACTGTGCGTTAAAGGGCTGTACCCGACCCAGCCTGCCTACCCGTTTACGCCGGGTTACGAAGCCAGCGGTGTTGTGACCGCCGTGGGTCATGAAGTGACAGACGTTAGCGTTGGCGCTCGGGTGGTGGCGCTGGCCGGTCATGCATTAGGGGCACATGCCACGGTCGTGACGTGCGCCCAAGATCTGGTTTTTACTTGCCCAGACACCCTTGAGCTGGAGCAGTTTTGCGCGTTGCCGTCGGCGGCGTTGACGGTGCTGGAGTGTTTTGCCAAGGCTGGGGTCAAAGCCGGGGAGCGGATTCTGATTCAAACCGCTACGGGTGGCGTCGGTTTAATTGCTGTTCAATTGGCTAAGCATCTGGGGCTTGAGGTTTACGCCACTGCTGGCTCTCAAGCCAAACTAGATTATTTGGCGTCTCTGGACGTTCACTACTTGATTAACCATCAGCAAGAAGATTTTCAGCTGGCGATTGAGCGACTCACCCAAGGGCAAGGCGTCGATGTGGTAATCAACACACTCGACGGCAATGCTCTGCAAAAAGGGCTGGCCTGTCTGAGCCCAGGAGGCCGCTACGTCGAGATTGCGATGACGGCCTTGAAGTCTGCCCGCAGCATTGACTTGTCAGGTCTGGCGAGTAATCAGTCGATGCACAGCGTTGATATGCGCAAGCTTGGACTACAACGACCGCAGGTATTACAGGAGCACATGCACCGGTTGCTACAGTTGATCCAAGAACAGGCGATCAGCGCGCTCCCGGGTACCTACTTCACCTTTGACCGCGTGAAGGACGCTTACCTCTGGTTAGAAAATCGCGTACACCTGGGCAAGGTTGTGGTGACCATTCCTGAAGCCCTGCGCTTCATCGAGGCAGCAGTTTGCGCGCCACAGAGCGCGAGCGAGCCCATTGCAATCATCGGCATGAGCGCACGATTTGCGAGTGCACAAAATATTCAAGCGCTATGGCATGCACTGGAGCAGGGGGAGGATCTGGTAAAGCCTGTCACGCGCTGGCCATTGACCCCTTCAATCGACGGGACGTCTTGTCGAAACGGCGCACTGATGCCGGACATTCAATGTTTCGATCCCTTGTTTTTCGATATTTCGAGTCTTGAAGCGAGTGTCATGGACCCGCAGCAACGGCTGTTTTTAGAACAAGCTTGGCACGCCCTGGAAGATGCCGGTTACGCGGGGCAGGCCAGTGAAGGCGCGCGTTGCGGCGTGTATGTCGGGTGTAGCGCTGGGGATTATTTAGACCTGCTAGGCGATCAGCCTGTGGCACAGGCGTTTTGGGGCAACTCAGCCTCGGTGATTCCTGCTCGCGTCGCGTTTCATATGAATTGGCAAGGCCCGGCGATTGCTACAGATACCGCCTGCTCCAGCTCGCTGGTGGCTGTTCATCAGGCGTGTCAGGCCCTGCGTACCCAGGAAGTCGAGATGGCCATTGCAGGCGGGGTGTATGTGCAGTGCACTGAACGCCTCTACAGCCAAGCCAATCGCGCGTCGATGTTGTCCAACACAGGTCGTTGCAGTGTCTTTGATGAGCAAGCAGACGGATTTGTCCCCGGCGAAGGGGCTGCGGCGGTTGTGTTGAAGCCGTTGTCCCGTGCACTGGCAGATGGCGACAGTGTGTATGGGGTGATTCGCGGTTCTGGAATCAATTATGACGGCGCTAGCAATGGCATTACGGCCCCGAGCGGGTTGGCCCAGTCGCGGCTTGCTAGCGAGGTCTACACCCGGTTCGGCATTAACCCGGCAGGGATTCAAATGGTCGAAGCCCACGGCACTGGTACGGTGCTGGGTGACCCTATTGAGTTCAAGGCATTGACCGAGGTATTTGGGGTTTTGCACAGTACGGCGACGTGCGCCTTGGGCTCAATAAAAAGCAATATTGGCCACGCGGCCACCGCGGCGGGAATTGCGGGTGTGATCAAGGTTTTGTTGTCGTTAGAGCACCGGAAGATCCCGCCGTCACTGCATTTTCATAAGGCCAACCCGCACATAGATTTCGCTGGCAGCCCTTTTTATGTACCGACCCGAGTGGCGGAGTGGGCCGTTGCAAAGGGGCATCAGCGAATGGCTGCAGTCAGCTCTTTCGGTTTCAGTGGGACCAATGCTCATCTGGTGATTGCCCAAGCGCCTGAGCAAGCGGCCTGCAAGTCAGCCCGTGATGTGCACTTGATTGCCGTGTCAGCGCGTACCCCTGAGCAGTTACGGACACAGATCAAACAGTTGATCCAATGGTGCAGCACCGAGCCTGTAGAAATGGCAGCCATGAGTTTCACCTTGTTGATGGGAAGACGCCATCATCTGCATCGGTCTGCTTTCGTTGCCCGCGACCCAAGCCAACTGTGCGAGCAGATGCGCCAGTGGCTTGTTCAGTCACCTGTACCGGTAGCGACATTGACCGCAGAACGTTCTACAGAGGCTTTGCTAGAAGCCTGTCAGCACGATTCTTCCTCCGTTGACTTGAAGCAGGCGTTAAGTCATTTGGGCCACCTGTATGAGCAGGGTGTTGAACTGGACTGGGATCGTTTATTTGATCAAGCGTCTAGGCGTAGGGTTCGGCTGCCGGGTTATCCGTTTGCAACTGAAAGGTATTGGCCGCAGCACGTATCAGATTTGGTGTTAGCGCCCAAGCGTCAGTCGACCGTGGTGGAACATGTGCGTGCAGCCTTCAAACAGACATTGGCGTTAACTGACGAGCAACTGAGTAATGACGCTGACTTTGCACGTTACGGCATGGACTCGATTCTCAGGCTCAGTTTATTAAAAACCCTTAATAAGCAGTTTGCACTCTCGTTAACTGTTTCGGTTCTGGACGACTATTCCACACTCAATAATTTAGCTAGGCAGCTTGAGTTTTTAATATTCAACGTACCGTCTAGCCAGAGCGTCGAGGCCTATCAACTTAATAATACCGACGATCCACTTTATATCTTCTTGGGTGGTGCGCAGGTATTGAAAAGTAGTTTGGACACCGTGTGGAAGGGCCTGGTGAACCGTTATTAATGTGACTGGCCTTCACTTAAGTTTTATAAGCCTGCGGGGGGGTTCAATGTACTCGATCAATGAAACGAAAAGTCACTGTGGACAATCGGCAGCCATTCATAGGCCTCTACCCACCGAAATAGTCCCTATGAATCAGACAGGATCAGGGCAGCCGATTTTCTGGATTCATGCTGCGGCAGGCGGTAGCTCTGTCGGACAATACCAGCGTTTTGCAGACGTCAGTCAAAGACCCTTCTATGCGATCAAGCCGCCGACTATTGATATAGCCCAGTATTGGTTATGGGGGCTAGAAGCACGGGCTTGCTACTACACGGCACTGATCATCAGTATCGACCCCCACGGACCTTATGACCTTGGCGGGTACTCGATGGGCTGTACATTGGCGTACGAAGTGGCTCGCCAGTTATTAGCACTAGGACGCAAAGTCCAATCGCTGGTATTGATTGATCCGACCGACATGGCCTGTGTCCAGCAGTGGGCGCAGGCCCATGACAGCAGCCTCGTGGGCCTTCAGTCTTTATTGCTGCGTACCCTTAATTTTTCACTGTTGTCAGACAGTTGGGATACAGGTCAAGACTCGCCGGTGGTATTTATTCATCGTGATGACGTCATGGGCTATAACAGTATCGACACGTTTATGGAGCGTCTGATGGAGCTAGGGCATCAACGAGGTTTGAAGCTTAGTCGTGAACAATTCATGTTCAGAGTCATTCAAGATCGTCAGTTGCTTAACAGTTTAGTGTGTGAGGGGTATAACCAGCCTTTACCCGCGCCCAACGATCTCAATGGCTTCCTCTTTATTAATCGCAGCGGTGCCATGCAGGGTGCCTGTGCGCCCTATATATTGATGGATGATAGTCTGGCGGGTGCTGTCGAAAAACATTACAACGCCGAATGGCTGACCCAATGCAGTGCGTTTAAACACTACGAACTTGAAACGACTTCGCACTTTATGTTGCTGTTTGAATCGCACGCGTTGCTCCCGTGTGTACGCCTGTGCGAAACCCTCTACCGTGTCAGTTAGCTTTTATAAGGAAAAACGCATGGCTTTATTTGACGATATTCAATGCGCAATTAACCAAATGGCTACGGCTATTGAAACAGGCCGTGTTGACGAGGTTTTGAAACTTTATACGCTAGACGCCTGTTTACTGGCAGGGAATGAGTCGATATTGGTCGGCTTGGAAAATATAAGGCCGTATATAGAACGTTTGTTTGCACTGGGTATCAATCAAGCGACCTTTAAGACGGTACACGTAGAGACGTTGAACGGAGCCGTGCTTGAGAATGGAAGCTACAGCATGTCCAAAGCATCTAAAGACGGAGCGCCGCAGTGCTTGGCCAGTGGCAGCTACATACTCGTATGGACACGGGACATGAACGGGCAATGGCGAATCCACCGAGATGCATTCAGCGTGCTACCTAACCTAAATGAGTCGTAGCCTATGCCACCGTTTTGCAACCCGCTGTCGTAGGAGCGCAAATGCAGATCAAACACCTGTAGAAGCGAGCGTGCTCGCGATCTTTTGATATTTAAAAGGGCTGGCAGGGTTCGCCCTACAACCCTGCACACGCTCACCCTTAATCCGGAAATACCTCACGCAGAATAGTGCGATAGCTATCAAAAGCAGCAATCGCGCCTGCAATGGCTTCTGCTTCTTCATCAGCATCCAGCGTCAGCCCGTCGACCTTGGCCACGAACTCGCGCCAGTGCAATGCACGGCCATCCGGGTGAGGCGCTAGGTGCTGGGCGCCCTGATCGCCCTCTAGGCCCAAGCGCTGGGTTTGCTTAAATAAAAACGCCGCGCCGAGATTCGAGCCTTCACTGCAATACAACCAACCTAGGGCTTGGGCCGGGCTGACGCTGATCTGCTTAGGCATTGGCGGCAGCGCCAAGTCGAGGGCGCGCATGTCCGTCTCGACCGCCTCAAAGCGCGACAACTGAACCAGCCCTGGCAGGCGCTGATTGAGCTGCTCGTCGCGGTAAAGTGCCAACAAGCTGCCGTGAAAGCGATGTTGTACCTGCAAAAATAGGCCATAGCGTTCGCGGTCGTCGAACGGACGTGCGGCCATGACCAACTCATCGACACTGTCATGGTCGCGGGTGCTGGCGGCCTTCAGCCGCTTGCAGCGGCTGGGCTCGGAGAGGGTAGTTGCGCTAGCGAGCATCGGGTGAGTCCATAGCAAATTGATGAGGTGTTGATGATGCGTAGTGTTAGGTGCGGCGACCATTGGCGCACGCTATCGGTCACGGGCAAGTCGCTACGGTACAGCGCTTTTTCTGGGTGAACCAGACTCTCCCGATCAAGGCTGGGTGCGAAGGACTATACCAATTGGCCGGTCGGCAACTACTGATCCGCGCTGCACATCGGCGAAAACTTCAAAAACTGCCCGCCAAGACGGGCAGTTACCCACTTGAGAAACGTCCATTCATGCCGGATCGTTTTGGCGAGGTTCATACCTCAATCATGTGCAGTTCATCGACCAATGCGTCGACCAAAGCGGACAGGTCAATAAACCGCCGGTTGTGTACGGCGCCAAACGCGATGTGTTCGAGGTATATTTGCGAGCCGTCTGTCATCACCGGCACAGTGACACGCTGATGCTGCGCGTTCATGTAATACACATCAACCTCGCCTGAGGGCGAGTGCGTCGTCAGGAACATAGCGGGGCTGTGGACGCGCGCTTCCACAGGGAAGCTACTTTTCAAGGCAGGAGTGCAAACCAAGAGGTCACACGTGGTGCGCAATGGATGAGTATCGTCGGGTGATGGAATGGTGATGCCCGAGTCACGGTTGATCCGTAGGGGGAGCGTAGGGAGTCGATTTGCTACCCGCAGGCTAATCCCCCCCGTCAGGTCTGCCAACCCAGGGATACTTTGGACTGTGCTGCAATGGCCTAGTCCCACAAGCGCGATCCAGCGGTGTGGACCGAAGATCACTTGATCGTAGGTTATTTTCTTAAAGCCGAAGAAATTGAACAGTATGACCCGGTCAAGTTGGTCGGACAGGGTCGATGCCGCTCCAGGTCGGGTGAGATCACCCGTTTTGTGCTGTGAACTGACCGTCGCATCTAGCGCCATCACCCGTATTCCTTGAGCGTGTGCCGTCTCTACCAACTGGGTGTAGGTATAGGGATTTGTTAGCTTAAAGTGAACTTCCAACCAGCGCAGGTGCTCTCTCAGGATTGCTGGCATCGGGGTTGTCAATGATCCGTTGAAGATGTCCAAAGCATTTTGATGAAGGTCTGTACTGAAGAACTCCATGTAAAGTCGCTGTACTCCCTGGCGCTGTAGGGCTTGCATGTTGTCGATTAAAAAACGCCGTGTCAGGCTGCTTTCGTGGCCTTCTCCAAACACCAAGCCCTTACGCTGGTTGAATAAGTGACTGAACATGGGTTCAGGCAGTAGATCTCGAGCTGGCAAGATGAGGGGCGCGCGAGGTGCTGTAAACGTTTTGAAGTACTGCCTAGCATGTCGACGCAGTCGTGTCTGAATAGCGAAAAGGTGAAGCCTAGCGGCCCAAGTATCCTGACCTAGGCTCGGGTTAAGTGTATCCAGATTGAAGGTGCCAGGGGGGGCCAAGTTAAGCGTAGGCAGTGCTGCACGATCAGCTACCGACAGTTCATAGTCTTGGTAGGTGGTCTCTGACGGGCCTTTTTCTATTGGGTCCATACCTCCTCGAAGTCTTGGCGGGGGGGCTGCGCGCCAGAGTCCCTGCTCTGAGTCTCTAACCAGTGGGTAACGCAGGCTTTGCAGGGTTGGGGCGGGCGGGTAAATAAAGCGATTGCCCTGAGCTACATCAGTCAGATAGTACTTGCCGCGGATCAAGACGTATTGCTGCGCACTGCGCTTGCTTTGCAGCAGATTGCTGTTGATCGGTGTTAGATCTGTTTCGCGTACCTGCACCTCAAGGCCAGACAAATCAGGGGCTGGCCGCACTGGCGGGAGAACTCCGAGCCTAGGCGCCAACCGAGGGCGATGGCGGGCGCCGGTGATAGACCACAACGCTTTGGCAGTAGATTTTGAATTGCCCACTTGTTTGAGTAGCAAAAATACCTTGTTGATGCTGCGTATGGTTTTGAATGTGGTCGCGATAGGCAAAAACGGAATCAGGTCAAACGCCAGATCGCTGCCGAACATGATTTTGTTCCAGAGTGATTGTTCTGCGACCTCAGCGTTGCTGGTTGAGTCATGATCTGCGTTGTACCGCAGTGTTGAGACTTTTTGTTCGTACAAGGTCTCGTGAAGGGGCGCGTTTATAGCGAAGTAAAAGATGGTTTCAAATGGATTAGTGACCCTGCTTCTTGCATGAAAAATCAGTTCGCGAACTAACTTGGTGCGTTCAGTCAGTGCCGTCTGCCCGGCTTTGGTAAGGCGTTGAGTCACATAGCGTCGCCAGTCAGTGGATTCGGCCCACTGTTGTTTGAGAAAGTGCTGCATTGCTTGGAGGTTAGGAAACTCCCTGAAGGGTTGATCGTCGGGAGCTGCCGGGGTGTAGAGGATGACATTGGAAATGGGATGGCGTTCTTCGACGCTGATCATGAGTACATCATTAAGGTCATAGCCGTTTCGGGTTTGGGCGGAATTGGCAATCACTAACGAGCTCGCGACGATTTTGTGTCCCCCAACGGTCTTGGGATTGCTCAGGGTGTCGGCCTCGTTAATAGCCTGGAGCCATTGATAGCCACGTTGCTCGGGGTGTGGTAGCAAACTCCCGGTGTCTAGGCGCGCTATCAGTGCGGAACTCCTCATACTGGCGCGGTTTGCTTCAGCCCATGCTTTACGCAAGGCTGAGCCGTTGGTGAGTAACTGCTTTTGCAGCAGTTGGTCGTAACCCGTGCTCACGTCTGATCGTTGAACAAGCGACTTAAGGTAGCGTTCATTGAACACCGTTAACTGCCCTGAAGCTTCTTTAAAGCTGGCAGATATTTCGGTTCTTTCGCCGGTGAAAACCTTGTAAAAGCTGAAACTCCATGGGTCGATGTTACGCAATGCTAGTTCGGTCAGTGACAAGGTGATTGTTTGGCTTGGTCGTGTGGTTGGCTCGTCAGTGGGGGGGACGTGATCAGGCCCAATACCGCCTCCGAGGCTGGCAGGATTGAGGCTGTGGATTATGTCGACTTTCACGATGTCAGGATCAATGACTCTGCCCGGATAATCGGCGGCCAATTGTCGAGTCAGTTCATCACGGGCGAACATCTTCAGGGAGGGAAGATTGACGGTTTTGAACAGCTTGGCGAGTGCCTTATTTGAAAGCTGTTCGGCTTTAATCAAGCTGTCCAGCGCTTGCCTGCTCTCGATGCTCGCGGTCTGGTACCACGCGGGCATATTGGCTTTGACGTAACGTCTGCTGCGATCGAGCAGCCGTCTGCTGATATCCAGAAGTGAGCCAATATGCGCCAAACGGTTGAACAGCTCGTTAACCTCTTTGAGGCTGACCTCATGCCGGGGCAATTGACGCCATCCCTGTTCGATGTCCTGTTTTTGCAGGGTTAGCAGAGCCTGCACGCTATCTTCGAAGAGAGAACCCTGAATGAGTCTGTAGCTAAAATCCGGATTTTTTTTCTGATAATCCTGAGCGCGGGACTGATCTTGCCAACTAATTGTTCTCAGTAGCCCATCGTGCGCTTGCGAATCAGTGAAACGTGTGCGCAACGCTCGATCAAGCGATTGCAATGAGGTGTAGGCATCAATGCCCTTGTCGGGTGTAAAAAGTACAACGCTGCCCAAGTCGGTTTTCGCACTCACATCACCCGTAGGGGTTTTGCTTGAAACAATGAAGACCCCGGCCAAAGGCATATCTGTTGCCTGTTTTTGACCTTTGAGGGACACAGAAAAAGCGGCGGGTCTTTGATGGATAGGCAGGTGTGCGCGATTTTGCTCTGAGGGCGCGTCGATGATTATGTTGAGCAGGGCTTTGCTCTGCGCATCGAGGGTTTTATCAGCGACGCGTAAAGTAGCCTCTGCTTGCAGAGCCTTGCCAAAATGCTCCGCCAGCCACTGGGAACGTGTGAGTGAGTGGTTTGGAGCAAAAACCTCATCCCAGAAGCTGTCCACTTGCTGCACAAAGACGAGATCTGGCCTGCGGATTAAGTCATCCATGAACTGCTCGAAGGCGGGTGTGCTGACGGTTGTAAGATGGACGGTGCGCTTTAGGGTAGGATTGGCTGGATTCACATCGTCATAAATGGTTTTTGTGACATAGCGATAGACGCGGTTGGGGGCGTCGAAGTGTTCTGCCCCCCAAGGTTTGTTGTTGAAAAGGCTGGTGAGTAGGTTGGGGGTGGCGGGGCGAGGCAACTCGACCAGGGTTGAGCCGACAGGGAGAGTTAGGTGAATGCTTTCTTCGTAATGCACCGCGTCGAGGGCGATGGGTAAGGGATGTTTGGGGAATGCGTGCTGAACCTCAGCCTCAAGCAAGTTCAGCAGCGTCTTGTCAGCTTTAGGCAACTCATCGAGCAGTTGTTTTAACGCCTTCTGATAGTCAACTAATTGTTGCAAACTCAGCAATTGCTGAGCCTCGGTAGAAGAGTAAGTCGAGTTGGAAGTGAGCATGTTTTCTCCTGGAAATGAACGGCAAGAAGAGAACGCTACACAGATCCATCGAGGCGATTGCTGTAGGTAAATGACGCCGGCACTTGAGTTAGCCATGTTAGGCCGAGTGGATCATAGACGTTTAAAAAAGGAGAGAGACGTGATGCAAATAAGCCTAAGAGTCGCCCAGTTCGATGATATCGACAGCATTTTTGATATTCGAACCCGTGTTAAAGAAAACCACCTGTCACGCGAGCAACTCACTGGAATGGGTATCACCCCCGATGCTATACGTGAAGCGATTGCACAAGCGCCTTGTATTTGGATCGCCGAAGTCGAGGGTGTTCGCGCAGGTTTTTCGATGGCGGATCTGCAAGAGGGGTGTGTCTTTGCCGCCTTCGTATTACCCGAATACGAAGGGCGCGGGCTGGGGCGTCAACTGATGGACAAGGCGCAGACGTTTCTATTTGAACGTTACCCAACGATATGGCTGGAAACCGCTGAAGCCAGTCGCGCCTATGGCTTCTATCGGGCGCTCGGCTGGACGCCGGTGGAGCGTTTGCCAGAAGGCGACATTCGCTTAGAAAAGAGCTTGATTGCAGACCCTAATGCTCGTCCATCAATCGAGTGAGCGCTTTGCAGTAGGCAACGCATTAATCAGGGTTGGTCTATGGGAGCAGGGTGGCATTCAGTGCCTGACTGTGGTGTGCTGTGGGCAACGAGCCCAACGTTCATCTGGGTTCTGGTTATCTCAATACACAACCGATGAGGTCCGTCTCTTGAGCAACTCAGCCTACGTTCCGCCTAAAGTCTGGACAAACGACGCGCCTTCTGGCGGCCATTTTGCAAGTATCAATCGCCCTGTAGCTGGGCCTACCCATGCCAAAGAACTGCCGGTCGGCAAGCAACCCTTGCAGCTGTATTCGCTGGCCACGCCCAATGGGGTGAAGGTCACCATCATGCTGGAAGAGTTGCTGGCGCTGGGGCACACCGGCGCTGAGTACGATGCTTGGCTGATTCGTATCGGCGAAGGGGATCAGTTTTCCAGTGGTTTTGTTGATATCAACCCCAATTCCAAGATTCCAGCGCTACTGGACCGCAGTGAAGAGCCGGCTATCCGGGTGTTTGAGTCGGGCTCAATCCTGCTGTATCTCGCCGAAAAATTCGGGGCTTTACTCCCGACCGATCGGGCGGGGCGCACCGAAACCCTTAACTGGCTGTTCTGGCAGATGGGCGCGGCACCCTTTTTGGGCGGCGGTTTCGGGCATTTCTATGTGTACGCGCCGCAAAAGCTTGAGTACCCGATCAACCGCTTCACCATGGAAGCTAAACGGCAGCTGGATGTACTGGACCGCCGTTTAGCGCAAAGCGCTTATTTGGCCGGTGACACCTACACCATCGCCGACATCGCGATCTGGTCTTGGTACGGGCAAGTGGTGCGCAACACGGTGTACTCGGCCGCTGAGTTTCTGTCAGCCCACGAATACACCCATGTGCAACGTTGGGCTGAAGACATTGCTAATCGCCCGGCCGTGATTCGTGGGTTAAGGGTTAACCGGACGTGGGGCGATGAGGCCAGCCAAGTTCCGGAACGCCACCAGGCTTCTGATCTGGACTGAAGAAATGACGAGTCCTTAAGCCAGCAGCTCGGTGATCAAGCGTATTTGTCGAGCGACGTCTTGGACTTTTTGCTCGGGCACGGCCTGTCGTGCTCCGGTCAGTTGGCTCAAGGTTTTTTGTCGCTCCCTGAGCAAACGTTGCCATTTGGCCAAGAACATGGGGCTGCGGCTCTGTAATAGCAACGGGCCGAAGTACAGCTCTTCGGCGCTGTAGGTGACGGGTCCGGTACGCTCGGCAACGATGATTTCGTAGAAGAAGCGGTTCTCGCGCAGGACCTCTTCAAAGAGGATGCGGTAATGGTTTTCCATCAGCCATTGACGCAGGGGTTGTTCGCCGCCATTGGGCTGCAAGATCAAACGCTCTTGACCGCTCAGGTGTGCTTGACCACGGTCAAGAATGTCGCGAATGGTTTCGCCACCCATCCCGCACAGACTGATAGCCGTGATCTTGTCACTGGCGTTAATGGCTGCCAGGCCATTCGCCTGGCGGACGCTAATCTGCGATTGCAGTTGGTTATCGCGCACCGTGCGCTGCGCGGCGTGAAAGGGCGTCAAGGCGACTTCGCCTGCCACTGCCGTCGAGATCGCATCACGGCGCATGAGCGCCACCGGCAAATAGGCATGGTCTGAGCCAATATCCGCCAGCCGCGCTCCGGCAGGCACCTGTGCTGCCACGCGCTCTAGGCGCAGGGATAATGTGTGTGGGTTCAACGGCCGTTCCTTATCAGCAGCTCATGCGGTACTCAAGACTCATCATCTAACGCACGCGCTGCGCAAAAATGGCGATTTTCTCACAGAGGGCCATCGACGCGCTTGGCCCATGGCGTTTAATTCAGATCAAGGTTGATCTTAATCTTGACCCGCTTATAGTCGCTGACTCCAACGTAACGTGAGTGCAGAGCCCATGACCCAGCCCGCGATATTTCATGCTGTATGGACCGCTCTTGGCGGTGATGTCGATGAGTGTCAGCGGGTCACGCTGACCACTGAAGGCGCATTACCCTCGGCTTATCGTGTGACTGAACTGGCCAGCGCTTCAATGGCCGCCGTAGCGTTATCAATCGCCAAGCTGCGGGCGTTGAGCAGCGGCAAGTCAATCGAAACCGTAGAGGTTGACCGTCGATTGGCCTCGTTCTGGTTCAGCAGCTCTTTACGCCCATCAGGCTGGCAGGTGCCGAGTCTTTGGGATGCTGTAGCTGGCGACTACAGGACTAAGGATGGCTGGATCCGTTTGCACACCAATGCGCCTCATCATCGTTTAGCCGCCGAACGTATTTTGGGGGCGCACGCTGATAAACCCAGCATGGCGAAGGCTGTTGCCCTGTGGGACAAGCTCGCGCTTGAATCTACAATCGTAGAGGCCGCAGGGTGCGCCGCACAGATGCGCTCGCCAGAACAGTGGTCGCAGCATCCGCAAGGGCGTGCTGTCGCTGACGAGCCGTTGATCCATATAGACAGACGAGCGAGCGTCAACGTCTCGCCCCACGCCGTTGATCCAGCTCGTCCGCTTGCCGGGATCAAGGTGCTGGATTTGACCCGAGTATTGGCCGGGCCTATTGCCACACGTTGTCTGGCGGCCTATGGCGCACAGGTGCTGCGTATCGACTCGCCAGACTGGAACGAGCCCGGTGTTGTGCCAGAAGTCACACTGGGTAAGCGTCTAGTGCGCATGAACTTGCGTGATCCGGCTGCTCTGCAAACGTTCAAGCAGTTGCTGGCTTCAGCCGATGTCATTGTCCATGGGTACCGCGCCGATGCTCTGCAAAACCTGGGTTTGGGCAGTGCAGTCAGGCAGCAAATCAATCCGCACTTAATTGATATCAGCCTCAATGCTTATGGTTGGACGGGGCCTTGGCGTAATCGGCGCGGCTTTGACAGCTTGGTGCAGATGAGCAGCGGTATTGCGCACACCGGGATGCAGCAAGCGCATGCGCAGCAGCCTGTGCCGCTTGCGGTTCAAGCGCTGGACCACGCAACCGGTTATCTAATGGCTGCCGCCGCCATTGTCGGCATCACCGAGCGCTGGCATTCCAGTACCGCGCTACACGCCCGGCTGTCATTGGCGCGCACGGCGCAGTTATTGCTGGACTCTGGTTTGCAGGGCCGTTGCCCCGTATTCGCGGTTGAGGCGCAGGCTGATACAGCATCCGCTCTGGAGCACACTGCGTGGGGCGAGGCACGACGTCTTGCTTGGCCAATCCGAATCAAGGGTTGTGAGGCGCAGTGGACCTTACCGGCACATGAACTGGGTTCAGACACGGCACATTGGTAGTCATTTCAAATGACAGTGAGGGAGTTTTATGAGCGCAAGTCGTAAAGACCGGCAGATCGACAATCTTGAGTTTAATGTGAGCAATATTGAACGCAGCAAAGCCTTCTATGGGAGTGCATTTGGCTGGACATTTGTTGATTACGGCCCTGCCTACACAGAGTTCACGGACGGCCGTTTGACGGGTGGCTTCACGACTGGAGAGCCCGTACAACCCGGCGGCCCTCTGGTCATTATCTATGCGGATGAGCTTGAGGTGACCCAAAAAGGTCTCAAAGACTTAGGCGCTGTGATCAGCCGTGAAACGTTTTCGTTTCCCGGAGGACGGCGCTTTCACTTTGTCGATCCTGATGGCTATGAACTGGCGGTTTGGACACACCAAGAGTAGATTTGGCTCACCCGGTTAGCGGCACACAACGAGCCTTTAACCGGCTTGCGGCTTCAAACTGATATGATTCAAATGCTTACAAACTGAGTGTCCGAAGATGAATCGCCGTAAAAAAATACAACAGCTACTCAAAGCCCATGCAAAGAAGGCCAGTGCCAAATTGGCACCGAAAAAAAAGTCCACTTACATCAGCAAAGCTGATCGTGTGAAGTTGGCAACTGAAGCTGCTGAGGCCCCAAGCGCAGTGGTTGAAAGCTGATTTAAAACGTTGCGTAATAGCCGCCGGGTTTCAGATTGGCGGTGCCATGGCGCAGTATTTGCATTTGACTCAAAGGCTCTGCGCTTAGGCGGGGTCTTTGCGTACAGAGGCTTCGATAGATAAGTCACACGCTTCACGCATTAATAGTGTCATCCAAGTGCTTTATGTTGAGGCATTAAACCTGAGGACGCATTCCTCGATGTCCGTTGTCGGTGCGATCCATGTGCGGTCACAGAGGCTACGGCGGTTAACGAGGATGTCCTGATAAGCGGTACACATGATGAAGATCGGTTCCCTTAATAGCGTCAGGGGTCTAAAAGTGATCAAGCATTCTGTTGTAGGTGTTGTCATGGTGTTAGTACTGACGGGCTGCGAGGCTGATAAGAATACCGTGGCACAAGAAAAGATCGACGCTATTAAACAGCTTGTTGCGGCGCGAAGTATTGCACCCATTGAAACGTCTTATACGCAGCTTTTAATGTCGGATAACGTGAACCGCTGCATTGTACAAATGACTGTCAGCAAAGCCAAACTTGATGCAATTCAAATAGATTATGCCGAGACTCAAACGGTGCAGTCATTAGAGACTCGCACGCTGTACGGCAATATTAATGAGCAACTCACTGTGTGTCAGAACGCTCAGCAATCTCAAGGGTATTAACGTGGCCAAGATGGACGATCTTTTGGTTTGCTGAGCACTGTGTTGTTGGCGTAAAGACGGCTCTACTCTTCTGTTCTCCCTCTGGTTTTAAACCTGCTACGCTGATCCGTATCGGCGGCGATCTGCTATCCGATGTACGCAGATCCTGTCTGTTCGGGGGGTATTGCTGTTAGGCATTTAGGTAAGTAGGCGTATGGATAGGGCATGAAGAGGGAGTGATATGGAGTATTACGCGTGGGTATTGGCGAAGTTTGTGGCCGGGTTTGTGATTATTGCAACTCACCTGTACTTGTCCGGCCGAACACAGCTGTCACAGATGACGGCGATTGATTTGATCGGCAATTTTATATTGGGTGGGATTATCGGGGGTGTTATTTATAGCGATACGATTCCCTTTAAGCAGTACTTGCTGGTCTTGCTCATTGGGGTGTTGTTGATCTATGTGCTTAATACCGCTACTAAACATATTCAGCTCTTGCGTGGTTTTACGATTGGTAGCCCTATTCCGATTATTAAGGATGGGAGGTTTATCATTGAGAACCTTGTCAATAATAAACACAAGATCGACATATTACGCGTCGCCTCACAGTTACACGCCCAGGGCGCGTGTTCTTTTCAGCAGGTTTATTACGCGCAAATTGAGCCGGGGGGTGAGCTGACGGTGATCTGTGATGAACGCGACATGCCGTCGGTAATTGTCATGTATAACAGCGAACCCCGGCTCGATCAGTTGACGTCTATTGGGCATGACCCCGAATGGCTGGAACGGGAAATCAACGACTTAGGGCTCAGAGCAGAAGATATTTTTCTCGCCGAGTTTTGGCGGGGAGAGCTGAGCGTTACGGTTCGCGATGGTCGTGTGATGTGCAATGTGCCGCAGCCAGAGTGCGCAGCGGCCAAGTGATGGCGTGCATCAAAGACTGCAGCTGTTGCTGTGCAGACAGCACTTGAACACTGAGTGCTGCCTGCGGTTCATTGTCAGTCTAGGCAAGGGCTTCGCACAGGCTGAGCAGTTGATTTTGCAGCAACTTGCCCACGTGGCTCAGCTCACTTTGCGCGTAGAGTGCTAAATACACGCCTTGGATATCCGGTAGCCCGCTACTGGCGTCAAGCACCTGATGCTCTGCGGCCACAACGCGCAACGGTAACAAGCTGACACCCAAACCGGCCGCCACAGCCGAACAAACACTGGCCAGGCTCGCACTTGAATAACTGATACGCCATTGCCAACCGCCCATCTCCAAGTGATGAAGCATTTCATTGCGGTATAAACCACCGACTGGAAAGGCCACCAGAGGCAACGGATCTCGACCCAATGCAGGCTGCGAGCGGCTGTCTACCCAGCACAAGGGTTCAGGCCAGCACGCCAGGCAATCATCGTTTTGGCCCATTTGCTTAACCAGCAATAGGTCAAACTCCCCCCGGCGAAAGAGCCGCGACAGCTCTGGGCCCAAGCCGCTAGTCACTTCTAGCCGCACTCGTGGATGCTCTAGCCCAAAACGCGACAGCATCGGCATCATGCGTTCGGCGGCAAAATCTTCAGGCACGCCTAAGCGCAATACCCCTTCACTTTGCTGGTTAAACAAGACCTCTCGGGCTTCTTCATGGAGCGTCAGAATGCGCCGTGCGTACGCCAGCAGCCGCTCGCCCTCAGCGGTAGCCACGATCTGGCGCTGGTCGCGGTCGAGCAACTTACAGCCTAGGCTGTCTTCCAAACGGCGGATCTGCTGACTGACCGTAGACTGAGTCAAATGCAGCCGTTGGGCTGCGCGGGTGAAATTGGCGCAGTCCACTACGGCGATAAAGCTGCGTAACAACACGGGATCGAACATAGGCATAACCATTCATATAGCCACTGGATAGCATGATTATATTTAATTTCAGAATACCTGCTCAAATGGCCATACTCGACCTTCATTGAATGCGCAGAGAGACATGACCATGAGTCGCCTGACGTTTAAATCCGGCCTTTTAGCGGTCGGGCTGTTAATGATGGGAGGAGTAATGGCAAGCGAACAAAATCTTTTTAACGCGGTACGTGATGGCGAGCTGACTAAAGTGCAGCAGTTGATCACCGAGGGCGCAGACCTCAACGCACAAGCAGCAGAAGGTAGCAGTGCGTTGCTGTTGGCAACCCATCGCAACAACGTTGAGATCGCACGGGCACTGATAGATGCTGGTGCCGACGTTAACCAGAAAAACCAGATGCAAGACAGCGCTTATTTGTTGGCTGGCGCCAGCGGCTACAACGACATTCTTAAGCTGACGTTGGCCCATGGTGCAGACCTCAAGAGCACCAACCGCTATGGGGGCACCGCGTTGATCCCGGCGTGTGAGCGCGGCCATGTGGAAACGGTACGCCTGTTAATCGACGCCGGTGTTGACCTGGACCACGTCAATCGACTGGGCTGGACCTGCTTGATGGAAGCCATTGTGCTGTCCGATGGTGGTCCGGCTCATCAGCAGATTGTCACTCAGCTTATTAAAGCTGGCGCAGACCTGAACCTGCCGGACAGCGAGGGCCGTAGCCCTTTGTACCAAGCGAAAAAGCATGGCCAGACCGCCGTCGTCAAATTGCTCAGTGACGCTGGCGCTAAGTAAATAACCCTGGGGGATTTTTCATGCATATCGATCAACAATTTCTGCAACGCGCAGTCGAACTGGCGGGTGAAAACGTAGCCGCTGGTGGTCGTCCGTTTGGCGCAATTTTGGTCAAAGACGGCCAAGTTGTTGCCGAGGCAGTCAATGAAATCCATCTCAGTCAAGACCCGACAGATCATGCCGAGCTGCTGACCATTCGCAGAGCCAGCCAACAGTTGGGCGCGCGGCTAGAAGGATGCGTGATCTATGCCAGTGGCCAGCCGTGCCCTATGTGTTTAGCAGCGATGCACTTGTGTGGTGTCTCGGGAGCGGTGTATGGCGCGGCGAATGAAGTGGGTGAGCGCTTTGGCTTGTCTACGGCTGCGGTCTACCAGCAACTGGCGCTGCCCCTAGACAAACAGACGCTTAATGTACGGCATCTGCCACAGCCAGCGATGGCTGAGATCTACGGTGACTGGCAGGCACGTCATGCAGCCTGCTAGAACCCGTTTGCGCAGCCTGGCCAGTTGGGCGTTGATCATCGCCTTGGGGCTTAATTTACGGCCGATTTTGAGTTCTATCAGCCCACTGCTGATGGAGATTCGTGGCGATACTGGCATGAGTTTTCAAAGCAGCGCTTGGCTGACCAGCCTACCGGTGATTTGCATGGGCCTCGTGGCCTTGCTCGGTGTCCGCATTGAGGCTCGCTTGGGTGAGCGGCGGGGCGTGGCCATGGGCTTACTGATGATTCTCGGGGCGTGTTTGTGGCGCCTGATGGGGCAGCAGGCTGAGGTGTTACTGATCACTGCTTTATTGGGTGGTGCAGGTGTGGCGTTGATTCAGGCGCTGGTTCCTGCGTTGATCAAGCGTCAGTTCAAGCAACAGGTGGCATTGGCGCTGGGCGTTTATTCAGCCTCGCTGATGGGCGGTGGTGGTCTGGCTGCTTTACTCAGCCCAGTGGTGGCCGGGCACTTTAGCCATTGGCAGGCCGGGCTCGGGGTTTGGTTGTTGCCAGCGCTGGCGGCGCTGCTGATGTGGTGGCTGTTACCTTTCGCCGGGTTTACGCCGCGCACTCACGGCGTGTCTGCTCATCCATGGCGCAACCGCAGGGCGTGGCTATTGGCGTTGTACTTT
Source organism: Pseudomonas endophytica (assembly GCF_001411475.1). Classification (GTDB taxonomy): domain Bacteria; phylum Pseudomonadota; class Gammaproteobacteria; order Pseudomonadales; family Pseudomonadaceae; genus Aquipseudomonas; species Aquipseudomonas endophytica. The sequence goes on along the minus strand of NZ_LLWH01000135.1, from coordinate 20,221 downwards.
GGGCTGGTGAACTGCGGCTACATGAGCATGGTGGCTTGGCTGCCTGCCTATTACTTACAAATGGACTGGAGCGCCACGCAAAGTGGTTCGCTGCTGGCGTTTATGACGATCTTTCAGGTCGTGGCCGCGTTGGTCATGCCTGCCTTGGCGCAACGAGGCACCGACCGGCGCCCCTTGTTGGCCGTCAGTCTCACAGCCCAAGCGCTTGGTTTTTTAGGGTTGGTGATGTGGCCTCTGGAGGCGCCGCATGTCTGGGTCGCTTTGATTGGCTTCGGGCTGGGTGCTTGTTTTGCATTGAGCTTGATTTTGACCCTCGACCATTGCCGAGAACCGCGCGCTGCCGGGCAGTTGGCAGCGTTTGTGCAAGGCATCGGCTTTTTGATTAACGCCATCTCTCCCTGGCTGACAGGCTGGCTGCGTGAGATGACGGGCAGCTTTATCAGTGCTTGGTGGGTGTTGATTGTTGGGGTAGTGTCGATGCTGATACTGACTCGGGTCTTCAGCCCAGCGAGCTACCGCGAGCAGGCAGCAGTTGAGCCGCAGGGCTCATCGGTACTTTCGTCTAACGCCTGAGCGGGTCAGTGCTCAGGCCGAAGATGAATGTCCAGCATCGATATAAAGCGCGGTATCAGCGGAGAGTCGTTGTGGGAGTTCCAGCCTACATAGAGGCCAATGGCGGGGTTGCCCGACTCCGTCACAGGCAACAGGTGGCGAAACACCACCTTGTCTTGCATAAACGAACTGGCAATCGACGCCGGCACCAGCGCCACACCGAAACCGCATCCGACTAGGCCGATTACGGTATGCAATTGCGCTGCTTCCTGCACCACGTTGGGGTAAAAACCAGCCGCTTCGCATAAGGCAATGAGTTGTTGGTGATAACCGCTGCCCAGCGCGTGGGGAGTGAACACAAAGTCTTCCCCGGCAAAGTCCCGCAGGTCGATATGTTCTGTCTGCGCTCTGGGGTGATCCATGGGTAAGGCCATGACGATTGCCTCTTCAAGCAGCAATCGCAACACCATGTTAGGCGTATCAGCGGGCGGTTTACGCATAAAGGCGAGGTCCGCCTGCGCCGACATGATGGCTTGGACCTGCTGGGCTGAGGGCATTTCCTTAAGGCTGAGTTGGACCTTGGGAAGCGCCTCGCGCAACTGTCGCAGGGTATTGAGCAACGGCGTGTAGTAGGCGATGGAGAGGGTGGTGATAGTGAGTTTGCCAGCACTGCCCTGGGACACTTGGCGCGCATGCTCAACACCCGAGTCTAGTGTTTTGAGCGTGTTGTAGGCCGCTTCCAGAAAAGCGCTGCCGGCAGGTGTCAGTTTGACTTCACGGCGGCTGCGCGTGAGCAGGCTGAAACCCAATTTGTCTTCCAGTCGGTTAATCGCTTGGCTCAGAGGAGGTTGAGCCATGTGCAGGCGAGTCGCCGCCTTGTGGTAGTTCAGCTCCTCAGCAACGGCGATGAACTGCCTAAGCAGTCGCGTCTCGATCATGTTGCTGCCTCCTTCCTTTGAACTGAGCCGTGTGAGTGACAGTGGTCTGATAGCCACAGGGTATCAATTGCGCGTGTAAACGGTATTAAACACATGATCTGCGGATTGTTAAGGTGAGGGCGACCAACAAGAGGAGATACCAGTGAACTTTGCAGGCAAAACCGCAATTGTAACGGGCGCAGGCCGAGGCCTAGGCTTGAGCTACGCCCGCGAGCTGGCAAGGCTGGGAGCCAATGTGCTGATCAGCGATATTGGGGCGAACAACCTGGGTGAGGGCGCAGACAGCTCGGTTGCGCATGAAGCCGCGCGCAGCCTTCAATTCCAAGGTTATAGCGCCATGGGTCATCATGCTGATCTTGCCAGCGAGCAAGCATGTCAGCAATTAGTGGCGGCGGCTGTCCAAGCCTTTGGGCAACTGGACATTGTGATTCACAACGCGGGGTGGGTCGGTTACCAACGGATTGAAGAAGCCGACTCAAGCTTTATCGAGCGTGCGCTGGATGTGAGTGTCTATGCCCCCGTGTGGCTGTGCAAACACGCTTGGACCTACCTGCAGCAATCGACAGCGGCACGAGTGGTATTAACCTCCTCGGATCGGGCCATGTATCAGCAATATGCCCAACCGGGGTTGGTGGCGTATGCGGCAGGCAAAATGGCGCAACTGGGCATCATGAACGCGTTGAGCATGGAAGGTATGGCCGACGGGATAGGGGTGAACGCCGTTTCACCCGTGGCCAAAACCCGGATGTGGGGTGTGACCGAAGAACCGGAAAACCTCAAACCTGAATGGATCACTCCTGGCGTTCTGTTTTTGGCTTCCGAGCAGTGCCATGACACGGGCTACATTTTGCGGGCCAGTAACGGCCAATTTACCGCCACGCGCTGGGTCGAGAACCCAGGGGTCGAGTATCCCGTTAACTTGGCCCGAATCAAGGCGAGCAATGCTGAGGAAGTGGCACAGTTGTGGGCGCAGATCAAAGAGAACTAACCCGGTGCTAACGCTTCATAACGCGTGAATTGGTGAGGAGCGGCGACGATCTTTAGATTTTCCGGGCGAGCCCGGCATCAAAAAAGTCGCCGCCTGTGTTCATTTGCACGGCGGTATTAGGGCGTCTCAAGGCCCCTCGTTGAGACGCCTGAGATACCCTTTACAACGTCCATTCAAGGCCCAAGCTTACGGTTCTTGGTTCGCCCCAGAACACGCCGTTATAAAAGCCAACGTTTTCGTAGTACTTCTGATCCAGCACGTTTTTGACGTTTAGAGTCGCTTTGACATGAGGGTTAAATTCGTAACGTGCCATCAGGTCGACAAGGGTGTAGGACTTCTGGGTGATGTTTTCCTTGAAGGTGATCGGATACCCGTTCTGGTTTGTAGCTCCGCTAGGTCGATTGCTGACGCGGTAAATGTCGCTCTGCCAATTGACGGCCGCACCTACTGTCAACGTTCGCCATTCACCCGGCAGTGTGTAGCTTGTCGACGCCTTGACCAGGTTCAAAGGTGCTGTGGTGTTAATGCGCTTACCATCGGCGTTTAGCGAGTGGGTGTAGGTATAGCCCGCCATCATGTTCCAGCCGCGCATAACCTCACCGGCCAGCTCAACTTCAAAGCCTTTGATTTTGTTGCCCTTGCCGCCAGATTTGTAATATTCCTCGCCATTAGGGCCGCGAGGCACAGAGTCGTCGATTTCCGGCACGTTGTCCTGCTTACTCCAGAACACGGCGCTCGACAAGTTCAAGCGTTCTTCCAGAAAACTGCCTTTAAGCCCTACTTCATAAACACTGCCGACCACTGGCTTGAGGTAGGAGCCGCTAGCATCTTTGTTGGTAGAAGGCTTGAAGATGTCGGTGTAGCTCACGTAGGCCGTTAGCTCTTCAGTAAAGTCATACAGCAAGCCCGCATAAGGTGTGAGCATGTCGTTGTGGGTTTGCGTGACCTTTTGGTAGCTAATGCCTCCCGCTGCGCTGTCATCGAAATCGCGGCTGGTGTTGGTGCTTTTCCAGCTGCCATAGCGGGTGCCGAGCACAGCGTGCCATTCATCTGTCAGATTGAAGCGGGTGGCCAGATACCCGGACTTTTGCTTGATGGTGCTGTGGCTGCTGTCCAAGCCGGTGTCGAGGTCGCGGTATTTAGGAATCCCGCTCAAGTCATTCCAGTTGGCAATAGTGCCGTAGTCGTCAGGGTTTAAGTCAATCGACAAGGGCGAAGTGCTGTCGTACTTGGCCTCACCATAACCGACCATTAATTCGTGATCACGTCCGAGCAGGGCGTAAGTGCCCGAGACGTTGATGTCGAGTGCAGTCATGCTTTCGTCGCCGGCAAAGTGGCTGCTAAAGGCCGACATGCCACTCCCATCGGCATTCGGGAAGCCTCCACCGGCGTAATACACCTTGCCATCGGATTCACTGGTGCGGTGGGTATAAGCGGCCTTCAGGCGCCAGTCATCGACTAACAGCTGATCGAGAGTGGCAAAGGCGGTTTTGTCCTTTAACGGCCAAGAACTCCAAGACGTAGCCCAATTGGTCGAACGTCCTAGATTGGCCTTGTCACCCGTCCCCGTCCAATAAGGCGTTGTGCCCCAAGAGGAGCCGCGCACTTGCTTGTCCTGATAGTCATAACCGACGGCCACGGTAGTGTGGTCGGTGAGGTCGGCTTCCAAAATACCGTAAGCCACTTCCCGCTTGAGCGCGTAAGTATCGCGAAACGATTTGCTGTCGCGATAGGCCAGCACGGTACGGCCGCGTAAACGGCCGTCAAAGCCCAGCGGCCCGCCCACATCGACATAGCTGTAATAGTCGTCATAGCTGCCGCCGCTGACCCCAGCCTTGGCGGCAAGCTCGTGGGTTGGGCGCTTGCGGATCATGTTGATAGTGCCCGATGGGTCGCCTGCGCCGGTGGTTAAGCCGGTCGCACCGCGCACCACCTCAATGCGGTCGTAGATGATGGTGTCAGCGTCAGACTTCATGAAACTGAAGGTGTTAAGCATCCCGTCAATTTGAAAGTTATTGATGGTATAGCCGCGTGACGAGTAGCTGACCCGATCCGAGTCACTGTGCTGCACCACAATGCCTGTGGTGTGGCGCATGGCTTCGGTGAGGGTATTGAGGTCAAAGTCATCCATCTCTTGGCGAGTGACCACCGAAATCGACTGCGGGGTTTCGCGGATGCTCAAGTTGAGTTTGGTCGCGGTGCTGGTCGAACCGGTGGTATACGAGCCGGTGTCTTCGGTTGTCGAACCCAGCCCTTGGGCGTTGATGCGGGTGCTGGCGAGTTCCATGTCGGGCTGTTTCGTTTCAGCATCATCTAGGGCCTCAGTGTCTGCTAATAAATGCGAACTGCTGATGAGGCCTAAAGCTAATGTCATGGAACGGGTGAGGGGGGCACGCATTGCAGCTGACTCCTTGTCAGTTTTGAAGTGGTCTAGTGCTTCAAACGAATGGCCCAGAAGATAGTTAGGGAGATTTCTGTCTATTTTGTGTTCTGAGGTTCTTATTGCACGCCGTTATAGGCCTCTAAATCCACAACGCTGCATAAACAGCTTCGGGGTTTATACTGATCGCCTTCGCACTTCTTCACGTCTAACGTACTGAGATTCTTAATGAGCCGTTCCCTATCTATGACACCAGAGCGCAAAAGCTATGCGCCCCTGATAGCTTGCATCTTGTTGTTGCAAGGCGCTGTGTTTCTGCACAACACCGTGGGTACTCGCCAAGTGTTATTGCTCGCCGTGGGCGCCGCCTTAGGGGTGACGCTGTACCACGCAGCCTTTGGTTTTACTTCGGCTTGGCGGGTGTTTATCAATGATCGACGCGGTGCTGGCCTGCGCGCGCAAATGGTCATGTTGGCAGTGGCGGTGTTGCTGTTTTTCCCGGCCTTAGGGTCAGGCACGCTGTTCGGTCAGCCAGTGGTCGGGCTAGTTGCCCCGGTGGGCATTTCTGTGGTGTTCGGCGCGTTTATTTTCGGCATCGGCATGCAATTAGGCGGCGGCTGCGCATCGGGGACGTTATTCACCGTGGGCGGAGGCAACGCACGAATGCTGGTGACGTTGTTGTTCTTTATCAGTGGCTCAGTCATCGCCACTCAGCATGTCGACTGGTGGTTTGCGTTGCCTTCGTTTCCGGCAACTTCCATCGTCAAAAGCTTCGGCGTCGTGCCTGCGTTACTCGTAAACCTAGTCATTTTCGGGGTCATTGCGGCGGTCACTGTGCGCCTAGAAAAAGCCCGTCATGGACAGCTAGAAGAAGGCGTGAGCACTGAACATCACGGGCTGCGGCGCTTTCTTCGCGGGCCATGGCCATTGATTTGGGGAGCGATTGGCCTAGCCTTACTCAACTACGCCACGCTGGCCTTGGCCGGACGCCCATGGGGCATTACTTCGGCGTTCGCCCTCTGGGGCGCCAAGGTCATCAGCGGGCTGGGCGTAGACGTCAGCGGTTGGGGTTTCTGGCAAGTGCCCAGTAATGCCAAAGCGCTAGCTGCACCGGTCTGGGAAGACATCACCAGTGTCATGGACGTGGGCATTATTCTCGGTGCGCTCTTGGCTGCGGGCTTGGCCGGGCGATTTGCGCCAAGCCTTAAAATCCCCGGGCGCTCCCTGTTGGCGGCCGTGATTGGCGGTTTACTGCTCGGCTATGGCTCGCGACTGGCCTACGGCTGCAACATTGGTGCGTACTTCAGTGGCATCGCTTCGGGCAGCCTGCACGGGTGGGTGTGGCTAGTGGCTGCGTTTTTGGGTAACAGCGTGGGCGTGCGCTTACGACCGTTTTTCTTCGCGGGCGAGCGCCCACAGGCGACACTGAATGGCTGCTGATGCCTTTCGGTAGTTAACAGCGCCGCACACACAACTGCCGAGCAAGGGGGCGTTCATGTGCTAAGACTTCCAGGTGAGAAGTGCGGCACTGTAAAAGCGCCAAATCAGTGATTGGCGATCGTCCGATCTACCAACTTCAAGCTGTTACGGCCTCCGCGCTTGGACGCGTAGAGCGCAGCGTCGCCTAACTCAATTAGCTGGCTTAGGCTGGCGGGTCGCTGGTCGAACAGCTCGGCGCCGATGCTCAGGGTTACCGCTTGTGGCGTGACGAATGTTTGTGAGGTGGCGAGGTAAAACGGGTCGCGCAGAGCGCTTGCCAGCGCCTCAATTCGTTCGCTAGAGGCATTGCGTAACAGAATTACGAATTCATCACCTCCCAGCCGGGCAGCCAACGCATCTTTGGGCAGTACCCCACGAATCATTTCGCTTAGAGTGACCAGCAGTCGATCGCCCGCCGTGTGCCCAAATAGATCGTTAATCAGCTTGAAGTTATCAATGTCGATCAACAGTAAGGCGCCAGGTTGAGCGGCCGAAACACTGTTCAATAAGGGCGGCGCTCGCATTTCGAGGGCGCGACGGTTGTACAGGGCGGTCAGTGGGTCGCGAGCGGCGAGACGTGCGATTTGTTGTTCGCGTCGGTAGCGTTCAGTTCCGGTCATCGACAATGCAATCAGCATAATTGCCATGGCCCCTTCAACCAGCGAGATCTGAATGATCTGGCCTTGAAACGCGGCAAGGTCAATCAACTCACCCGGTAGCACCGCGAAGACTGACTTGACGCAATAGAACAGCCCGTGGATTAGCAGCACATAGCGCAACTGCACGGCCCCCACGCTCAATGAGCTACCGTGCGGGCGTAGCAGCCCGCTGGCCTTGAGCGATAAAGAGGCAACTAATAGCGAGTTAATCAGCAGGGTAATCCTGGACCATGACGGGTCATGCGGAATGACCAACAGTAACGTCCAAACAACAAAGACCAGATACCAACGTCGTGACAATTGCGTCTGGGTAAAGCGTGCAACCCCAAGCAGAAACAGCCAATGGGCTACCACCAGTAAGCCATTGGCGAACCAGATACCGATAAACAGCATCCCCTTACTGCGCAACAGCGCTAGGGTTGAGCCCACGGCAATGGTTGCAAAGCCTGCGCTCCAATACATTAGTGAAGGCTCACGGATGCTTCGCCATTCGATAGCCAGATAGAGTGCGGCAGCCGCGGCTAGCGCAATGGTCAGGGTCAATAAAGTGAAAGGGTCGAGCGCCATGAATTGACCGGACTGTCTTGTATGCGAAGGTGATGGCAATTGTATGCGCTTTTATTCACTTTTCGCAGAGGCGCCCGGTGGGCAATACAGGTAATAAGAGCGTCTCCCGATGAACTGTCGAACCCTTGAGTCGGTGCAGTGTTGGATCCTTTAGCTTCAGCGGATTAATAGCTCAGCGGTGGTGCAGGCGGATACCTGCGAAGTGCTAGTGCATCCGTCTGCTCAGCAGGGTTATAGCGCGATCGGTACGCACGCTTTGGGCGTATCCGAGCTAATGCCGAGCAGGCTGATCAAGCCACACGCCAGTGAGCCGCGCCATTGCAGGTAGTCGTGACCACTGGCGTATTCGACGTGATCTACCGAGTAGCCTTTAGCCTGCAAGACGTTGCGCAACTGCCGGTTGCTGTCCAAAATCCCAGCGCTGGAGGCGCCGGGCTTGCCTTCAAATAACCCAGCTTGCAGGTAGAAGCGCAAGGGCAGGCGAGGGCTAGTGACGTATTGACGAGTGAGCCACTGATCTTCAGTGCCAGCCGGGCTCCACCAATACGAACCGGATAAGCTCAGCACATTGCCAAACAGCTCTGGGTGTTTAAGCCCAAGCCAGGCTGACGCCAAACCGCCATAACTGGAACCCGCCACAACCGTATGCTTGGCCTCGGCACTCAAGCCTTGTTGTTCGGCCCACGGCATCAATTCTTCAGCCATGAAACGGGCGAACTCCGGGTTGGGAGGCAGCTCAACGGGCCGGGTTTCGTCACTTGGGTTGGCTATGATCAAGGCCGCGGTGGGTGGGATGAGGCCATCGGCAATTAAGTTATCCAGAATGGCCGGTGTGGGCACTTGGCGTGTGTAGGCGTGAGCATCGAACAGCACCAGCAAGCCACGGTCGTTGCCCGTGTTCTGCCAGCCCGCAGGTCGGTAGACATATACGTCGCGGGTGTTGCCTAAAATGCTACTGGTCAGGGACGCACGTTGTAACGTGCCGAGCGCTACGTCCACGCGCTTGCGCGACCACGGCTGAGGCGCAGCATCGGGTAACTCCATGATTGAGCGGGTCACGCTGGGCTCATAATTGTGGTTACCAAAGCGGTGTGGATTAAGTGGGTCGCGCTGAGCCGTCGCCAGTAGGGTCCGACGATCCCCAGCTTCTGGCACATCTGGGGCTAATTGATAGCTGAGACGGGCGCTGGATGGCACACGGTAGCTGGCGTACCAAACGTCACTCTCGGCCAAGCGCTGCAACAGATCATGGCCGCCAGAAGGTGCGCCAAACAAGCGCACATTGCGCTGAGCACCGCGCCACAAAAACGTGACTAACCGCTCGTTAGGGCTGTCATTTACGGCTTCGACCAGCGGCGTTCCTTGTTGCTCTCGGTCTTTCCAGAATGCTTGTGAGGAACCGCCCTGTTCCAGTTGCTCAGCCAAGTGACGCAGTGTTGGGCTAAGCAGTGGCGGCGGCGAAGGGTGTTGTTGGCTCAGTGGCAAGACCTGGTTCAAGGTCAGTGTGAACTCAGCTTGAGGGCGGCTTGCCAGCGGCTCTGCGCGCAATAGGTACTGCCCGTCTTGAGCGGCGACAAACATAAAGTCACGAGGCAGATCCGCACCATCGACCAACAAACGCAGAGGTTGAGCCTGTGCGTTGAGTAGGCGCAGGCTGACATCACCCACGACCTTGCCTTGGATCAAATCCCCTGCATTGAGTGTTATCCGCCAACGGGGTGGCTGCGCCTGATCAATGTTGGCGCGCACACTCTGACCTTGGCTCAGTGGCTCGATTGCCACGGCTGACGCGCAGGCCACGGCGCTAAAAAAGCAGCCAAGGCTCAAGCGATTAAAACGGCTCATGCTGACCTCAGAAGTCGATACTGGTTGAGAGTTTTAGGGTTCGCGGCTCGCTCACCGTGGCAAAACCATCGTTGAACACACCAGCCCAGTAAGAGCGGTTTTCAACGTTTTCTAGGCTAGCGCGCAGCACCACGTCTTTGCTCAAGATGCGCGTACTGTAGCGAGCGCCTAGGTCGTAACGCGTCCACTGCGGGATCTTCAGCGTGTTGGCGTCGTTGAGGTATTGCGAGCTGCTGTGGATGACCAGTGTGTTTAGGGTCAGACCCTCTATCCACGGTGTGTCCCACTCGGCACCCAAGTTGGCAGACCATTTGGGTACGCCGCGTGCTGTATTGCCGTCGAGGGCGCCGTTAGCGGTACGGGTCAACTCCGCGTGGGTGTACGTAACCCCGCCCAGTAGCCGCACAGAAGGAATGACCGAGCCGAACATGTTCCATTCCACGCCGCGGTTACGTTGTTTGCCGTCGTCGCTGTACAGGTTGCTGGCTTTGTCGAGAATCAGGCTGGGCTTCTCAATTTGGAAGGCACTTAATGTATGAGTAAACGTGCCCATGTCCCATTTCACGCCTGCTTCTAATTGTTTGGCCTTGTAGGGCGCGAACTGGTCGCCGTAGTTGGCTGCAGTGACATCACCCACCGTACTGCCTTGAGTCAGCCCCTCGATATAGTTGGCATACAACGACACGGGTGCATCCCAGGGTTTAACCACCAGTCCAACAGCTGGGGTGATGGCGTGTTCGTCATAAGACTTGGGCGAACTCATCTGCTGACGGACGCGTTGCGAGCGAGCGCCGAGGGTCAGCAAAACTTTGTCATCGGCGAACGCCAAGGTGTCAGCAATCGCGAAGCTGGAGAGCGTGTTGTCGCCGGTTTTAACGCTCGATCCCGTACTCCCGGCAATAATCGGCTTGCCCGGGTGATAAATGTTGCTCGGGTAGCGCGCGCCGGTGACGGTCGGCGCTCGGCCAATGTTCTGGTGCAAGAGGCTGGCGGAGAACACCAGTTGGTGGTCCACCGGTCCAGTGCTCACGCGTCCACGAACACCTGCTTCATAAGCGGTGCTGTCGGTATAACCGGCCTGGTTATAGGTTTCGCCGGTGGCGTCGCCCTTGTCATTGTTAACCCGCAGACGCGTACCGTTGAGGAAACCCTTGTAGCGACTTTTGGAGCTGCCAACGCTGGCGAATGTGGTCCAGTCGTCATTGAGTTCATACTCGCCGCGCACGATAACCGCCTTGCTGATCTGCTTGGCGGTGATGCCTTCAAGGATGTTGGTATCGGCCTTAGGCGCCTTAAGCACATGGCCAATGTCGCTGAAACCGACCATCATCGGGCTGCCATTGATGGCGCGCTCGTGAGTCTCGTAGGCGTCTAGTGCAAGCTTCCATCCATCGCCACGATAGTCCACGGCTAGCGAGGCCAGTGTGCGTTCTTTGGATTGATTGTCGACCCCGGTATCGCCATCGCCATACACGCCATTGAAGCGAATGCCGAAGCGTTGTTCATCGCCCAAGCGCCGACTAAAATCCAGATGCTCGGCAAAATAGCCGTCCGACACATAGCTGGTGGTCAGGCGGGTCAAGGGTGCTTCTAGCGCGCGTTTGGGCACCAGATTAATCACGCCGCCCACTCCGCCACTGGGGGCCATGCCCGACAATAGAGCACCAGGCCCCTTGAGGACTTCAACTCGATCCAAAAACTCGGTAGGCACGTGGCCATCAGGTGCCATGCCGTACAGGCCGTTAAGCGCGAGTTCGGAGGAGTCAAGCGAGTAGCCACGGATCATGAAGTTCTCATAGGCATGGCCTTCACCGGTGCTGAAACGCACTGAGGGGTCATTGCGCAGTACTGCTCCGACGGTGCCGCTCTGCTGGTTTTCGATGGCTTGCGCGGTATAGGCGGTGATGTTGAACGGCGTATCCATAATGTTTGTGTCACCGAGCAACCCCAAACGCGCCCCGGTCGCCACTTGATCGCCACTGTAAGCCTCAGGCAAATCACTCGCGCCCAGACCTGCACCCGTAACTCGCGTTTCCCCCAGATTCAGAGCGCCGTCGCTGCTGTCTTGGCGCAGTACGATCACACCGTTTTCTTCCTGGGCCACCAGCCCGGTGTTAGCTAACAGAAGATGCAGCGCTTGCTGCAAGGTGTATTGGCCTGACAGCGGCTGAGTACTGCGCCCGACTAATAGTTGGCTATCAGCCGCAATAGCAACGCCTCCTTCACGGGCCAGGGTATGAACCGCCGATTCAAGCGGTTGCGAAGGTAGGTTCAAGTTCAGCGGGGTAGTGTTGTCTGCGAGCGCGCTGCCGGCCCCTAATAGCAAAGAGCAAGCCAGCGCCAAGCGGCTCAGCGGGGCGCGATAAGGTGAGGCGTAATGCGACATGGTCAGTCCTGACTCGAGTGTGGTTATGGATGAAGACGGACCTCGACGCGTTTACCCCTCAAACTTTTTCAACGTAATTGCACGTAAGTTTCACCGGCTTTACTTACCAGTTGCACCGGCAAGATCCGGGGCAGGGCATGCAGCAGCATGTCTGGTCGATCACTAGGAAAGCTGCCAGTCAGCCGCAAACTTGCCGCTTCTGAGCTGATCTCCACCGGCCGTATCGCGTAGGCGTTGTACTCGGCGAGTACCTCTGAGAGCGGCGCATCGGTGTACGACCACCAACCGTTTCGCCAGTTTTCAATATCCGGGCTCACTTGACGATGTGGGTTGAAAGCGGTGACCTCGCCTCGCATGTTGATGCTCACGTGTTGGCCCGCCGTGAGGATTTTTGCTTCTCCACTAAGCCCTTGCACTTGGACTCGACCACGGGCTACCGCCACCTGAATGCAGCCGCCGCGATCACTGACACTGAACGCAGTGCCTAGCACCGTGACCTGACCCAGCCGGGTGTTGATTACAAAACGACGCAGCATTTCGTGGGCCACGTCGAAGTACACGTTGCCATGCAGCAGCATCACCTCACGCTGAGCATGACTGAAGGTCACGTGCACATTGGACTCGGCAGCTAGCAGCAACTGGCTGCCATCGGGCAGGGTGACAGGGCGGGCCGGTTCGGCGTGCTCAGTCAACAGCGATTGTTCGTAAGGAGCTGTCTCGCGCCACAGCCAACTTAACCAGCCCGAAGCGCCAATCACCGCTAATAACCCGGTGCCTTGGCGCAACAAACGGCGGCGGCTTAGGTTGACCGGGTGTGATTGCACGGTGCCACGCAACTGCGGGGTTAAGCGATGGATCATCTGCCAGCGCCGCTCGGCCTCCAGCCAAGCGCTTTCATGCTCGCGACTTTGATTACGCCAGCGCGCCAGTTGCTCGCGAGCCTGTTCGACCCGCGATGGATCATCGCTATTAAGCTTGGCCAAGTACGTCAGTGCCTGTTGCACCTTGCGCGCAGAGAGCGGTTCAGACATGACGGCACGCCACGCTCAGTTCAGACAGGTCAAACACCGCTCGGGCAATGTGCAGCTCCACTGACTTAGCCGACAACCCAAGTTCGGCGCACACTTGCCGGTGGCTGTAACCCTCCAGCCGTACCCGCACAAACACCTCGCGGCGCAGGCGCGGCATGCGCTCAATGCGCTCGATCAACTGCTGCAATTGCTCGCGGGCAATCACGATCTCTTCCACGGTCGGGCTAAGGACATCAAGCCGGCTCATCCAGTCATCCAACGCCGCGACTTCACAACTGTGACGACGGTATTGATCAATGCAAGCATTACGAGCCGCCTTGAATAACAGCGCCCTCGGGTTCGCCACCGTGCTGTTCAATGCGTACGCATAGGCTTGCGCAAAGCTCGACTGAGCGATATCTGCCGCATCATCAGGGTTGCCTAAACGGCTGCACAAGTAGCGTCGCAGCTCGGAATAACTGGCCAGCAGATCGTGGACCACTTCATTCAAAGTGGGTGCGTAAGCGGTAGGAAGAAATGACATGCTGAGCCGTTGGTGAGGAAGATGCTAATAGGAATTCCTATCATTCTCACATATGTGTAACTCAATGTGCCAGCGCGTAACTGGCTCGTCATGCAGATACCGGCGATCCTTTTAACTCGCTCACTGGCATTTAGACGAGGCGGGCAGTTAAGGTGCCAGCATCTTTTTGCCTTCCACCTTGGATCTGACGTGATGAATACACCGTGTAATGCTGTTAGCCCAATCAAGGCCGTGATTTTTGACATGGACGGGTTGTTACTCGATACCGAAGGTATTTATTCCGAAGTCACGCAGATCGTCGTCGAACGTTATGGTCGTACGTATGACTGGGGCATCAAGCAGCACATCATTGGGCGCGGCGCTCAAGATTTGGCCGAGTACATTGTCAAGGCACTGGATTTACCCATTACCTGGCAAGCGTTTCTGCAAGAACGCGAGCCGCTGATGGCGGAGCATTTTTCTAAAGCCCAGGCCATGCCAGGGGCGCAAGCGCTGGTGCGACATTTGAAAGCGCACAATATTCCGATTGCAGTGGGCACCAGTTCGTCCAGCAGTGGCTTTGACCACAAAACGACTTTACACCGCCACTGGTTTGCCCTGTTCGATACCATCGTCACGGCCGATGACCCTGAAGTGGGCGCAGCCAAGCCCGCCCCCGATATCTTCTTAACTGCTGCGCGCCGCTTGGGGGTTGCTCCGCAAGACTGTCTGGTATTTGAAGACTCGCCCTTTGGCGTAACCGCTGCAAAGGCCGCCAATATGACAGCGATTGCGGTGCCCGATGCGGCCATGCCCGACAGCAAGTACACCCACGCAGACCAGATTATTCGTCAATTGCCAGCGTTTGATTTGCAAGCCTACGGTTTGCCGCCATTGCCTTGAACGCTATTTCAGCTGTTAAAAAATAATTAGCCGAGTGCTTCTGACGGCATCTGTCACATGGTGTTTAAGGATTCTTCATGATTTCTGAGTGGGAAATGTGTGTACGTTTACTGTTGGCTGCGTTTTTTGGCAGCTTGATCGGTTTTCAGCGAGAGCACCTGTTTTGGACGGCGGGTTTACGCACTCATATGATGGTTGCCGCGGGGTCTTGTTTGTTCATGATCGTGTCGGCCTATGGTTTTGAACAGGCACTGACCCAGCCGGGGACTCGCTTGGACCCCTCTCGTATTGCTGCGCAAATCGTCAGCGGTATTGGGTTTCTAGGTGCCGGCTCGATCATGATGCGCGGCGACGTGATTAAAGGGCTGACCACGGCATCCAGTTTGTGGGTTGTCGCCGCCATTGGCATGACGGTGGGCGGCGGGCTCTACGGGCTTGCTGGCGCCGCCACGGTATTGATTTTGTTCATTCTGATGACAGTGACGCCGCTAGAAAGAAAGTACCGCAGTTATTTGAAAACCCATGTCATCAGGCTAGTTGCGCCAACCGGTGTGGTAACACGCGAGGTGCTGGACAAGCTCTTGGGCGAGCGGGCAGACCGCGTCAAGCAAGTGATTATTTATGAAGGCCCGGACGTTTCGGTAGAAAACATCGTCGTCGAGTTCAAAAAGACCACGCGCTATGAATCGTTCGACATGTTAAAGACGATCTTGACCTTGCCGGGTGTGCGCTCTGAAGGCATGGAGCATTCGTCGTAGTGACGGATGAGTAGCGGGGGCTGCTAAGGGCCGAGAGGTTCGATATCGCAGCCCCGCTTCACGCCTCTCACATTAACGCCAGAATGCGCCTGCCTAGCGCCTGAGCGGTGGCTACTGAGTCGATGTTGGCAAAGCCTAAGAGCAAACCCGAGGGTTTTTCTTCCCGTTGTTGCCACTCGCTCAACGCCTCGGCAAACAAACCCGCTTGGCGCATACGCTGCACCATAGCGCGATCGGACTGATGCACATCGAGGCGCAAGATTAGGTGCATTCCGCCTGGGTTAGCATCAATCCGAACCCGCTCACCTAGCACGCTTTTAAGCCCACTCACCGCCATGGTTCTACGCTCGCTGTACAGCTTGCGCATGCGCTGGATATGACGTGCGAAATGGCCTTCGACCATAAACGTTGCGACGATGGCCTGATTCAATTCTGGGCACCCACCCTGAAAGGTGTGGCACGTCTGCTCGAAGCGCTCTACCTGTGTGGCGGGGACGACCAAATAGGCAAGTCGCATGCCGGGGAACAGCACTTTGCTGAAGGTTCCGCTGTAGAGCACGCGGCCCTCGCGGTCTAGGCTCTTGAGTGCGGGGAGCGGGCGGCTGACATAGCGATATTCGCCGTCGTAATCGTCTTCTACGATCCACGCGTGTTGTCGCTCGGCCCATTCCAGCAACGCCAATCGACGCGGCAACGACAGTGAGACACACAGCGGGCTTTGGTGGGCGGGGGTGACGATGGCGGCGCGTGCGTTGTGTCCCGCCTCAATGGCTCGCGAAACACACAGGCCGTCTGGGTCGACCGCAACGCCAATCGGTGATATGTGCAGATGTTCCAGCAGTCTTCGCGTCGGTGGATAGCAGGGGTCTTCAACCAGCACCTGATCACCGGGCGCAAGCAAGGCTTGAGCGATCAGCGCCAGCGTCTCGCGATAGCCTCCTGTCACAAAGACTTGGGCGGGCGAGCAACTGATGCCGCGAGCAACTTGCAGATACGTTGCAATGGCTGAGCGCAGTGCTTGCAAGCCATACACCGAGGGGTGGGCCATGTGTTGCGGTTGTGTGCTGCGTGCGCAACGCGCGCTGATTTGCGCCCAGACCTTTCTCGGGAAAACATCCAATGCGGGCACACCCATTTGAAAAGGCAGCACCGCTGAATGTTGGCGAATCGCCACTAACGGAGCCGTCTGGGTCATGGCGCAGGCGGGAGGTGAAGTCGTTTTGCCAGAGAGGCCGAGCGCCACGCGGGTTCCAGCTTGGCCGCTGGCCTGCAAATAGCCTTCTGAGATCAACAATGAGTAAGCGCTGTCGATCGTTCCACGGGCCAGCCCCAGCTCTTTGGCCAAGGCGCGAGCCGCCGGAACGCGATCGCCCGGTTTAAGCAGACCGGCGTTAATCGCTTTACGAATACGCCAATACAGCTGTCGGTAAAGTGGCTCGCCAGACGTGGGATCAAGCGCAGATAAACGCACCGTAGCGATACGTAGGGTGTTCCCTGCAGGGTTAGACACGGGTTATGGCCTAGTCAAAAGGATAAATCATGGCCCTTTGTAATAGGGCCAAGAAATAGCACTATGCCGCCATTCAAACCCTCAAAACAAGGCTGGTCATGAGTAACCGTATCGACTATTCCAAGGCATCCCCTGAAGCCTATAAAGCGTTCGCAGCTGTGCATGCGGCACTGCAAAACAGCGATCTGGCAAAGTCGCTGATCGATCTGGTGTATTTGCGTGTGTCGCAAATCAATGGCTGCGCTTACTGCATTGACCTGCATTCGCGGGATCTGTTGAAACAGGGCATGAGCGTGGAGGCTTTGGTGTTGGTTCCGGTGTGGCAAGAAGCACCAGCGCTGTTTACACCCCGCGAACAGGCAGCACTGGCATGGGCTGAGAGTGTCTCCCTGGTGGCACAAACCGGGGTTCCGCAAGCCGACTATGACGCTGTCAGCGCTGAGTTTAATGACAAGGAGTTGGCCGAATTGACCTATGCCATCGGTCTGATGAACGCCTACAACCGCTTGGGTGTGGCGTTCCGAATGGTGCCCAACGCAGCGAAAGCCTGAGCCGTCGTCTCGCGTAGCAGCGGGCTTGCCAACTTAGGCAAACCCGCAAGCCGTGGTTAGAACTTCCAGCTAACAGACGCCGTCACATTGCGTGGGTCGCCGAAGTTGCTTTGACCGTAGCGCACGCTTTGCAGGTACTTCTCATTGGTCAGGTTGTCGAGGTTCAACTGGGTGCTCCAGTGACTGTCGATCTGGTAGCTGGCCATCAGGCCCACCAAGGCATATGCGTCTTGGCTGGCGGCAGGGGTGGTATCGTTTTCGATCTTGCTCTGCCATTTAAGCGTGCCACCAACCTTAACCTTTGGCGCCGACGGCAGTTTATAGGTCACGGACGAGGTCAGCGCATTGCGCGGGATGAACGTGCGTCCGCGATCGTTATCCGCATCGGTGATGTACACGTAGGTGTAACCGCCGCTGACTTGCAGGCCCGGCGCTAGCTCGCCAGTTGCTTGCAGTTCAACCCCGCTGCTTTTGTATGACTCGCCGTCATACAAGTCCCCGCCCAAAGCCGCGTCATAGCCCGCGTAGGTGGCCACGTTGTCTTGCTTGGTGTGGAAGACCGCCGCCGAGACGTCCAGTGTGTTGTCCAGCAGGTGACCTTTGATCCCCATTTCATAGCTCTTGCCTTCCAGCGGGTCGATGACCTTGCCTTGGGAGTTTAAGTAGTACTGCGGGCTGAAGATCTTGGTGTAGCTGGCATACAGCGAGTATTGCTCAGTCAGGTCGTAAACCAAACCCGCGTACGGGGTGACCTTGCCGTGAATGCTGACGTCGCGGCCTGTGCCGTAGTTTTCGCCGTCGCTGTCGGCGCTGAGCATGCGTGCCCCGGTAATCAGGTGCAGATCGTCGGTCAGGTTAAAGCGCGCCCCAGCGTAGATACTTTTCTGGCGATCGGTGAAGTTCGAGGTCGAGTCAACGGGAGCGAGGTCATAAATAGGGCGGGGTATCGAACCGTTCAACGCATCTTGCAGCTCCACCGGGGTGTAGTACGACGCGCTGCCAAACCGCGAGGCTTCTTGAGTTTTTGAGCGCGCCACGTTAGCGCCAACGGTCAGTTGATGCTCGCGTCCGCCTAAGTTGAACGGGCCGCTGAAAGACAAGTCGCCATCCAGCTCGCGGATCTTGCCCTTGTATTTAGACGCCACGCCGGTATAGCCGGTGGGTGACCCGCTGTCACCGTAGATGTAAAACATGTTGGTGTCTTCGCGGTGCTCCATCGCGGTCAGGGTCAGCGTCGAGGTCCAGTCATTTTGGAAGCGGTGTTCCCACTCAGCGAAGGTGCGGGTGGTGTGCACATCCCAATACACCCAAGGCTGCGCGATATTCGAGCTTTTACTGTGATAGTGAATGGCCTTGCCGTTGGCATCGGTCAATGGCAATGCGCCCCAACTGGCGCCGTTGGCATTGGACTTTTGGTCTTCATAGCCCACCGTCAACGTGTCACTGTCACTCAGATCAAAGGCCAGCATGCCACTGAAAATGTTCTTTTCGCGCGAGTAACGGTCTAGGTACGAATTGCCCGTCTCGTTGGCGTAGATCAGGCGTCCACGCACGTTGCCCGACTCACTCAGAGGGCCGGAAACGTCGAGGTCAACCCGGCGTTTGTCCCACGAGCCGCCACTGAGGCTGACGTTGGCTTGAGGGTCATAGGTGGGGCGTTTGCGGATGAAGTTGACCGTAGCAGAAGGGTTGCCGGTGCCCGACATCAAACCGTTGGCTCCGTGCAGAATGTCCACCTGCTCGTAAGGCGCCATGTCGATATCACCCACCAACGTGCCACCGTTGAGCGGCAAGCCCATGCCGTCGTACTGAAAATTAGTGATGTCAAAACCGCGTGCGGTGAAGTAGGTGCGATCGGTTTCTATTTTCTGCACGTTCACACCGGGGGTGCTGTCCAGCACATTGCGAATGCTGTTGAGTTTGAAGTCATCCAGTTGTTCGCGCTTGATGCTGGTGATGCCTTGCGGGGTTTGTTGGGCGGTGAGGTTCAAGCGTGTGGTAGTGGCGCTGGGTTTGGATTGATAACCCTCGGTACTACCGCCTTCTGATTCAGCCGCGTTAACGGCAGTAGCAGGCAGATCGAGGGTGTTCTCGGCGGCGTACGTGTGGTTAAAAATTCCCAAAGCAACCAACGTCAGGGCTGACGTTGGTACGGTGAACATAGTGCGCATGATCTGCAAATACTCCAGATGAAGAACGGCGTAACCAAGGCTTGGTTACAAAGTTTTACACCTAGGTTAATAGCAATCATTGCTGTTTACAAATATTTCACATTTGCATCCTTGGGTCTTCCCTAAGCCGCCCCTTGTTCCTGCCGATTTTTGGGCATTGCGGGTAACACCGCGTCTTGCAGCGTGAGTGCCGCCGGATGAGCAAAGCGTAAGAGTGGGGTAACCGCTCGGTCTTCGACCAGTTTGCCTTCAGCGAGTACCACCACGCGCTGGCAAAAACGCCTTACAAGGCTCAGATCATGGGTGATTAGCAGAAAACCGGTGCCGGACTCGCGTCGTACCTCGGCCAGTAAATCCAAGATTTGTACCTGCAACACCCGGTCAAGGTTGGACAGGGCCTCGTCGAGGATGATCATCTGCGGATTAACCGCTAACGCGCGGGCAATACCGGCGCGTTGCAGTTGCCCGCCACTGAGTTGCGCGGGCAATTTTTCGATGTCGCCGGGCGAGAGTTTGACCTGCTGCAACAGTTGCTCAACTCGGGCTTTGATCGAGTCGCTGCTCATCTCTGACAGGTGGCGCAGTGGCTCGGCAATGCTCCAGCCGATGCTGCGTAGGGGGTTAAAGGCGCTGATGGCGTCTTGAAAAACCATTTGTACCCGCTGCAAAAAAAGCGGGTTCAAGCCCTGCAACGGTTGACCTTCAAACTCGATGCTGCCTTGGTCGGGTGTTTCCAGACCCATCAGCAAGCGGGCGAGGGTGCTTTTACCGCTGCCGCTGCTGCCCAGTAGGCCAAGGCTTTGACCGGCTTGCAGGTCGAGGTCCAATCCCTTTAAAACCTGCACTTTATGCCGTTTGCTGAAAAAACCGCCGGCGGTGTAACCGTGGCTCACATTACGTACTTGGATAAAGTTCATGGCGTACAGGTCTCCATGGTCAAGGCGTGGTGCGCGGCGAGCAGCGTACGTGCTTCTGCACTTTTTCGGGCCTTAAACACGGTA
>NZ_LLWH01000134.1 GCF_001411475.1 Pseudomonas endophytica | reverse complement strand
AAACAACGGCGCGAACGCCGGCGCATTACCCGCTCGTGGGCACAGGGCGCCTTGAGCAGCTCGCAACTTGCGCCCGCAGGCGTATTGCACGACAATCAGGATCTGCTGGCGCCCTTGAAGCTGTGTTATGAATCGCTGCACGCCCGTGGTATGGGCGTCATCGCTGATGGCCCATTGCTCGACTGCCTACGCCGGGCGGTCACATTCGGCCTGTTTTTGGTGCGCCTTGATGTGCGTCAGGACGCAGCGCGCCACACCTCGGCCATGACTGAAATCACCGATTACTTGGGCCTTGGTCGTTATGAAGATTGGGATGAAGAGGCGCGCCTAAGCTTCCTGACGCGTGAACTGGACAACCGTCGACCGTTGTTGCCGGGGTACTTCAAACCCGACGCCGAGACCGCCGAAGTTCTCGCCACATGCCGTGAAGTGGCCGCTGCACCGGGAGCTTCGCTGGGCTCGTACGTGATCTCGATGGCGGGTGCGGCCTCTGACGTATTGGCGGTGCAATGCCGCAGGAAGTGATGATTGGTTACTCCGACTCGGCCAAAGATGCAGGCACCACGGCAGCCGCGTGGGCGCAGTACCGCGCACAAGAAAACCTAGTGAATATTTGCCGTGAGCAACAGGTCGATCTGTTGTTGTTTCACGGCCGTGGCGGCACTGTTGGGCGTGGCGGCGGCCCAGCCCATGCGGCGATTTTGTCGCAGCCGCCGGGGTCGGTGGCGGGGCGTTTTCGCACTACCGAACAGGGCGAGATGATTCGCTTTAAATTTGGTCTGCCCGACATCGCCGAACAAAACCTCAACCTGTATTTGTCGGCGGTTCTCGAAGCCACCTTGCTGCCGCCGCCACTGCCTGAGCCGGGTTGGCGGGTGTTGATGGATGAACTGGCCGCAGACGGGGTCAAGGCTTATCGCTCGGTAGTACGCGACAACCCACAGTTTGTTGAGTACTTTCGTCAGTCCACCCCTGAGCAGGAACTGGGCCGCCTGCCGCTAGGCAGTCGCCCGGCCAAACGTCGGGCGGGCGGGATTGAAAGTTTGCGCGCCATCCCATGGATTTTCGGCTGGACCCAAACCCGCCTCATGCGGCCCGCCTGGCTTGGTTGGGAAACCGCGCTCACCCAAGCGTTGGAGCGCGGTGAGGGCGAGCAGTTGGCGCAAATGCGTGAGCAGTGGCCGTTCTTCCGAACCCGGATCGACATGCTCGAAATGGTCTTGGCCAAAGCGGATGCTGACATTGCGCGCCTCTACGACGAGCGCTTGGTAGCGCCTGAGCTGCTGCCTTTAGGGGTGCATTTGCGCGACTTATTGTCGCAGGCGTGCGAGGTGGTACTGGGTTTGACCGGTCAGTCTCAACTGATGGCGCACAGCCCAGACACCTTGGAGTTTATTCGCTTGCGCAACACTTACCTCGACCCGTTGCACCTGTTGCAGGCCGAGTTGCTGGCGCGTTCGCGGCGCCAACAAGCGGCTCAGGACAGCCCTCTGGAACAAGCGTTGCTGGTGACTGTGGCGGGGATTGCAGCGGGTTTGCGCAACACCGGATAAACGCTTGCGCGTGCCAAATGTCGCGTCAACGTCTCTGGCAACACGTCTCATCGGGGCGTGGTCAGGCTGTGACGCGACAGTTTATGGCAGGGTTGCGACCTGTGACACCGCGTCGCAAGGGCTGGTTTACCCGTGATTATTCCTACTTTGGCCCGCTTGTGTGGGTTGGGACTGCTGTGTATCTTGGTCAGCCCTTTGGCCGATTATGCGGCCATCACCCGATTTTGAGATTGGCCCCAAGAGGCGAGTCTGCTGTCATTTAAATAAAAAATTGAGGAGCACATCGATGCGCGTCATTCTGCTGGGAGCTCCCGGGGCCGGTAAAGGTACTCAGGCAAAGTTCATCACTGAAAAATTTGGTATTCCGCAAATCTCTACTGGCGATATGTTGCGTGCAGCCGTCAAGGCTG
>NZ_LLWH01000133.1 GCF_001411475.1 Pseudomonas endophytica | reverse complement strand
TATCGAGGGCCCGCAGATCGCCACCGTGGTCGGGCCGCCCAATGAGGAAGTGTATTGCGATGAACACGGCCGGGTGCGCCTGCAATTCCCCTGGGACCGTGAAGGCCGAGAGGATGATCACAGCTCGTGCTGGGTGCGCGTGGCCCAAAGCTGGGCCGGAGCGGGCTGGGGCCACATGGCCCTGCCGCGAATCGGTCAGGAGGTCTTGGTCGGCTTCCTACAAGGGGACGCGGATCAGCCGATGGTCATTGGCCGAAGTCATCACGCCATCAATCGCACACCCTACAAGCTGCCGGACTTCAAGGCCCTGAGCCCTATCCGCAGCAAGGAGCTGCATGGTCAGCGCCACAACGAACTGCGCCTAGATGACACCCAAGGCCAGATCAGCGCCGCACTGATGAGCGACCATCAGGCCAGCGCCCTGCACTTAGGGTACATGACTCATCCGCGCCCTAGCGGCGGGGTGCCCCGTGGCGAAGGCCTTGAACTGCGCACCGACGCCCACGGCGTGCTGCGCGCGGGTGGCG
Organism: Pseudomonas endophytica; assembly: GCF_001411475.1. Taxonomy (GTDB): domain Bacteria; phylum Pseudomonadota; class Gammaproteobacteria; order Pseudomonadales; family Pseudomonadaceae; genus Aquipseudomonas; species Aquipseudomonas endophytica. The sequence goes on along the minus strand of NZ_LLWH01000133.1, from coordinate 1,532 downwards.
GCCTGCTACTGACCACTCAACTGCGCCCCCGCGCCGCCGCCCACCACACCGACCTGCCGGAAAGCGCTGAGCAACTGAACACCGCCCAGCAGCACCACGCCACCTTTTCCAGCCTGGCCCGCGAGCATCTGGCGCAAGAAAGCGGCGACCAAGACGAGGTCGCCGACGCGCTCAAGGCGCAACATGCCGCCATCCGGGGTGCCGGCGGCAACCCCAATGCCAACCAATACCCCGAACTAGACGAACCCTACCTAGTGCTGCACAGCCCCGCAGGCATCGCCAGCAGCACCCCGCAATCCACGCACTTGGCCAGCGGCGAACACCTAGCCCTGAGCAGCGGCGGACACACCAGCTTGGCTATCGGCAAGCGATTACTTATTAGCGCCAGCCGTGGCGTGCGCACCTTCGTGCAGAATTTGGGCTGGCGATTGGTTGCCGCCTCCGGCGACATCGACATTCGCGCCCTCAAAGACAACATCAACCTGCTGGCCAAGCTCAAAATCACCGCCACCGCCGAACGCATCACCCTCAGCGCCAAGGAAGAACTGGTAATCCAGGCCGCTGGCAGCACCACCACCTACAACGCCGGTGGCATCACCCACACCACCAGCGGCCTGTACACCGCCCATGCCACGGACTTTGTCTATCAGAGCGCGCAAAGCCAAGCGGCGGTGTTTCCCGAAGACCTCAAAAGCGGCAAGGGCAATCTGGAATTGTTTCAGCAGTATGCCAATGGGCATGCGTTTAAGAATTCCGAGTATCAGGTGGAGGACGCCTTGGGACAGATCCTCAAGGGCAAGTTGGATGCAAACGGATTTGCTGCCGTGTCAGGCGTCAGCCCTGGCCCTGCACACGTCACGTTTGGCAAAGACCCCGCCAACCCGTGGGATCAAGGCAGCTATTTCGGCAACCTGCGCTGGACACCCGCCGATGCATCAGATAGCAGCGAGACACCTGCCGGTATCGAGGCGCTGGCTGAAACAGTTCTCACGGCCACCCAATCCGAACTTGAGAGCACGATTCCCACCTCCGCCTCACTCTTGCCGCCCTTACTCCAGACGACCGTGAACAAAGGGCTACCCAGCATCTCATTGCCTAGCACAGCTGCTGACTTTCTCGCAAAAACGAGTTCGAAGCCATGACCCAAGAAACCCAAGAAGTACGTGAAAGGCAGGTCGCCATCGCACCGCTCAATGAGCTTGCCAAAGAAGATATCGGCAAAGGTGCCCAAGCCTTTGATCAATGGCTGCAAAAGGTCAGCAAAAAGACCATCACCCTTCAAAAGGTCAAGACTTGGGCAGGCGTCATCCCCGTAGTTGGCAACATCATGGCCTTGATTGATGCCTTGGGTGACATTGTTCATCTGGTGAAGACCAAGTCGAAGAATCCGCTCGACTGGGTCAGCTTGGGAATCAACCTCATCGGTGTTGTGCCTGCGCCGCCTACCATGGCCGCCGCACGCATGACCCTGCGCCCCACGCTGTTTCTGGCCCGCCAAACACTCCACAGAAATCCGAGTGGCCATTTGGGCG
>NZ_LLWH01000132.1 GCF_001411475.1 Pseudomonas endophytica | reverse complement strand
CCTGAGGCGCGCGTACCGTGTGTTAAGGTCGAGCAAAGTGACGGCCGTCCCGGGGGCGCTGCTAACGTTGCCTTGAACATTGCCGCCCTCGGCGCCCCGGCCTCGCTGGTCGGCGTAACCGGTAACGATGAAGCTGCCGAGAGCCTGGCCAATAGCCTTAAAGGTGCGGGCGTCCGGGCTTTGTTCCAGCGTATTGAGCACCAGCCAACCATCGTCAAACTGCGCGTTATGAGTCGTCACCAGCAACTGCTGCGTATCGACTTTGAAGAACCTTTTGCGACTGACGCCCAGGCGTTGGGGTCTCAGGTCGAGCGTTTGCTCGACGGTGTCAAAGTCTTGGTGTTGTCTGACTACGGCAAAGGCGCGTTGAAAAACCATCAGGTTTTGATACAAGCCGCCCGTGCCCGTGGCATCCCGGTGCTGGCTGACCCTAAAGGCAAAGACTTCTCGGTCTATCGGGGCGCGAGCCTGATCACGCCGAACCTCAGTGAGTTTGAAATCATTGTCGGTGGTTGTACCGACGAGGCCGATCTGGTCGCCAAAGGCGCTGCGCTAATGGCCGATCTTGACCTAGGAGCGTTGCTGGTTACCCGTGGCGAGCATGGGATGACCTTGTTGCGTCCGGGCTATCCGGCCATGCACTTGCCTGCACGGGCCCGTGAAGTGTTTGACGTGACTGGCGCGGGCGATACGGTTATTTCGACCTTGGCCGCTGCCATTGCGGCAGGTGAAGAGCTGCCCCACGCTGTGGCATTGGCCAATCTGGCGGCGGGTATTGTGGTGGGTAAGCTGGGTACGGCGGCCATTAGTGCCCCGGAACTGCGCCGGGCTATCCAGCGCTCTGAGGGCTCCGAGCGTGGCGTATTGAGCCTTGAGCAACTGTTGTTGGCCATTGACGACGCTCGGGCGCACAACGAGAAAATCGTCTTCACCAATGGCTGCTTCGACATTTTGCATGCTGGCCATGTGACCTATCTGGAGCAAGCTCGGGCGCAAGGTGATCGTTTGATCGTTGCCGTAAACGATGATGCCTCGGTAAGCCGCCTCAAAGGGCCGGGTCGCCCGATTAACAGCGTTGATCGGCGCATGGCAGTGCTGGCCGGTTTAGGCGCGGTGGACTGGGTCATCAGCTTCCCTGAGGGCACCCCGGAAAACCTGCTGGCCCAAGTCAAGCCGGATGTACTGGTTAAAGGTGGCGATTACGGGATTGACCAAGTGGTCGGTGCTGACATCGTGGCCGCGTACGGCGGGACCGTCAAAGTGCTGGGGCTGGTTGAAAACAGCTCGACCACAGCCATCGTCGATAAAATTCGCGGGCAGTAATCCGCAGTCCTTGTAGTCGCTGACGAGGCACGAAGGCTGTGATCTTTTAATGGCCCAAAAGATCGCAGCCTGCGGCAGCTCCTACGTGTTGTGTTGGATGCATGCAATCTTGTAGTCGCTGACGAGGCACGAAGGCTGTGATCTTTTAATGGTCCAAAAGAGGGGGCTTTAAGTTCAGGCCTTCTTTTTGACGACTTTTCTGAACATCTGCTTGGCCTTGCCCGTCAGACGCTTGAGCCTTGATTCTTTGTCTGGGGCGCTTAAGCCTTGTTGGCGCAGCCAGTCCTTCCAGCGAATGCGCTCTTCGCTTACCACCCAGCCTTCCTGGGGGGCAAAACTTTCTGCCAGGTATAAGCCACGGGTACTGGCCGGTTTCAACTGGTCCTTGTGCAAGGTGTACAGCTCGGCGCAGGGCTTGCCGTCGATCAATGGCATCAGGTACAGGTCAGGGCGTTTGCGATTCAAACGAGCGATCAACTGATCGCCTTCCAAGCGCTCTTCCACATGAAACAAGCTCAGAGACTTGGCCTCCTTTGGCACTTCAAGGCGCAAGTCGTAGATCAATTGCAGAGAGGCGGTCGGCAGGTGTACGTACGCCCTTGGGCGTTCGAGCAATGTCTGGCTGGCACATCGAACCGGACGTGCAGCCCCCGACAACGGTGTAAGAAGAAAGGGCGCGGTTTCGCGGTAATGCAGGGCGTTGGCGTAAGGCGCCGGTAGCCATGTGTCGTTGAAGCGCCCACTCAGCCAGCCCTCAGGCGTTTCCAGCAGGCATTCCTCCGCCACTTCCTGAACCGCCGTGTGCAACGGCAGATTGACCTCATGGGCGGGCACGTAGCCCGAGATCAAT
>NZ_LLWH01000131.1 GCF_001411475.1 Pseudomonas endophytica | reverse complement strand
TGTAGGACGGTTGACCCAGCCGGATCCGATTGGGTTGTTGGGTGGGATCAATCTTTATCAGTACGCGCCGAATGCGGTGGGTTGGGTTGATCCGTGGGGGTGGGAGTGCGGCAAAAATGGACGAGGATTTTTAAGCTGGGCAAAAAAATGGCATGACAAGCGAGTAATAGAAATTTTTGGATCGCAAAAAGGGCGGAGTTTTGGCAGACAAAGAGTCTACGACAGTCAATACAAAGGCAGGGATATTGAATATAAATCCGATAACTTCAAAAAAGGCCCTAGAAGCACAGAGAGCCTAAATAGAATGACAAAACAAATTGACACTGACATTAATTTAAAAAACACACAAGGTGCAAACCCTCACTGGCATTATGAACATGATCCACGCATAGCACCCGAAATGGGCAGCGTTCTACAAAAACTAGATAATGCTAATATACCTTGGTCATTTGGCCCATCCGCCCCCTTTTAAACAACGGAGACCATAAATGAATAAAATAAAAGCAATCGACAAAGATTTTCACATACTTATCAAAGACTACCAATTTGCACCAGCGTATCCTCTTTGGTCCAAAAGCATTACATCCCTCTGTCGGTCAATAGAAAACTCAGACTGCTATTGCTACATATTAGTCACAGCAAGCAAAGATGACTCCCTTGCAGTCGATATGTGGATTGGTCCGATAAATTACCCGGATAGCTCCCTAGACTCAAACTGCACCGCATTTAAAATACCAATAGGAATTACATATGGTGAAGACCAGCATTTCCTCCAAAAATGCCAACAAAGAATTATCAATCTAATTCCGTCTGCATACTCGCTTAAAAAATCCGTACATCAAGAGCTATTGTCACCCTCACTTGTTGCCACAAGCCAAACCAACGAACAAAGAATGGAAGCCTACAATCACTATCTACAAGCTTATACACAACTAAAAAAACATCCTTCATTTCCCTCAATCGGAAGAAAAATAATCAACATTTACACAAAAAAAACAAGAAGCTTAATGACTGTTTCTACTGAGATAAAAGAAATCGCGCCCGATATTTTAAAAAACGTTTCGCCAGCATCATCTGCTTTTCTCAGAAACTATCTAATCCCCCCTTTTGACCTCCCATCAATACTCGCAGAATTCTCGTTCATTGAGTTTTCAACTCAATACGCGGCCATCCAATAAAAATTAAGATTTTGCTCACAATTATGGGCAGTGCAACGGCCGCCTCGCACAAAAGACCCTGCACTACCACAACGCCGCCCGCGAAGAACTGCCCCTGCTGAGCAAGGATTACCAATACGACGCCTGCGACAACCTGATCGCCGAAGTACTGACCCAAACCCAGCGCCGCAGCAACCACAACTCAGCCCAAGAGCCCGTCATCGGACGTTTCGAGGCGCACAACAGCAACGGCAAAAGCCACACCCTCAGCCAGCATTACCGCTACGACCCCACCGAGCGCATCCGCCAGCACTACCAGCACACCCCGCAAGCACCCGGCCAGCACAGCGAAACCTTCAACTACGACGCCGCCGCCAACCTGATGCAGACTGGCGTGCTGCGCGGCCACGTCAAACACAACCGCGTGCAGGTGTTCGAAGACAAACGTTACCGCTACAACCGCTTCGGGCGCCTGAGCGAAAAACGCATCGGCAGCCACACCGAGCAGCGCTTCGATTACGACGCCGAACAGCGGCTAATCCGCGTGCAGCAAAGAAACACGGCGAACGCCTGCGCATCCACTACCAGTACGACCCACTGGGCCGCCGCATCGGCAAACAGGTCTATCGCAACAACGATCACCAGCCGTACCGACGCACTACCTTTCAGTGGCAAGGCCTGCGCCTGCTGCAAGAAGTGCAGGACGGCAAGCCCAGCCTGTACCTGTACGCCAACCTCGACAGCTACGAACCGCTGGCCCGTATCGACGGCAAACCCGGCAGTGAAGAGGTCTTCTACTTCCATACAAACCTCGCCGGGTTACCCGAACAACTGACCGACGAACACGGCCTAAGCGTCTGGCACAGCGAATACCAAGCTTGGGGCAACAGTCGTGATGAATGGCACCGTAGCCAGTACGGACAGGAACAGAACCTGCGTTTTCAAGGCCAATACCTTGACCGCGAGACCGGCCTGCACTACAACACCTTCAGGTTTTACGATCCGGATGTAGGACGGTTTACCCAGCCGGATCCGATTGGGTTGTTGGGTGGGATCAATCTTTATCAGTACGCGCCGAATGCGGTGGGTTGGGTTGATCCGTGGGGGTGGGAGTGCGGCAA
>NZ_LLWH01000130.1 GCF_001411475.1 Pseudomonas endophytica | reverse complement strand
GCGTGGTGCTGCTGTCGTCACTGTGTTCAGCGTTAACGCGTTTGCCGCCAAAACTGAGTTGACCGTGTACACCGCCCTCGAAGCCGAGCAACTCAAGAGCTATAAGCAAGCCTTTGAGAAGGCCAACCCGGATGTCGAGATCAAATGGGTGCGCGATTCGACCGGCATCATCACGGCCAAATTGCTGGCCGAAAAAGACCGCCCACAGGCGGATGCAGTGTGGGGGTTGGCGGCGTCGAGCCTAGCGATCCTTGACCAGCAAGGCATGTTGCAACCCTACGCACCTCACGATTTGGCCAAGATCGGGCCCAATTATCGCGACCCGGCCAATCCACCGGCTTGGGTCGGGATGGACGTATGGGCCGCGACCATTTGTTTTAACACTGTCGAAGCTGAGAAACAGGGCCTGACCAAGCCTGTGAGCTGGCAAGACCTGACCAAGCCTGAATACAAGGGCAAGATCGTGATGCCGAACCCGGCCTCTTCCGGCACCGGCTTTTTGGACGTGAGCGCGTGGCTGCAAACCTTTGGCGAGAAGCAAGGTTGGGTGTACATGGACGGCCTGCACCAGAACATCGGCCAGTACGTTCACTCGGGTTCCAAGCCCTGCAAGTTGGCCGCTTCGGGTGAGTTCCCGATTGGTATCTCATTTGAATACCCGGCGGTGCAACTCAAGCGCCAGGGCGCACCGCTGGACATCATCCTGCCCAAAGAGGGGTTGGGCTGGGAGATTGAAGCGACGGCGGTGATTAAAGGCACCCCGCATGAAGCGGCGGCTCAGAAGCTGGCTGACTTCTCGGCCAGCCCAGCAGCGATGGAGCTGTATAAAGAGAACTTCGCCGTGCTCGCGCAGCCCGGTATCGCCAAGCCGCAGACCGAACTGCCTGCGGATTACGAGCAACGCCTGATCAAAAACGACTTCGCTTGGGCCTCGAAAAACCGCGATCAAATTTTGACCGAATGGCGCAAGCGCTATGACGGTAAGTCCGAGAAAGTGGCGCACTGATTTGTGTGTAGGAGAGGTGTATGACTCAACCCATTCTTATTGTTGGTGCAGGCATTCTGGGGTTGTCCCATGCTTATGCGGCCGCAAAACGCGGGCTGAAGGTTCAGGTTTTTGAGCGCACGCACACGCCATTGGGCGCATCGGTGCGTAACTTTGGCCAAGCGCTGGTCACCGGTCAGCCGCCTGGGGTCATGCTCGATTTGGCCCAAGCCAGCCGGGGTATCTGGGCCGAGTGGGCACGGCACGCCGGGTTTGATCTCAAGCGTAATGGCTCATACCTGTTTGCCCGCACCGAAGCTGAAGAGCAGTTGCTGGAGGCTTTTTGCCAAGGCCGCGCCCGTGATTACGGCTACCGCGCCGAACTGCTGCGCGGCGCTGAACTGGACGCGCTATACGGCGGCCAGTTCAGCCATCATTGTGCGGCGTTGCACGGGCTGGACGATCAACAGGTGTATTCGCGTGAAGCCATTCCGGCATTGGTGGCGTACCTGCAACGCGAACTGGGCGTCGAGTTTCACTTTTCAACCTTGGTGCGCGACGTTGAGCCGGGCCAAGTCCATACCACGGCCGGTAGTTTTAAGGGCGCGCAGGTGATTGTGTGCTCGGGGCACGATTATCAAACGCTGCTTGCGCAGCCGCTGGCAGCGCTTAACCCGCAGCGCTGTCGCCTGCAAATGCTGCGGGTGAGACCAAAAATTGATCTGCAACTGCAGCACGCGCTGCTCACCGGCCTGAGCTGTGTGCATTACGGCGCCTTTGCCGATTTGCCGGAAGCGGCAGTGGTGCACGCCGAGATCCTGCGCGACAGCCCGCACTTGGATCAACACGGCATTCACTTGTTGATCAGCCCTACGCCGCACGGCGAGTTGATCGTCGGTGATTCCCACGACTACAGCGACGATCCATCGCCCTTCAACGCTGAACAGGTGGATAACTGGATGCTCCAGTTATGCGAAGAAACGTTGGGCTGTGAGGTGCAAGTGGTTGAGCGTTGGCAAGGGGTTTATGGCGCACGCGGGGCCAAGCCGTTTACGTGGCTCAACGTGGCGCCGGGTCTAAGCGCTGCCTTGATGCAAACCGGGGTTGGCATGAGCGTCGGCCCGGCCATGGCCGAGCGCAACATTGCGCACTTGCTTGATTAAGAGCTCGCCGCCTTCGGCAGCTCCTTGGAGGCTGTTTCACGCTTGGGCAAAAATATGGCTTGTCTCGTAGGAGCTGCCGAAGGCTGCGATCTTTAGATTTTTAGAGCGGCCCGATAGATTAAAAGCTCGCAGCCTTCGTTCCTCG
>NZ_LLWH01000129.1 GCF_001411475.1 Pseudomonas endophytica | reverse complement strand
CATGAAATACAACCGCCAACTGATGCAGGCGATTATGTGGGACAGGATTAAAATTGCCGACATTGTGGGGGTTGAAGTGATTAGTTTGAATGACGCCCCACGTGGGTATGGCGAGTTTGATGCGGGCGTGCCGAAGAAGTTTGTGATTGATCCGCATGGGTTGTTTAGTGCGTAGAAAGTTAGTAAGCGGTAGCTGGGTATCAGATACCGCTTATTAATCTAGAGGTCTAAATTTATTGGCGTTTTTCCCTTAATACAACATTGCAGAAGCAGTTTCTCTTATTTTTGCAACAGATTTTTCTAGAGCGAAGTGTGTTTCCAAATCGTCGGTGTAACGAGGAAGCACGCTCCCAGTATTGTGGTCGGATGGCCTGCCTAAAAGATATTTTAGGATGCTATTTCTATCTAGTAAGTTATCCTTTAAAACTAGTGTGTCCAAAGCCCTATCGTACAGCTCAGGAGCGCTATTTCTGTTGAGCGCAACTGCACCTAATGCGATGTTATCTTGTTCGATTGATCTATTTAAGGCTTTAAGCAGGGAGTTATTTCTTTTGATTTCTGCTCTTAGTGCTTTTCTTGCTGCCCTGCCCAAAGGATCGGGTGGTAAATTGGATAGTTGAGGAGCTGACGTTCTAAAGTATTCGCGTGTTACAGGCATATCAATTGAAGAAGAAGAGGAAGAAGAATAAGAGGAAGAAGAATAAGAGGAAGAAGAATAAGAGGAAGAAGAATAAGAGGAAGAAGAAGAGGAATGTCTTGTCTCGACTACCGTTGGGCGTAAGCGCTTGGGCACTCTTCCCATAAATTTATTTTTGAAAGCTTTAAATAAATTTGGAAAGTGGCCTGACGGGTCGTTGAAGTTAAGTGGGTTATTATCACAATACGCATACGCATTAATCCCCCCCTCTCCAAACGGGCTCCAACTGTCTGGGCTATTAAAGCGCATTAATACAGGGTTAAACGCTCGATAACCTTGGCCCAATAAATAATGCCCGGTGACGGGTTCAGGTCGTTCGCCGTTAAATCCTATAACGCTGAGTAACGCGTCGTTGGCGTGATGTCCAAAGGGCGTATACACCTGCGCGTGCTGAGTACCGTCTGGGCCACTGCCACTGAGCACTGAGGTTTGCAGGTCGGTAGCCAATAAGGTAGAGCCAGGTGCGCTGCCGTGTTGTTGCAACGCCAGCGGTTGAGAGTCGGCCTCAAAGAAACGTGTTTTACGATCGCCTTCTATTTCCATGGCGATACGGGTGTTGTTATAAAAGCGTTGAGTCTCATTAGTGCCAGACAGACGGTCTAGCGGGTCGTAGTGATAGGTGCTGGTTAAGGTTTTGCGCGTTTTGCTCATGCTGTACTCCCGGGGAAAGCGCGGACGATGTATTAGCTTCCTCCCGCAGGTGCCGGCTGTATAGCTAGTAGATCTGATAGGTAGTTAGGCGGTGGCTGACTGTTTTTGCGAGGGCTGGGCCCTTGATCGCAGCCTCGCTGCGCTCCTCGGGGGGTAAGGTGGGCGCGGTTAGAGCTGTAAGCGCTGGCCCAGTACGTCGAGCAGGTCACAGCCATCGCGCAGCAAGATGGCGCAGGGCTGGGTGATGTGTTTGAGGTCGATGGCGTCGGCGGCGCTCAGGTCTAAGCGGTTAAGGCTTTCGAGCAGTTGGGTCACGGCCAGAATGCGCACCGCCGCATTGGCGTGTAGCACGTCAGGTGGGCTTTGGCGGTCTATCAGTAAGCTGGGGATCAAGCAGTCGATGGCGGTTAGCGGGATGTATTGGTTCATGGTGTGCTCTCTGGTGTGTTGGGTAAAGCCACCCTCTACTCGTCGCCAAACGAATAGGTGGCAGCTGCACGCAGGTTGGCGAACCGGAAACACACCACCCGGCAGACCCGAAGGTCTCCCGCGCACAGCTGCCATAACACAGCCTTGCGGGTGCAAAAAAACCTGCAAATAAACAGGAGTTTTCGCATGGTGGTTTACAGGTCGCCAAACCCGGTCGCCATTGGGACGACCGGCGGACTATAAGCCTCTTGCCTCTGGCCATGCAAACCCAAAACCCTGTAGGAGACTCCCTGTCGTCCATACGCCGCACTGTCGTGCAGCAAACGGGCTAAGTCTGTAGTCGCTGACGAGGCACAAAGGCTGCGATCAACTGCTGGCAGTCGTAATACCATCGCGCACGGTGTTTGGGTGCATCTCTATTTTGTAGGAGCTGGCGCAGCCTGCGATCTTTTGATCGCAACATCAAAAGATCGCAGCCTGCGCCAGCTCCTACGCGGCATATTTGTCTGCCAACGCA
>NZ_LLWH01000128.1 GCF_001411475.1 Pseudomonas endophytica | reverse complement strand
CTTTTAAAAGATCAAAAGATCGCGAGCAAGCTCGCTCCTACGCGGTGATGGGCTCAGCTCAAGATACTCATCATCGTCCACACCGGTGCGAACCCCAGCGGCATCCACACCGCCAGCCGTGCGCGATAGGGCAATAACATCAACAACGTAAAACCACTGAGCGAGATCAAACCGAACCAGCCAATCGGCCCCATGGCCCAGCCCCACGCCAAGCCGCAACAGTAGAAACTCAGCGCCAGGCTCAGCCAACCCGCTGCGCGCAACAGACGCCGCAGCCCAGCGGACGGCAGCTTATTCCAGACTTGTTTGTAGTGCCGCTCCAATCCTTGGCACAAGGCAAGCATGCCGATGTAGGCAAACGCCCAGGCCGCAAAAAAGTTCGCCAGCATGTCAGTTCCCCTCCGCGAGCACTGCGGCTTTTTTACGTGGCGCCCGCTCGGTTTGTGGTTGCGATACTTTCCAGCACGCCCACATCAATATCCCGCCCAGCACGATGGCTGTCAGTTCTACGCCCATCCGGCTGTGCAGCGCCCATGGCTGATTAACGGTGAACAGGCTCAACACCGGTAAAGCCACGCACATCACACCCGCCAGCGCCAGTTGCTCTCGCCATGCGTGCATGCGCGGTCGCAGTAACGCGTGCACGAGGCTTACGCCCCACACGCCAAAGAACACCGATAACTCTGCCTCTCGGCGCTCAGCCATGCCCACCGGCAACAGGTGATTGCCCCACAGAAAAGCGATGCACGCTAGGCTCAAACCGGCCATGACCGTCACGTTTAGGGCCTCGATCACATGATAAAAGCCTTGGGCTACGCGGCTTTCGCTGGCGTATTTACGACGACGTTTGACCGTGAACAGCACCAGCCCGGTGGCGATCATCGCGCTGCTGATGAGCCCGCAGATGAAGTACACCCAGCGCATCGAGTAGCCGCCAAACTGAGCAAAATGCATCCCGGATATCACTCGATGGGTGAGCACTGAAGCACGCATTTCGGTGGGCCCGGACAGTTGCTCGCCCGTCACCCCGTCAAAACGCATGCCCCCACCTTTGATCAAGGCAATGCGGTTGCCCAGAATCGGACGAATCTGGATCACGGCATCACTCATGCCAGGGTTGGTAATGCTCACGCCACTTAATGGCCCCATCACCTCCCGGGCTTTGGCCAGCAGTGGTCCCATAGCCACCAGCGGTGCCGGTTCGCTGGTTACCGAACGCTTAACCTCAACCACCGCAGGCGCAGCGTCTTGAGCTTTGAAAAAAGCCTCGCGGTTGCCATCGAACAACGCGTCCATCGCCGCGGGCATGTAGATCACGAGGAAAATGGCCAGCCCGCTGTAGGTAATCATCAAGTGAAATGGCAGCAATAACACGGCGCTGGCGTTATGGGCGTCAAGCCATGAACGCTGACCTTTGGCGGGGCGGAAAGTGAAGAACTCCTTGAAGAACTTTTTATGGATCACTACCCCGCTGATCAATGCCGCGAGCATGCCCATGGCCAGCGCGCCAACCACATAAATCCCGAGCATGCCTGGCATAAATAAGGTGAAGTGAAACAAGAAGAAGAATCGCCCACCGGCCGATTCGCGCACTGGTAAAACCTCACCCGTGTTTGGGTCTAGCGTGACCGAAACACCGTCCCGACGCCCACCTGTCGAGGCGCGCAACTCTGGCGAGCGCTCTTCAGGCAGGCTAATGCCCCATTGCTTGGCATCCGGTTTGTGTTCACGCAAATAACCCAGCGCACGCTCCACGGCCTGCTCATCGGTCAGGTGATGCGCAGGCAGCTCCGGGTGCATCCAGTTGTCGATCTCTTGGTCAAACACCGCCAAGCTGCCGGTCAAAAAGATCGCGAATAACAGCCAGCCCACGATCAGTCCACCCCATGTGTGCAGCCAAGCCAAAGATTGGGTGAGGGTTTGCTTCATCCGAGACGCTCCAGCAGTTGTGGCCAAAACCCAATGGCCGCCAATGGCAGCGCCAGCACGGCGCCCATCCAGGCTGACCACTGATGCCGGGCGATAAAAGCCCACAAAATGGCGCAGGTGTAGATCGCAAACGACAACAGGCTGGCCACCAACATGGAGTCCACGTTGTCCAGCGGTAATAGTCGCGCCAACGCCGCCGTAAAGGCGTAGGTAAAGACATAACCGCCCACCATGGCGGCCAGTGTGCGAGACAGAATCGGCATCCAGGCCGACGAGGCAAGTTTCATCTATTTAATCCTTCATCAGCCCCAATCACGGTTTTGTTCAAGCCAAATGTGACAACGGCGCGACACCTGCTGAGGATGTCGCGCCTGCGATTACCTGCC
>NZ_LLWH01000127.1 GCF_001411475.1 Pseudomonas endophytica | reverse complement strand
GAGGGCGGTGCGCGTGCGGTCGATGGCGGTGTGGCTAACCCGCCCACCGTGACCACCACTGCGCCGCCAGAGGGTGCGTCGTCAGGCTCCGCGCCTGCGCAGCGTCCAACACCGGCGCCAAGCGTTGCTACGGCCAAACCAGCGCCCGTGCAGGCTCCCAAGCCCGCCCCAGCGCCTGCGCCTAAGCCCGCCGCTAAACCGGCCGAAAAACCGGTCACCGTGGCCAAGGCAGCGCCTGGCAGTAGCTGGTACGCCAGCCAACCGGGCAGCAACTATGTGGTGCAGATCGTCGGCACCAGTTCCGAAGCCTCGGCGCAAAATGTCGCAAAAGAGCTGGGCGGCGAAGCCCGTTATTTCAAGAAAACATTGAACGGCAAGCCGCTGTATGTCGTGACTTACGGCAATTTCCCGAGCCATGCTGCCGCCACTGCGGCAATCAAGAACTTGCCAGCGAAGACGCAGGCTGGTAAACCTTGGCCTCGCACTGTTGCCAGCGTCCAACAAGAAGTGGCAGCAGCTCGCTGATGATCCGGCGACCTTACCCAGGTCGCCGTTCTAACCCATCAATACATTCATCAGAGCATGCGGTTTTTCAAGCCGTATGCTTTTTGGTGTCTGCGCCGTGTGGCGGTCAACATCAAAAATGTTTTGACTAGCACGGGCAATCGCTTTAAACCTTCACTAATGCGACATAAATTTACGGTAAATCGCCGCAAAATTTGTGAGCTTTTGCGACGGTGTGTAAAATGGCCACCCTTTCGCTCCTGCCAAGCTGGCGTACGTTCAGCGCGGGATGCATGTGGTTGAATTAAAAAGAAATTTGCCCCTTTTTGGGGCAGCCTGGTGAGAAAGTGTCTATGAAAGCAGGTCTGTACCACCCCGATGAATTCAAGGATAACTGTGGTTTCGGCCTGATAGCCCATATGCAGGGCGAACCCAGTCATACCCTCTTGCAAACCGCCATTGAGGCCCTGACCTGCATGACCCACCGCGGTGGGATCAACGCAGACGGCAAGACCGGTGACGGTTGTGGCCTGCTGATTCAAAAGCCTGATCAGTTCTTGCGTGCAGTCGCCCAAGAGCAGTTCGGCACCGATTTGCCTAAGCAATACGCGGTCGGCATGGTGTTTTTTAACCAAGACCCGATCAAGGCTGAAGCGGCCCGCACACACATGAACCGCGAAATTCTCGCGGCGGGCTTGCAAGTGGTTGGCTGGCGTAAAGTTCCGATTGATACCAGCGTACTGGGTCGTCTGGCGCTCGAGCGTTTGCCACAAATTGAGCAAGTGTTCATCGCTGGCGATGGCCTGAGCGATCAGGACATGGCGATCAAACTGTTCAGCGCCCGTCGTCGTTCGTCGGTGGCTAACGCCGCTGACACCGATCACTACATCTGTAGCTTTTCGCACAAAACCATCATTTATAAAGGGCTGATGATGCCGGCGGACTTGACCGCCTTCTATCCAGACCTTAGTGACGAGCGCCTGCAAACCGCAATCTGCGTGTTTCACCAGCGCTTCTCCACCAATACCTTGCCGAAATGGCCGCTGGCCCAGCCGTTTCGCTTTCTCGCCCACAACGGCGAGATCAACACCATTACCGGCAACCGTAACTGGGCGCAGGCGCGTCGCACCAAGTTTGCCAATGACCTGATCGGCGACCTAGAAGAACTCGGCCCGCTGGTTAACCGCGTGGGTTCTGACTCCTCCAGCATGGACAACATGCTGGAGTTGATGGTCACCGGCGGCATTGACCTGTTCCGTGGCGTGCGCATGTTGATTCCACCGGCGTGGCAGAACGTTGAAACCATGGACCCCGACCTGCGGGCGTTCTATGAGTACAACTCCATGCACATGGAACCGTGGGACGGCCCGGCGGGCGTGGTGATGACCGACGGTCGTTACGCGGTCTGTTTGCTCGACCGTAATGGCCTGCGCCCGGCGCGCTGGGTCACGACCGCCAATGGCTACATCACCATCGCCTCGGAAATCGGCGTGTGGAACTACAAGCCTGAAGACGTTATTGCCAAAGGTCGCGTTGGCCCAGGGCAAATTCTGGCGGTCGACACCGAAACCGGTCAGGTATTGGATACCGACTCCATCGACAACCGCTTGAAGTCGCGCCACCCGTACAAGCAGTGGCTGCGTAAGAATGCGCTGCGCATTCAAGCCACCATCGAAGACAACGATCACGGCTCTGCGTTTTACGACGTCGATCAGCTCAAGCAATACATGAAGATGTATCAGGTCACGTTCGAAGAGCGCGACCAAGTGCTGCGCCCGCTGGGTGAACAAGGCTACGAAGCCGTCGGCTCCATGGGCGATGACACGCCAATGGCCGTGCTGTCCCAGCGTGTTCGCACGCCGTACGACTACTTCCGCCAGCAGT